>JAYUKI010001294.1:0-7478 GCA_043764595.1 Myxococcales bacterium | reverse complement strand
CGAAACAAGCCACTTTTTGCGAGCAGGGGAAGGCGGGACGTCGTGGCTCGTGGGCCGGTGCGGGGAGACGATAGCCCTTGACGAGGCGGTTTCGGCCCAGGCACGGAGTTTCCGAACCCGAGCAAGCGGCATGCGGGCGCAACGCGGCCTTCGGGCGCTCCTTGCGCACGTTCTACTCGGCCGCCTCGACGCTCCCGGCACCTCGACGGAGCACACGACTTGCCCAGTACGGCGGTCCTCGAGCGGGCGTCCGCTTCGGGCCGCCTGCGCTCGCACCGACCTGCTCGCTCCCGTCGCAGCTCCGGCTCCCGTTCACGCTGCCCGCGAGCGGCGACGTCACAGTGGACGTGCCGCTGCTTCCCTGAGCCGCGTCGCGGCGCCTTTCGACCGACGCTCGCTCACCCCAGCGCGCGGCGCGAGGCCGCCGCGGAGACGTCGTCGAGGCCATTCGCGCGAAAGACGCCCACTCGCATTCAATCGCCACCGCCTATGTATTGAGATATCCCGACCTGCACGAACCACGACGCGATCTCCGTCGGATAGTGGAGGCGTGCCACGTCGACGCGCAGGAGCGTATCGACGAGCGCCGTAGGCAGCAGGCGTGCGCCGAATCCGGTCGACCACGCAAACGTAGGATTGCCCGCGACCCCGCGCGCGCTCATGGGGTCGAACCCTGCGACGTCCGAGAAGGCAACGCCCTGCACATACCACCGCTTCCCTAGCGGAATCGCCTGGCGCAGCTCGACGTTGAGCCACGCCGCGGCGCGGGCGCGGTAGAGGGCATCGGGGAGGCCCCGCACGCCCTGTTGACTACCGACGAGAACCGAGTGGTTGACGTTGCCCCCATTGACCACGCGGGCGTTGCCCTGCGCGACGAACGCCGTGTACGACGCGAGCTTCGCCGCCCCGAGGGCGAGCCAACGCGCTTCGTGCCGGGCCTCGGCCGGTCCGAGAAAAATGCCCGGCTTGATCTCGAGGTGGCTGCGAAACCCCGTCGGCGTCAGGTCGTGGAACGAAAACGCGTCGAACACGATCTCGCTCGTCGGACCGACGAATACGCCCGTTCGTGGCTCGCGCGCTCCCTCCACACGGACAAACGTTTCGCGGTAGAGGGCTGCCTGGAGCTCGAAGCGAAAGCGCGAACCGAAGGTGAACGGCAAGAGAAGCGCTGTCTCACCGCCGAGCCGTTGCCGCTGCCACCCCGAGGTTTCTCCGGCACCCTCGAAACGAAAGGCGGAGCCCTCGAAGGCGACGGAGTACTCGTGGGCCCAGGCTTTCGGGCGGTACGGATGTTGGAAGAGCCACAGCGCGAAGCGGAAGGTGCGCTCCTCGTAGCCGACCTTGCCCCCGAGCCGAGAGCCGTGACCGTCGATGTCGTTCTCGACGGCGCCGAGCGTGATCGCCGTATCCGCAAGGGTCTTCCCCGTGGAAAACTCAAAAATCGGTTGGATGGTGACTTTGCGACGGACGTGCACGTGGAGCTCTCGCCCCTTCACGGTCACGACGACGAGGTCGAAGAGCTCGAGGTTTCGGATGCGCCGAGTGATCTCCACGATTTCTCGGCCCGAAAGACGCGCGGGGAGCGGTCGGGGCGTGAGCTCCACGAGGGTCTCGAGCTTCGTACGCTCGAGCCCGTCGGCTCCAATCGTGTCGATGTCGTAGACGGCGTCCACGTCGACGCTAGGCGGCGCGTCGTCGTCCTCGTCTTCTGCGGGGGCGTTCGCAGGGGGCGGTGGATTCGGTGCGTCCGCGCCGTTCGCAACACCCGCGAACACGACGGATGTCGCGAGGATCTTGGCGATGAGCACGCATCTCCAGAGGGAGCCGATCTTCGAGGGACTTCGCACGATCTCCACCCTAGCGCGGCAGGTCCTCCGTCGATCCAACAAACCGCGTCGTGGGCTTCTTCGGCGCCGCACCGCCGAGCGGACGGGATCTCGAGGCACCACGGCGCGACCTCGAGCGCGTGTTTGGATACGGCGAGTGCGAGCCGGTTGCGTGGCGCGATCTGTCGGACGCCGACGAGCGTCGCCGACGCGCTTCGCGATCCCCGAAGGGGGAGTACCTGCAGGGCATCGGCGAGCCGACCGACGTGCCGAAGCGGACGCCCGCTCGAGGACCGCCGTACTGGGCAAGTCGTGTGCTCCGTCGAGGTGCCGGTAGCGTCGAGGCGGCCGAGTAGAACGTGCGGAAGGCGCGCCCGAAGGCCGCGTTGCGCCCGCATGCCGCTTGCTCGGGTTCGGCAGCCTCCGTGCCATGGCCGAAACCGCCTCGCCAAGGGCTATCGTCTCCCCGCACCGGCCCACGAGCCACGACGTCCCGCCTTCCCCTGCTCGCAAAAAGTGGCTTGTTTCGCTTACACCGCGCTCTTTCCGAGCGACCTCAGCCACTCGACCGTCTCCCTCAAATCGTCACGCGACCAAGATGCGATGGGCGTCTTCTTGCGTTCGGCGAGGTCCGTCGGGCGAAGGCCAGGTCTCGCGCCAACCCGCCGTGGCCATCGTCGTGATCGTCAAGGAACGAGAAGGACCCGAGGCTGCGTTGCGTCCGCATGCCGCTTGGTCGGGTTTGGCAACCTTCGTTCCAGGGACGAAACCGCCTCGGCGGCGCCATCGGGCACCGTCACGTGCCGAACGCCACGCCGGCGAGCCCAGCCGACACCCTGAAAAGTGCCTTGATTCACCTACGGTGCCGTGCGAAGGCGTGAATGAGCTCGCGCCGGGCGCTCATGCCAGTGGGACGCGCACCTTCCGCGGCGCGCCGCTCGTTCTCGGCCCGATTGGAGTGCTCGAACGCGTAGACTTCTCCGCGTGACGCTCGGCTATCTTTGTTTCGTCCTCCTCCCCGCGCTCGCCGGCGTGGTGGTGCTCGGGTCGACGATGCGTGGCCTGTTGCGGTTGCCGCTGCTGCGCGACGTGCCGTGTCCCGAACGGGAGCGCTGGCCGTCTCTCACCATCATCTCGCCCGCCTGCAACGAGGAGAAACACGTGCAGAGCGCGGTCGCGAGCATGCTGGCGCTCGACTACCCCGACGTGAGCGTGGTGGCCGTCGACGACCGCTCCACCGACTCGACGGGCGCGCTGCTCGACGCGCTGGCGAAGACGCACGCGCGCGCGCACGCGCGGCTGACCGTGCTGCACCTCACCGAGCTGCCCGACGGCTGGCTGGGCAAGCTCAACGCGCTCGAGAAAGGCGTCGCGCAGAGCACCGGTGACTGGCTGCTCTTCATGGACGCCGACACGCACCTCTCGGGCCAGGCCTTGAAGCGGGCCATCAGCTACGCCGACGCGCAGCACGTCGATTGCCTTTCGGTCGTTCCGCAGATCGCCACCTGCGGCTTCGTCGGTGACGCAGTGTTCGACGTCTCGCTCGCGCTCTTGAGCGGCAACGGCCGGCTGCGAAAAGTGAGAGACCCGAAGTCACGTCACGTCGCCGCGACCGGAGCCTTCATTCTCGTGCGCCGCACTGCCTTCGCGAAGACGCCGGGCTTCTCGTGGTTGCGACTGGAAGTGGCTGACGACTTCGGGCTGGCGCTGATGATCAAGTCGCACGGCGGCACCTGCGACATCATCAACGGGCGCGGCGAGGTGACGCTCGAGTGGTACTCGTCGTTCGGCGAGATGACGCGGCTGATGCAGAAGAACCTGTTCGCCATCATGGCGGGCTTCTCGCTCGTGCGCGCCATCGCGGTCGCCGCCCTCGCCGCGTGGATGCCACTGTCTCTGCTCGCGCTCGCGCTGCCGGTCGACCGCGCGCTGCACCTCATTCCCCTCACGGGCGGCGCCTGCATGACGCTCGCGACGGTGCTGGCCGCGCGCGCCACGGGTCGCTCGATTCTTCCTGCGCTCTGCTGGCCCATCGGCTTCTTCGGCACCGCGTGGATGGCGCTGCGCTCGGGAATCGTCGGCCATCGCATCGGCGGCATTCAGTGGCGGGGCGTCGTCTACCCGAGCGGCCTGTTGAAGGCGCACCAGCGCGTTCGGATGTGAGGGTCGCCGTGTTCGTGAAGACGCAGCGCAAGACGGGCTGTGAACAGAGACGCATCACCCGCTGACACGTACACGCGGTGTTCCTCGATGGTGCATATCGAGAGAAGGGCGACGAGCTCGACTTCCGTGCCGTTGGGCACCTGTCGACGCGCGACGTGACCTTCGTCGTCGGGGGCTTCTCCTCGAGGACGGCGGTTCGGAGGATGAGGGCGATGGCCTGGCCGTGCTCGCCGCCTCAGCGTCTCGGGCACGACGCCACCTGCGGGGCCTGAGCTACAGCCTCCCAGCCAGCCCGCGAGCAACACGTCCAGGCGGCTCGCGACGCTGACGCGCCGTTCGAGCTCGTGGCTCCCCCTCGCACTATGGCCCCTCGTCGTCTTCGCCAGCGTCATGACCGTCGCACTCGCGTTGGTTCAGGTCGGCCACGTCTCGGGAGCGTTGTTCGGCGCCGTCATGGCCAGTGTGGCGGCGTATGCGCTCGTAGCGACGCTCGAGCTACCGCTGCGCCGCCGCGCGGCCTGAGAACGCCTCGGTCGTGTTTGCCCCCGCCGATCCCGCGTCCACGGTGTGTCGAGCGGGGGCATCGCCTTTGTCTTGGCACGCGTGGGAGCGTACCCCACGCCCGATTGAGTTGAGCCAGGGAGGTTGCGACGTCGGGCATCCTGATGTCGGCATCATGCGATGCGAGCCCGTCGTGAGCGGGTGGACGCAAACACGCTCGCTGATGCGCTCCACGTGTGTCGCGGGGGCCGCACGCGCTCGGCGATGACGCGGATGGCCGCGCTTCCGGAGCTCTAGGGGAACGCGAGCGTGTGGTGCAAAACGCCCCGCGTGACGAATGTGCATTCGTCGCGACTCGAGAGCTCGCCGCGATCCACGGAGATCGTGGAGAAAATCGGACCCGGCGTAGCGGCCAATATCTTGCTTGAGGGAGCCAATGATCAGGAGTCGCGCTTTTTACTCCCTTCTCGCTCTCGTGGCCATTCCGGTGGCGTGCACGGTCACGGCGGACGGTGGCCCGGCGGCCGACGCCGAAGACGCCGGGAAGGTCGGATTCCCGCCCGCTGCTCCAGGGTCGGGCGCGGGCGCGGACGCCTCGAAGCTCGACGCGGCGAGGCCTGGTACGGGAGACTCCGGCCCGAATATTCTTCCGGACGGCGCCGTGGCACCGGAAGAGGACACTGGACCTCCGCGGACTCGGCTCGATCCGCTCTACAGGCACTTCGACATCAACCACGTGCTCTCTACTGGGCAAAGCAACGCCGTCGCGAACTTCGGGACTCCGGTCCTCACCACCGTGCAGCCGTTCTCCAATCTCATGTTCGACGTCGGGGTGATGACGGGCGGGAGCTGCAACGCCCAGGGATGCGCGTCCTACCAGACCCCCTCGGCCCTCGTTCCGCTCGTCGAAGGGGACATGTTCTTCAACTACGCAGTCGAGACGGCGTCGAGCGGAATCGCGAACGAAATCAGCAGTCTGGCGCGCACGATCTACTTGAAGGACGAACCCGCGGCGAGGCAGAGCCACGACGTCCTGGTCAGTCTTCACGGTCGAAGTGGGAATACCTATCATTGCCTGCGGAAGGGCGGTTGCCCGCGGGATCTCAACCTCTACGTGAGTCCCTTCGACGACGGCATGCGGCAGGTGGATGATGCCAAGCGTCTCGCGACGGCGCGAGGCGAGTCTTACGTCGTCCGCGCGGTAACCGCGATTCATGGCGAGTCGGACCACTATGGAGTCGCGTTTCCACTCGAAGGTACCGACGGCACTCCGAACAAGATTCAAAACTACGCCGATGGGCTGATCGAGTGGCAAAGCGACTACGAGACCCAGGTCAAGCTACGCACGGGTCAAATCCTGCCTATCCCCCTCTTCATTTCGCAGATGAGCGGGTGGACCGACAGACCCACGAGCGCCATCGCGAACCTCCAGCTCGCAGCGCACGAGCGCGCTCCGGGCAAGGTGGTCATCGTCGGGCCGGGATACCCGCTTCCCTTCGCCAACGATTGCCTCCACTACTCGGCCAACAGCAATCGAAGGCTCGGCGAATACTTCGCGAAGGCCTACGTCAAGCAGGTCCTCGGCGGCCGGCCGTGGGAGCCCGTACGGCCGAAGAGCGTCACGCGCGCTGCAAATGTGATCACCGTCAAGTTCATCGTCCCCGTTCCCCCGCTCGTTCTCGACACGACCCTGGTCACCAACCCCGGTGACTACGGCTTCCGCTACACCGATAGCGGCGCCGCGCCTGCGATAACCAACGTCGCCGTCAGCGGGCCCGATACGGTCGTCGTGACGCTCGCTTCTGCGCCGTCCGGCGCGAACGGACGCCTCTCGTACGCCCAAAACGCCCCGTCGCCCGCGTGTCCCGGACCCACGAATGGCCCTCGTGGAAACGTACGCGACTCCGACGCGACACCGTCGCTGCATGGGTATTCACTCTACAACTGGTCGGTGCACTTCGACGTCGTCGTGCCCTGAGCGGGGCGGAGGCGCTTCTCGAGACGCAGAAGCTGGAGAGCTTTTGGGGTCCTCACGGGGTCCGGAAAGACACCCCGCGATGAGCCCGATCGCTTCGTTGGCCTTGGCGTTCTCGATCGCGACCGGACCGAGCGGAGTGGGCATGACGTTGGGCGAAGAGAACGCTCTTGCTCATGGCCGGACCGTATCACCGGGGCGCGCGGCGCGGAGGTACAGGGATTGTCTCCGCGCTCTCACGCGCCGCCGCTCCTTCTGCGGTTCGACAGGTTGCGCTGGGACAATAGGCAGGCAGCCCATTGGCCAATGATTCCGTTCCCAGAGTGCCAACGGAGGTGCGCGGCGGCGGGCGCGGCGGCGAAGCCCATTTCCCGTGGAGATCAGCCGGCCCACGAGCCACGACGTCCCGCCTTCCCCTGCTCGCAAAAAGTGGCTTGTTTCGCTTACGCTCTGCGACGCAAACGGGGTCTGGCAGAAGACGGCGCGAGCCCACGACCTCCTGCCCGAAAAGGCCCGTGTGCTTCTCGACGAAAGCCAACGGGTTGCCGAATCTCTTCGTGAAATCGGCTACTTCGGCCCCTTCGGAGTGGACGCGTTTCGGTACGCCGACGGTGCGCGTACACGATTCAACCCACGCTGCGAAGTCAACGCACGGTACACGATGGGCTGGGCGATCGGCATGGGCGGCGCGCGTCCGGATCTATCGGACGACTGACGCCTCCGCTCGGCGGTCTACTTCGGCGGCGCGTAGGCCGCGTTCCACGTCGTGCGGTACGCGGCTTCTTCACGGTCCCACTCGGCGTCGGACCAGCCGAGCTCGGCTTGGGCGACCTCGCGAATGTTTTGGATCTCGCGCAGCCCCCTTCGGGAAGCGTGAGGCCCACGCGCACGCGACGCAGCAGAAGGTCCGAGACGTTCATGCAGCCTTCGTCGCGGGCCGCTTTGCGAAGCTCGCCGTAGACCGAGACCCCTTCGCCGATGGTTTCGCGATCGTGCGGGCTGTCGGCGACCGT
>JAYUKI010001293.1:0-7479 GCA_043764595.1 Myxococcales bacterium | reverse complement strand
TGTCTGCGCTATCCCGAAGAAGACGAGAGGCGAGCGATCGACCGAGTCCGTGACGGCCAACACTGTAACCGTACTTCTTCGCCTTGCAAGGGCATTTCGGAGGGACCTCTCGTTCTTTTCAAGCGCCGTTTGCGGAAGGTGGCGGCAAGCTTTCGGGCTCGTTTTTTGCTGCGGGGTCGAGTGCGGACCAGGGTGCAGACGGGAGGGCGGACAGACGGAACGCTTCACTCTCTCGGGTCGCGTCGAGCGCGGCCTTGAAGAGGACCGGGCCGGCGAGCTCGCAAAGAGCCACCGTGGCGATGGCCAGGGAACGCAGGGGGGCGCCGAACGTAGGGAAAGCACGCTCGATCGCAGCCGCCAGGGCAATGGTGACACCGGCTTGCGATACGAGCCCTGCAAACCCCCATCGGCGAATCTCCGGCGGGTCCTTGGCCAGCCGGGTAGCCAAGGCGCTCGCCCCCCACGTGAGGGTGAGTCGCGTGGCAAAGAGGATGAGTGCGACCACCCAATACGTGCGCAGCAGGGCAAGGTCGAGGTGCGCCCCCGCCGTGGCGAAAAACACGACGAACACCACACTCGCCATGTCCTCGATCGCGTGGAGAAATTTCTCGCCGTAGGACGAGAGGTTCTGCACGAGAAATCCGGCGACGAGGAACGTCAGGAGAGGCTCGAGACGCAGATACGAGAGGACCTCGGTGAAGCCGAAGCCGAGCGCGACGAGCACCACGAGGAGCTGACGGCCGACGAACTTGAGGTACGCGATCATCACGAGACCGAGCGTGGTGCCGAGCGCGACCGAGCCCAAGAGCTCGTGCCCGAGCGCCGAAAATCCAGCCATCGTGAGCGAGGCGCCAGGAAGAGTGAGTGGACGAACGACCGCGATGACCAGCGCGGACAGCACGACGACGACGACGTCCGAGCTCATGACGAAGGCGAGGGTGTACGTGGTGAGAGGGCCTTTGGCGCGAGTCTGCGCGAGCACTCCGAGGGTGGCGGAAGGGCTTCGCGTTACGGCGAGAATGCCCCAGAGAAGGGCCACGCCGAAGAGGGCGCGAGGCGCCATGCCTACGGTGAACGGGATGAGGGGACGGGCGAGCGCGAACACCGCCGTGGCCCCGACGAACACGATGCCGGTCTGGAGCAGGGTCGCAATCGTCAGGGATTTCAGGCCCTTCCGCAGTAGGTCCAGCTTCAGCTCGGCCCCACCTGCGAACGCGATGAGCGCGAGCGCGAGCGCGTTCAGCTTGGTCATCGACTCGACGGTGGTGTGATCGACGAGGTGGAGGACATGCGGGCCGGAGAGCACGCCCACTGCGAGATAGCCGGTAAGGTGGGGCACACGGAGGGGCTCGAGCAGCTCCGCGACGAGCGTTCCCCCGAGCAAGAACAGACCGAGCGCCAACAGCACCTCACCACCGGAGCCCGCACCGCGGGCCCGTGACGCAAAGTACGCGAGCGCGAAAAAGAGGAGGAGGGCAACGGCCCGAACGGCCCGAGTTTGAGGTGTGCGCAGACTGGAGGTGGAGCTCACGGCCGGGCCTCGATGGACCGAGGGGAGCCCTTTTGGAGCGTTCGGAGCGCGAGGGGGGCGACGAGCTCGCCCACGGCCGCAAGGACGACCGCGAGAGGTGCGAGGAGCCCACCGGCACCATGAGGGAAGCGTGTGTTCGCCGATAAGGCGATGACGAGTGTGAGCGGAGTGACCGGCAGCGCCGCGAGGCCGCCGAGGGCACGAGCGCGTCCATTTCCCCATACCGGCGACAAGAGCGCGATGCGCATGAAGACACGGACGAACACGAAGGCCAGGGCCGCTTCGACCAATACGACCGGACTGCCCAAGTCGAGCTTCGCACCGACTACCACGAGCAGCGGCAAGAGGAGGGAGCGCTCGGTCGGTGCGACGATGGCGCGGATGTCGTCACGATGATGCGAAAACCGAACGAGTGTGGCTCCCAAAGAGAAGAGAACCCACACCACCGAAGCTCCGAAGCGAACCGAGAGCCCGACGGCGAGCGCGCACATGCCAAAGAGCGCCCCCCACCCTTCGCGTAGTCCGAACTCGCGCCCAAAAAGCGGAACGGTGAGAGCTCCGAGCAGTGGACCCAAGACGAGAGTGAGCGAAAACGAGACGACGAAGGGAAGAGGCAGCACACCAAGCGAAGGTTTCGCGACGAACGCGAGCGCTACGTGCGAGCCGAGGACCGGAACGACGACTTCGGCACGGGCGATGCGGGCGAGTAGCTTCTCGGACGCGGGGGCGTCGGCACGCGTCGCACCGAGGTCACGACCCGAACCGGAAGCGATGGCTCCGGCGGTCACGGAGACCGCGAATCGAGGGCCCGAATCGGCCGCAAATGCAGGGAAGAGAAGCGGCAGGACGAACCACACCACGACGCTCGCGACGAGCGCCGTCATGGTTCCCGTGGCGACGCCGAGTGCGCTCGTGCGCCAGGTACCGGCATCCTCGAGGCCGAACACCCGGACCCCCGTCGCGAACGCGACCCACCCTGCCGCAATGGTCACGACGGGCGTCGCGGCTTCGAGCAGGGTTTCGCCCACCACGTTGAGCACGTACGGGCCGAGCACGAAGCCAAGCACGATCCAGCCCACGTTCGACGAAGTCGCGAACGAGCCTTTCCCAAGCGCCACGAAGCTGCCGAGGTACGCGAGCAAAAGCAGCCCCATCACGAGCGGAAGCGAGCTCATCGAGTACCCGTCGACGGCGCCCGCTCGCCGACACTCGCTCTTTCGAGCCGGCTCACGCGACCTCTCCGAAGCCAATTCCCGCATCTCGAAGGGCCTTCGCGACCGTGGTGGCCGCGTCGCCTTCGTCGTCCGCGCGGCGGGAGACGATTTCGAAACGAGCTCCCTTCGCGTGCATGCCCAGGAGGCGGACGCGGGGCTCTCCGTGGCGACTGCGGGCCGCATTCACGAGAACGGTTCGGACCAGCTCGAGATCCGAAGTTGCGTCGACGACGACCTCGAAGCTGGCGAGCCGGTACGGGCCAAACACGCGAACGTCACGAACGAGGGCGAGCAAATGCGGAATGCGAAGCTCCGCGCCTTCGCCGTCGCGCAGACGCAGCTCGAGCACCGAAACGGAAACCACACGGCCTTGGCGGCCGTCGAACGAGACGTACTCGCCTACCCGATAGCGTCCGGAGAAGAGCGCCAGCATCCCCACCGCCCCCGAAGCGAGGAGCGGGGCGCTCGAAAGCGCAAGTGCGCCCACCAGCGCAAGGCCGACCCGAGAGAAGACGGCGTCCTCGCTGCCGGTGACGACCGGAGCTCCGACGAGGAGCGCGAAGAGGACGATGGACACACGGACCAAGACCAAGACGGGTTTGGCCAAGTCCCTGGAAAGACCTGGCAATTCGGCTTCGCCTCGCTCGATGGTCTTCTCGACCTGACCGACGAAACGCACGACGATGCCGAGGAGCAAGAAGGCCACGAAGAGGGCGAACAGACTCGGCAGTGAAGACGCCACGCGCCCTGCAAAGGCGCCGAGAGGTTTCACGACGAAGCCCGAGATGGTGGCGCTCGCGCCCTGCGTTTGCTCGAAAAGGGAGAGTGAGAATACGAGCCAAACGTAGAGCACCGTGCCCTGCACGACGCGATCGAGGAACGCCGCCGTGAGCTGGAGTAGCCCGAGCAGCGCCGTCGGTCTCACGAGGTCGATGCGCGCGACACGAAACGCCGGGATTTTCTCGGGATGCCGACGCAACCAAATGCGCGCCGCGCGGAGCAGCCGACGCAACCTTCGCTGGACGAGGAAACCAAGCAAGCCCGTGAAGACGACGAGCGACCAGTGGAACACGGTGGTGGCGACGTCCCGACGCGTGCGCTCCGATTTGACGGCGCCTCGCACGAGCTCGGCGGTCGCCACGGCATGGACCGACAGGCTCGTGTCCGAAGCGGCAGCGGCATCGTCGACCCCGAGTTGCACGATCGGGGTACCGTCCAGCACGATCGTGGCGACGTCGGGCGAAGGAGCCTCGATGGTGACCTCGCCTGCGAGCCCCTTGTCGAAGGCGGCGTCGAGAGCGAGGCTCGCCTTTCGCGCCCGTTCTTCGGGAGAAAGCCCACCGCGGCCCACACGGAGGACGAAGAGCTTGCGATCGCGGAGACGAACCGGCGCGCCGTCCTTGGCGCTTGCCACCGTCACGGATGCAGATGGAGACGGCGTCGGAGGCTTGACGCTGGCCGAAGCCATCGGCTCGGAGGCCGTTGCTTTTTGCACTTCGGGACGCGCGCTTTGGACGGCGCTCGGCTCACGGATCGCAGCTTCGTCGTGACCTCCGTTGCGGAGGGTGGGCTGACTCGCCGGAGCCGCTCCGTCAGGTGCAGGCGCGACGAGCGCCGGACCGGCATCCACGGCCGCCGCATCCCCTATCGATGCGCCATATCCCTTCGTGGAGAAGAGCAGGACCACGGCCGCCAGAAGGAGCCCGAAGAGCCTCGCCCACGCTTCGATTCGTCGCGATCGCATGGTGCGAGAGACCATACACGAGTCGTGTCTATCGCGGACCCGCGGCATTCCGCGACGAGGGCAGCGGGCACCTGCAAAGTCACACGCGCGTCGACCGCGACGACCTGCGGCACGCCACGAAACCTACGGCAAGGATCGCGAGAACGGCGGGGGCATCGGAGCGCTCCTTCGGCGCAGCCGTGCAGCCGCGTGCGGGTCCCAGAGGGCTCGGCCTCTCGACACGTGGGGGAGAGGGGACCACGGACGGTACGGTCGAAACCGAGTCTCTCGCGTGCTCGGGACGTGACTCGAGGGCCGGAGCTATGGCTCCCGCAAGAGGCCCGCCATCGGTGCCCACCGTCGGCTGCGCAAGGAGGCTCTTTTCGAGTGAATCGAGGATCGCGTTCGCTCTGGCGGTGTCGAGCGAAGCAAGCTCGGCGACGTGCCCCGCACGCGGCAAGAGGTCCCACGTGACCGCATTCCCACACCGCTCGAAGTAGTCGCGAAGGTCTTTCGCCAGGTGGTGGAGCGGATTCTGATCGCCCACCAGAAAGTAGACCGGAGCGAGACTCTTGGGACACTCGCGCGTGGGTGGGGCCACGCCTCCGCCGTGAAGGACGAGCCCCGCGAGCTTCTGCGAAAGCTCGGGCGCGTGCCATCCGATGTACGACGCTCCCCCGGACCACCCCGAGAGAAAGATCCGTCGTTCGTCGATGGGATATCGGGCTCGCACTTTCGCGATCTGCGCAAAAATCCAGCCGGGCGAGCCGTTCCAGCGCCAGAAGCTTCCCTTGTCGCATCCCTCGGCGACCGGACACTCGATGGACAGAAGCGCCCAGCCACGTGCGAGGATCGCCGGTGTCCACGGCGCAGCGGTCGTCGGAGCGTGATCGATATCGCCGTGAAGAGTCACCAGGAGCGGCATGGGACCGGCATCGGAGCGCGGCGGAACGAGCACGCACCCTACGCAGGGTGGAGCCGCTTTCGGATCGGCACTGGACTCACCTGCGAGCGCGAGCGAAAAGGCCACTAGAGCGGGCGCGAAAGCCATCGCCGTCCCCTTCATGATTCGCTTCCTTCGGTGGCTCGCCATAGGCAATCCTGTGGCCTGGGGCTCGATTGCATGTTCGGCGAGAGCAGGACTCTTAGCCTCCTGCGAACCCACCGCCATAGCCCCCATACCCGCCCCGGCTCCGCGAGAAGCCGCCGGGAAAGAGGAGCGGGTGGCCGTACGCGAAGCCGAAGCCTCCTCGAGCTCGGGCGTAGAAGTGTGGATCATCCTGCAAAACAGCGCGATTTTCGACGTAGTGGCCGCTCGGAGCGAGAGTCTTCGCCCAGTCGACGTCGAGAGTGAGGCTCGAGAGCCACTCGAGGTCGACGAGGTGCACGCCGACCCCGCTCGCTTGCCAGGCGCGCAGGACCGGGTGAAGGTCGTCTTCTTCGCCTTCCGTGTCGTCCAGGCTTTCGACAAGGTAGACGACCCTCGTGATGCCTCTTTGACGAAGCTCGTCGGCAGTGGGAAGCTCGTGCGGTTGGAGCATGTAGCGGTTGTCGTAGGCGCCACCCGGATCGTCGTCGCGGTACGCGAGTCTCCACGAGTCGAGCAAGAAGACTGGGTGGCCGTTCGGGGTCTCGCGCGGCGGCCGCGGCGGGGCCATGAGCACGAGCGCGGCGAGAGTCTCGTCGGCCGGAACGAGCCCTTCTTCGGACGGCCAGTTGTTGAACGTGAGCACGGGCGAAATGGGCTCCTTCGTGTAGCGCGGAAGCGCCGCCCCGAACGCCACCGAAGCGGCGCCGCGCATGTCGCAGATCCACAGCGTCCCTTTGGGAAGGCCGACTTCGCCGAGCCTACGTGCCGCGCGCGTGGCGTCGTAGAGGACGTCGAGGGTGGTCACGTCGGGGAGCTCGGCCCTGCCCGCTCCGCCCGCGACGGCATCGAGGGACGAGACGAGGGTGCTCTTTTCGTAGCGGGCCCACGGATCGTCCGACGCGAGCTCCCAGCGCGCCGAGACTTCGCGCGACGTGGGCACGGCCATGCTCTTCGGGAGAGGAACGTCCTGCGTCACGAACGCGACCGACACCGACGGTGTGAACGGGCGCAGCGAGCACGCCGTCGCGAACGCAACCAGCGAGAGCAAGCTTGCCCCCCGCATGCCCCTGCGAAACGGTCCGGGGATCACGACACGACCTCGAGCGGACCGCGGAAAGCTTCGCGCGCACCGGCCACCACGACCGGCACGACGAGAGCGTCGTGGGACGTGTGGCTTACTTCGGTCAACCTAGCGAAATATCCGCAAAATTCGCCGTCGCAGACGTACACGCCCAGAGTGACGAACCGCGGCCCCCAAGGCGTGGCGATCGTGCGCTGACGAACGAACCGCTGCGCAATCCATGGCTCCCCGAGAAGGCTCGCGCGGCGTACGCCATCGACGAGCCTCGTCCACTCGGCTTCGGGCTCGAGGAGCCCGACGAACACTTCGTCGCCCACGCGACCGAGCGCTCGTTTCAAGACCCAACCTTCACGGTCCTCGAGAAGGTTCGCGGCTTCGGGCAGGACTGTTTCGGGGATGCGCTCGGCCACGGTGCGGGCGACCCGGTCCGAAAGCGACGGAACAAGCGCGTGGGCACGTGCAAAAGCCAACTTGGATTGTTCGAACATGCAGGAGAAAGACGACATCGTCGTCAGTGTTCCGGCCTCGATCAGGGGCACGAGTGCAGAAGCGACGGGGAGCGAGGCGAAGTGCTCGCTCGGGTAGAACCTGTAGAGGACGCTGACGCGGCGTCCGAAGGCCACACAATGGCCGTCCTCGACGGACAGCGCGGTGGGTGGTGAACGCACGGCGCGACCTCCGCCGGCCACGATCGCACGCTCGACCAGGGCACACAGCTGAAGGTCCTCGGCGTAGGCGGTGGCAAAGACGATGGCTATCGTCCCACGCGGCGAGCCCTTTCCTCCGGACAGGGCCACGAGGCGGGAGGCGAGCACGTCGACGACGTGGGTGACGTCGACT
>JAYUKI010001292.1:0-7491 GCA_043764595.1 Myxococcales bacterium | reverse complement strand
GGCGACGACGAATACTGCTGTATTTTGAGGAGCCGCAACGCCGCATCCGGCGCGCGGGACCGGCGAGATGGGTAAGTTATTTCTGAGCGGGTCCTAAGCGACTGCACTCGCAAAGAAGGCTCCTTGTGGCATGTCCACAAGGAGCCTTTTTCGATCGTCGTCTAGCAGCCTGTTGATTTACGGACCGAGGCCGGTCGTCGTCCGCGCCCGGCCGCCGAGGCGCGAACCGAGGAGCGCCTCTGTTGCGCAGCCTAGCCTTCTAGGTGAGCAGGCACCGGAGGATCGCAACGAAGGCGGTCGGGATGCGGCGGCGAGTGGCCGACGGGAGTAAATCAACGGGCCGCTACGGGTCATTTCACCATCGCTTCGAGAGCGGTGGCCGCCACGGCCGACTCGTTCGCGGTGCGCTGGGTGATGGACACCTGACGATGGAGATAGCCGAACGCGTGGAGGTTCGTCACGCTCGTGCGCTCGTCTTTCCGATCCAGTCTGCGGGAGCTCGCGAAGAGCTCACGGCCTGGCGAAAAGCGGTACACCGATTCGCCCATTCGGCGCGCCCCTTCGGCCAAGTGGCAATTGATGCAATCGGTCGTCTCGGCCGTGTGCATGGTCGGGTTTTCGATGCGGATCGCCGCGTCGTAGGCAGCGCGAAGCTCCTCTGGCCTCGCCTCCGAACGGCCCGAAGAAACAATCTTGCCCACCGAGTCTTTTGCGGGCGTCCGAGAGAAAGGTTCCGCTGAAGACTCGGCCAGCGAACCCTCGGCGCTCGATCCGGCCACCGTGGCCATCGGCTGCTGGAGGCCCGGAATCTTGCCCGCGACGAACGCCCCGCCCGCGCGGTCGAACACGCCGAACGTCCAGCCGTCGCTGTCCGGTTCGAAGTTGTGGTCGAAGAAGGTCACGCGCCCGATGCGGCTCTCCCCGAGGTGAAAGCGCAGGATCCCTCGAAGCCCTTGGGCGAACGCACCTCCGAGCCCTTGCGCCTTCAAAATCGGATGGGGCCCGAGCTCGTCCGACGCGAGGTCGCCGTTCGCCTTCTTCAGAGCGAGAATCTCTTTGGTCATGGCCACGAGCTCGGAGCTCGGCACGTCGTACATCACGTGGAGGCCCCCATCGGTCGCGGCCGTGCTCCCGACGTCGGTCCCGTCCCCACGTTCGACCGTGTAGAGCGCCTGAAAGACGAGACGAACCTCGCTGCGGCATTTTCCTTCGGGGACGCTCCGCGCCGAACAAGGGTCCAATCGAATGGCTACGATCCGGAGCGTGTCGTATCCCGACGATGGCCTAACGTTCGTTCGCTCGAGCGCCGCACCGCGCACGACGGTCTTGAAGACCGCCTCTGGAACCAGCGGGCCGTACGCGGCGATGTCGGAAGCCGGAATGAAGTCGTCGTTCAATCGGGTCGTCGGCAACGGGTACAAAATCGACACGTCGTTCGTGCTCACACGCGGCGAAAAGGGGCCCGAGACAGGCGGAGGAACCACATTCACCGGCGGTGGTGACTCCGGCGAAACCGGAGTGCTCGGCGAGTCACTCGAAGATCCGCCCGGATCGAGCGCAATGCCTCCGCACGCCGTACTGGCCGCGAAACAGAGCGTGGGAACGAGCAGGCGCGACGCGATTCGGGAAAGCGAAAGACTCATGCCTTAGGCTTGGATTCGTCCACGCCGTTCCGTCGGAAAAAGGTGCGTCGCTCAGCGTCGGATGCGATGCGTGGGGCCGGTAGTAAGACCCGAATCCGGCTCCTGCGGAGGGGTCGTCTTCGGTTTTGGCGCCTCGGGCCTTGGTGGCCTCTGCACGTGCGTCTCCGCTTCTTCGTCGGGAAAGGGGTCGTGCTCGTCGCCGCGCGTGGCAATCGTCAGGTCTTCGAGGTCGCTGCTTCGGACGGTCAGCGCGACGGGGGCCTGCGAGCGAAAGTACGCGATCGCAGGGTGAACCAAGGTCGGCTCGGTGATCGACGTCACTCCCTCTTCTATGGGAAGCGCGACAGCCGGGGGCGCTTTGGCGCCGAACGCGACGATCTTGGCGAGCGCATCGAGCATCTCGGTGGCGGACGAAAAGCGCCTGTCGGGGGCGCGTGCCATGGCGCGATGCACGAACGCGCCCAGATCGTTCGGCACGTCCGGCCTCCGGAGAACGATGGGCAACGGCGGCCGATCGAGCGCCAAGAGAAGCTCGCCCGTGGTCGCGCCGACGAACGGTCGAATTCCGGCGAGCATGAAGTAGAGGCACACGCCGAGCGAGTAGACGTCCGTCCGCGCGTCCACACCTTCGTCCGCGATTTGCTCGGGCGCCATGAAGGCCAAGCTCCCGACCACGTCGCCCGGCATCGTGAGCCGTGAGCCATAGTCGCGTGAGCCCTTGGCCACCCCGAAGTCGAGCAGCTTCACGCCCAGAGCGCGCCGTCCCGGCGACAGGAAGACGTTCGCAGGCTTGATGTCGCGGTGCACGAGGCCCGCCGCGTGGGCCTCTTCGAGAGCGAGCAAGATCTTCTCGGTGACCGTGCCGATCGTGGCGAAAGGAAGCGGTCCTTCTCGCGCCACCAAGGTCTCGAGGGACTCTCCCGCGAGGAGCTCGAACGCGATGAACGGGCCTTCGTCGTCCGCCCCCGTCTCGTAGATGGTCACCACGTTCGCGTGCTGAACACTCGCGCACATGCGGGCTTCGCGTAGGAAGCGCTCGACCACGCTCGGATCGTAGCGAAGCTCGCGCCTCAATCGCTTCAGGGCGACATGACGGCCGAGGTCGACTTGCTCGGCCTCGAAGACGACCCCTTGGCCGCCTTCGCCGAGCTTACGAAGGATGCGGTAGCTGGCCATTCTTCGGCGCTCACCCTCAGGATGGCACGGGGCAGAGGGGTGCACAACGACCGTTGCCCAGGCCTTCGGACGGCAAAGAATCCACCGAGGGTTGAAAGGGAGCAACTTCTCGGCTCTTTTTGGTCCGTTTCCAAGGCCTGGGTGGATGGAGCCCATCCGTGATTCCGCCGCTCGGTGGTGTTGAACAGCCCCGCCCGAGGACCTGATCGAGCCTGACCACGGGCGAGCGCCAGGCATGGACCGACCACGTTTCGAGCGGTGTTCTTGCAACGTCGCTCGGGTAAGGGACGAATCCGCTCGTGGCACCCAAGTTGCTGTTGGGTGGCCATGCCCTTCCGCGCGTTCTGCCGCAGTGCCGCTCTCGTCCTCGTGGGATTCGTGGCGTTCGTCGGCTGCGCCGCCGAGGTCGAGGACGGAGGAGAGCTCACGAGCGGATTGCGCTCGGATCGGTGCACTGCGGGAGCTCGTGCCGTTTGCCAATGCGCCTCCCTGAAGGAGGGGACGTACCTCTGTCCAAGCAGTGGAATTCGTCCGCGCGATCCGAAAACGGGCGTGTTCGATTGCCAGTGCGAGGCGGGCCCGACGCCGCCAGCCGACAGGGAAATTCCAGCCGAGCCGCCCACTCCGGCCCCTACCCCAAAGGACCCGTCCGAGCCCACGCCGCCGAAGAACACGGCCGGTGACACCTGCGCTTCGTTGGCGAGCTTTCGCACACTCGAGGTGAGCAAAGGGACACCGCTCTCGTTCGGCATGGAGCTCGGAGGCATGACCGACGACTTCAAGAGCGGTTGCACACGGGCCGACGGACCCGATCGCATCCAGCCCATCTTGGCCCGCTCGACGGGAACGATGACCGTTCGTCTCCTGGGGAAGACGTCGTACGTCGGGCAAGCGGTTCTCTATGCCAAGGCTACGTGCGACGCGCCCCTGGATCTCGCGTGCTCGGCGGTGTCCGAACGCATTGACTTTCCAGTGAAACAAGGCCTGGTGTACTTCGTGCACTTCGACGGAAATGCGTCCACGCAACCGTCCGGCGCCAAGGTGAATGCCCTCGCGGAAATCCAGTGAGCGCGCGGGCCGCGGTTTGGAGTTTCGCGCTCGTTCCGGCGCTCTTCGCCGTGCTCGCCCCGTCGCGCGCGATGGCCTTTTGCCGCGGCACCACGTGCAACGAGGCCAAGACCGTCTGCCAAAAAGACGCCAAGGGGTGTTCGATCGAAGGTACTCCCGTGGCATGGAAGTCCTCCACCATCGAGTACCGATTTCACGACAAGGGCACGAGCGTGATGCTCTTGGAGGAGTCGCGAAGCGCCATTCGTGCTGCCTTTTCGAGGTGGAGCGACACACTCTGTCCCCAAGGGGGACGCACGCGGCTTCGTTTCGTCGAAGGAAAGGAAATTACGGTCGATCCCCCCGCGAACGAGGGCGATCCCAACGAGACACGCACGCTAAATGGCATCTTCTTTCGCGACAATGGCTGGCCGCATCGGGGTGGCAGCGACTCGATGGACAAGGCACTCGCGACCACGTTCCGGCTCTATGGGGACAAGGGTTCTCCAGGCCGCATCACGAGCGCGCGTCTCGAAATCAACACCTCCAACCAAACCTTCTATCTGCCGGACGCCGACGAAACCAAGGTCGAGCAAGCGAACGCCGTCGACCTCATCACCGTGGTCACCCACGAGGTGGGCCACTACATCGGTCTCGGTCACTCGCGCGAGAAGGACTCGATCATGACCGTGGCTCTCTGCGAGCAGAACAACCGTTGCTCGCTCGGCCGCCAAGCGAGCCGTCGGCTGGCCCCGGACGACATCGCCGCCGTGTGCACGCTCTACCCGCCAGGAGAGCCCGATCCCTCGCCAACTGGAGCCGACGAGGCTGCGGCGGGCGCCGGATGCACGCTCGCATCGGGAAGCCCCACATCCGGCGCGTGGCCGTTTGCCGGGCTCGTGGCCCTGGGGATAGCGCTCTACCGTCGCCAAAGGGCCCGCGCGTACGACTGAGCGGCACTACTTCTTCGGTTTCTCCGGACACACGATGGGAGTGAAAACTCCGGAGACCTTCTTGGTCCTGAGGTTCACCCGAGCGACATCGCCCGAAATCGGCGCGCCATAAACCATCACGAGCTCGTCCCCGTCCATCCAAGGCACGATCGAGAGGCCCATCTCCGGTCCGGCTTGGCGCTCGGTCTCGACGGAAGAGACCTCGAGGGTGCTCTCGCTCACGAAGGTCACCGAGCCGCCGCCCGCGTCCACGATGGCGTATTCGTCGGCTCTGGGCTTTAGCGTGAAGTTTCCGCCGTAGCACCCACCGAGCGACTGGGAGTGCTCGTAGTCCACCCCCGAAGGCCACGTCGTCTTTGGATTCACCATGTTCCACTGGCAACCCGGACCCTCGTCCACCCACGTTCGAACGACCACGTGGTCGCCAATCCATCCCACGAACGCGATGTGCTCGTCGTACTCCACGGGCGCCTTCTTCAAGATGCGCTTCGGGCTCTTTTGCTCGAGAATTCCCGTGGCCTTCTTTGGCTCCCGAAGGCCTCCTTGGAGCCGGAACGTCAGGTTTCCGTCGGCGCTCGTGCTCCGGAGCGGCACGATAGGAAGAGCCGGCGCCGTTCCGTGGCGGGTCGGTTCGCTCCGATAGTCGCCGCGTTTTCCCACGCTCGCGCAGGTGCGAGGAATGGGCTTTTCGAATTCGTCCCCCGTCATGGCGACGCAATAGACAACGCGATCGCCTTCGGGCCAGGCATCGACCACGTGGGCTTCGCGGAGAGTTGCGTCCACGCAAAACGGCGGCGCCGGCAGAGGTCCAGCGTCGGCCTCCGACGCGACCACCGGCTGTGCCTCCACGCGGTCCACACGCACGACCTCGGGCTGCAAAGGCGCGGGCCGCGCGCACGAAACGCACGCGACGCCGACGCCGACGAAGAGCAGGGCGAACGATGGCCGAATCATGCCTGCCGAACGCTCCACGGGGTGGTCTGCGTCCTACGCCGGTTCACTTGATCGCGAGGTAGATCGCGTAAAGAAACGAAGGAGCGATGCGCGTGGCCTGCGTCGGGCAAAGGTGCCCTTGGCTCGCGTCATCCCCGCCTGGCCCGGACTGCGGGCTCAGGCACGAAGCCGTGGAGCGGACTTCTTGGCAGATGCGCCACACGCCGCCTACTTGGCATCGTGCGCCGGTCGTAGGGTGGGTGCTCTCCACGTCCTGAATGTCGTAAATTACGTCGGTCGGGAAGGTCTGGAACATCCAGTCGCGAAACTGCAGCTTCGGAGGATTTTCGGCCGTGTCGAACACGAGAGGAGGCGTCACGTGGACGACCTTCTTGCCCGAAGCCTTGATGGCCGTCACGGCGCTCATGTAGGCCGTCTTCGCCGTCGCGAGGAGCGGGGCCGTCACGTCGGCGTAGCCGTACTTCATGATCGAAACGGCCAATGCCGAGTTGGCGGCTTTGGTCGATTCGGTCTGCCAACGCGCCGTCTTTTGAGTGGGATTTCCATTGTCGACGCCGAACCTACGGAAGATTTCGCCGTTGAGCCCTGGACCTACGGTGGTGGCGTACGTTCGATAGTTGAAGCCGATGCTCTCGGCTCCGTCTTCGAGGTCTTGTCCAACCGACTGGTGGAGGAAGAGCGAGGGCGAGGTATTGAGCTTGGCCTTCTCGTTCGCCGGCAGGGCTTGCCACGCAGCTATTCCCGCGACAGCCACCACGTTGGCCGGGGAGCCGCCGTCGGTTGGCGGGGGCGGCGGCACCGCGCCGTCGGGCAGTGGAAGCACGGCACCGTCCGGAGCCGTCGTGCTCGTCGACGTGGTGGTGGTCGTGGGCGACGTCGCACCATCGGCCAATGTTCCGCCGTCTTCCGTGCCGGCTCCCGTGGACCTCGAACAAGCGACGACCAAAAGCGTGGCAAGGATTTCGGGAAGACGAGCGCGCATGGGGAACCTCGAACCGCACACTACGCGGAGCGCGGTCCAGCGGCCACACCCTGCCTTCAGCGTCGGGAGAGGCGCTGCCCGCGGCGCCGAGACATCAAGGCGGAACCGTTCAAGCTCGGGCGCTCATCCTGAGCGTGGTTGGTTCGAAACGAAAAGGTTGAAACGGCGCGCGTCATGCCGACCATGCGCGCGTTAGACGGGCCAGCCCGGCCAGCCCGAGGAAGACGGTGCCGCCCACGACGCGCGGTCGCTCACGCGCATCCGGAGGCCACGTGGGCGGACACGCGCGATCGACGAGCGCGACCTCTCGCCGATTCGAGGTTCGTGCACACCGGGGTGCGCCCGGGCCTCAGTGTGCCCCATGCGCCTTCGATACAGCGCCGCCGACGAGGATCTCCCCCATCATGCCGCCCTCGGCGTGCTCGTTGATGTGGCAGTGGACCATCCACGCGCCCGCCTCGTCGAAGCGCGCCGCGATGCTCACGCGACCCTTCATCGGCACGATGACCGTGTCCTTGTCCGCGAGGCGAGCCGCCGGCACGCCGTTCGTGCTCAACACTTGGAAGAACGTGCCGTGCACGTGGAACGGGTGGTCCATCTCGCTCTTGTTCTCGAGCTCGATGACACGAACGTCCCCGAGGGCGGTGCTCTGGGCGGGCACTTGAGGCCAGCTCTTCCCGTTGAGCATGAAGGTGAGCTCCCCGGCGGGCGTGACGCCCTCGTCGAGCTCGAAGCG
>JAYUKI010001291.1:0-2244 GCA_043764595.1 Myxococcales bacterium | reverse complement strand
ACGCCGTGGTTCGCCACGCCGTGGCCAAACGAACGAAACTCGACCGAGGCAAGCTCGGTGCACACGCCCTCGAGCACTACGCCACGTTGCTCGAGCGCGATCCTTCGCGTCTCGGCAAAGAGCAAACCCACTTTTTTGCCGCGATGGACTTCGCTCAGCGCGCGGGCAACATGTCCGCGATCCTTCGGCTCGACGAGCTCTCCCAGCGCATCGAGGGCCCGGGTGCTCCCTGAAGGCGGAGCGATCGCGACGAGCCGCCCTGATGTCTGGTGGATCCCGAACGGCTCGGTCGAACCAGCTGAGGCCGGGATTCCCTTGAAAACTCAGGCAGTTCCTTAGCAAACCCGTGGCACGGGTCGTGCTGTAGGTAAGTCTGCCCCATGATGCTCCTTCGTCGCCTTTTGCCGCTTGCCCTCCCTCTCGTCCTCGGCGTCACCGCCCTCGGCTGTTCGGCCGAAGCCGAGTTGACCGAAGAACCCGGGGAGTCGGAGGACAACCTCGTCGCCACGTTCGACAAGAAGGGCGCGATCGACCTCACGAAGCCGAGTCGCATTCTCCTGGTCGGTGACTCGGACAAGCTCGGCAACCTGCCGCTCTTCGCGGCCACGGGCAAAGCCCGGAGGTACGCGCAGCTTTATCCGAACGATCAGATCGTGCTCTTCGTCACGCAGGACGCCAAGGCCGACGACGTGGCGAACACCGGTTCTACGGTCGTCAAAGAAGAGCCTTTTGGCACGGTGACCCTGTCCGACCTGCGTCGGCTTACGGGCCCGAAGCTCGTCCAAGCCTTGGACCGCTTCAAGAAGATCGCGAGCCTCGACTTCTTCGGACACTCGTCCCCGTTCGGTGCACTGCTCGAAGCCGCGGGCGACGGTCGCGTACTGGACTCTTCGGGAATGGGCGTCTTGGCCGACAACTTCGACCGCTCGCGGGACCCCTATGTCACGTTGAACGGATGCAATGGCGGGGTCGAGTCGGCCGCGACCATGTCGAAGGCGCTCCGATTGCCCGTTTCCGGCGCCCTCACCGGCTCGAACTTCCAAGAGCTCATGAGCGACGGCAAGTTCTACATCGGCGACGACGGGTTTTTCCCGGCAAACCTCACCCGGGCGACCAAGAACGAAAAGAGCTTCGGACCCTCCACTCCGGGTTGCTGGCGGGGCGCCTGCGTGCGCATGAAGCCCCAAGATGCGCCCTATCGGGGCGTGTGGGCCAATCCCGAAACCGGATTCCAATACACGCTTTCGCACTACAAATTCTTCTGCGACTACGACGACACGTCGAAATCCTGCGAGCGCGGCATGGCCCGAAGCCTCCATGGTTTCATGTCCGAGCGCACGATCGACGCGACCTCGTCGGACGAAGACTTCAAAGTCGTATTGGCGGATTGGTTCTGCACGCGCTCGACCGATCCGGCCTGGTTCGACCAGTGCAAAGCGGGTCTCGAAGCGGCCGTGGCCGAGGACAAGCCCTTCACGCCGCAGCGCACCGCGAAGGACTATGCCCTCGAGTGCGATCGCAAGGGGTGTGCGGTCGCCACCGAGTTTCGCTGCACGCTCGTGAACGGCATTCCCCAGAAGAAGACCTGCGTCTGGGTGAAGAAGGGCTGCGCCGCGGACGCGAAACCCGACACGTGCCGCGTGGCGAACACCGCGCCGCGAACCGCCGTGACCGAGTACCGCGCCTACCTCGCGGGGCAAAAGCTCCTGCGCGGTCGCTGAACCTTCCCCTTTCGACACCTTCCACGACGCGGCTCCAAACCGGTGCCGCGTCGTTTCGTTTTGGGGCTCCTTGGTCGAAACAAGCGGACTGCGGTGGATCGAAACGACCCTCGGGTGGTCCATCGATGACGCAACCCGCCCGGCTTCGCGCCGAAATAGCAGCACAATTTGGGGATAGCGTGCGTGTGCGACAGCGGCACACACGTTGCTCTAGGGGAGAACGACAGTCGGCCACGGATGGTCGCTGCCCAAGGAGTCTCCGATGCCTTCCGTCCCCTCGCGCTTCTCTCGTGCTGCCAGTTGGCCTGTCGTTGCGATGCTCTCGGGAGTCTTGTTTGCGTCGCTGGCCGCGTGTTCCGCCGAGACTGGGGACATCGAGGAAGGTCCGCTCGATGGCGACAGCAACGTGTCCGAAGACGAGCTCGTCAGCGAGGTTCAGCTCAACGGCTCCGGCATGGCGCAAAAGCACATCGCTCTCACGTTCGACGACGGCCCTGGAGGCCGCTCGGCCGAGCTCGCGAAC
>JAYUKI010001290.1:0-7502 GCA_043764595.1 Myxococcales bacterium | reverse complement strand
GATGTCGAAGGCGAGCGGGACGCCGTCGAGCTTGGCGACCACTTTGGTGTGCATCACTTCCCGGCCGTCGAAGGGCTCCACGGCCTGGGACGTTTGCTCGCGCTCGGTGGTGCCGATGAGCAGGTGGTTCGTGAGTGCGCCGAGGGGAGTGTCTTCGTCCGCCTTTTTGCACTGGGCGTTCGTGAGGATGCTGGCACCCGCGACGTCGTCGTGAAACGAGAGGCTCGCGTGGGACACCGATACTTTGCGCCAGGTGGGCGGAGGCTCGGGTACTCGGAAGGCGATTTGCGTTCCTTCGCGGAAGACGTTGCCGTCGAACGAGCGTCCGTTCCCGCCGCACCCCGCCGCCAACAAAGCGAGCGCGAGCGCGAACGCGAGCACGGCCCCGGTTGACCCCTCCCTAGCCGCCGAGCCAGGCTTCGACATGAGCTTCGTCCTCGAGCGCGTGCCGACACGGCTGAAAGGTGCGGACTGCACGTAATCGAGGTGGCGCGTCGGTCTCATGCGAGGGGCCGAAAGGTACCACGACGTTCGGACGGGGGGGATGCTCTCGTGCGACGAACGCCATGCGGAGGTGGGCCGAACGAAGCGGTTTGTTGTAGAGTCGCCTCGTTCCATGACCATTCGCTTTTACAACTCGCTCACCCAGAAGCTCGAGCCCTTCGAGCCCCAAGTTCCCGGCAAGGCGAGCATCTACGTCTGCGGCATCACCACGTACGACCTGGCCCACGCCGGTCACGCGCGCACTTACACCACGTTCGACGTGCTCGTGAGGCATCTTCGCGCCCGCGGATACGAGGTCACCCACGTTCGCAACGTGACCGACGTGGACGACAAAATCGTCAAACGCGCCGCGGAAAACGGGGAAGAACCGCTCGCGCTGTCGGCCCGCATGAGCAAGGTGGCCGATCGCGAGCTCGAGACCATCGGGTGCCTCAAGCCCGATCACGCGCCGCGCGTCTCCGGGCACATCGAAGAGATCATCGCGCTCACGCAGAAGCTCATCGAGAAGGGCAACGCCTACGTGGCCGAGACCCCGAAGGGCCAAGACGTCTATTTCGCGGTGCGCTCGTTTCCCGCGTACGGCAAGCTCTCGCGTCGGAACATCGACGACCTGCTCTCGGGGGCCCGCGTCGACGTGGGCGACATCAAGAAGGATCCCCTGGATTTTGCCCTATGGAAGGGCGCAAAGGACGAAGCGTTCGGCTTCGACAGCCCGTGGGGGAAGGGCCGTCCGGGTTGGCACATCGAGTGCTCGGCCATGGCCGAGAAGTACCTCGGGCCGCACTTCGACATTCACTGCGGCGGCATGGATCTCATCTTCCCGCACCACGAAAACGAGATCGCGCAAAGCGAAGCCGCGCACGGTCCCGAGCTCGCCAAGGTGTGGCTCCACGGCGGCTTCCTGAACGTCGACAGCGAGAAGATGAGCAAGTCGCTCGGCAACTTCGTCACCATCCGGGACATCCTGGATCGCAACGATCCCGAAGGGCTTCGCTACTTCCTCCTCGGCACGCACTACCGCGGGCCACTCGGCTTCGACATGGAGAAGAAGGACGACGGTCGCGTGGTCTTCCCGGGCGTCGACGAGGCCGAGCGTCGCGTGGAATATCTGTACACTACACGCGATGCGCTGGTGAAAGCCGCCGACGGCGCGGAGGCCAAGGTGGGCAACGTGCTCCAAGGCCAGGCCAAGATCGTCGAGACCGCCGCGGCCCAGGTGGCGTCGGCCCTCGACAAGGATTTGAACGCCCCCGTGGCCCTTTCGGTCTTGGCGGAGCTTGCCAAAGCCGGAAACGAAATCGTGCAGCAAATCGCGAAGCTAAAGAAAGAAAAGCCCGTTCAAGACGAAGCGCGCAAGCTCGCGGCGGCGGCTGTGAACGCGCTCGACGGAGCGGTTTTCCCGCTTGGGCTGATGCGCGCCACCTCGGAGGAGTTCTTCTCGCGTACCCGCGCCCAGCGCATCCGCATCAAGAAGCTCGACCTCGCCACGGTGGAGGCCAAAGTGGCCGCGCGCCGAGCCGCCCGCGACGCAAAGGACTTCGCAAAGGCCGACGCGCTCCGCAAAGAGCTCGTGGACCTCGGTGTCGAGATTCAGGACGGCGAGACCACCTCGACGTTCCGCGTCCTTCTCTAAGCCTGCCAAGACTTCACGCGACGTCCGAATCGAGCCTTGCTTCCATCCGAAGCGAGGCTCGTTTCGTTTTAGGTCTTCTTCGGATCTTTCGCGAGAAGCTCTTGGAAGAAACCGACCAAATCGGACAGTGGCCCCCACTTCTTGCGCTCGATCTGCTCCCGCATGAAGGCTTCCTCGATGCCCTTGGAAGGTTCGGGCTCGCCGCGCATGTGGTGCATTACGGCCTTGAGCTCGGTTCGGTCGAACCAGGTTCCGTGGGCGCACAAATCAATCACGACGTGTCCGATTTTGGACCGCTGCATTGGGCCTTTGCACTCGGGACAAATGAGACCCGTGGTCTCTTTCCATGGCCTTGCACGTGTGACGCGCTCCACTTTTCGGGCGAGCTCTTCGGGGATGCGGGAACCCGTGGCGATGGCCCTTTTGGCCTGTTCGGTGCGAAGCCACACTCCGCCGCAATGGCCGCACGCCGAGACCTCGATGCCGTCCTTTTCGCCACAAAAGAGCTCGAACCCGCAACGTGGACAAGGCTCGGTGGACTCCCACGTGCGAAGGTCGGGCGTTTTTTCGAACCCAGGAGGCTGCGCCTCGCGATAGCCGGACATGGGACGAGTGTAGACGCAGAAGGGCGTTGTCCGTACGCCTTCTCGAGACGCCAGAACTGCCGCAATCCGAGGCCGCAGTACGGGGATTGGCGCAAGGGTCGCGATAGGCGCTCTCTCCGACGACCGTGGCGCTCGAATGCTTGCCCGAGCATCGGTGCTGGCGTCGAACCGGGAAAATCGAACGTCGGTCGGCCCGACTCCGATTGGCCACGACGAAAACGCTTCGCTTTGCGGTCCGTAGGAAGTGGAAAGGTGAGGCATGCACCTTGCCTAGGATGACCCATGTCCGATGTTGGGCGCGTCAGGGCACTGTGACCAGAACCCTCGAAAGGCAATTTCATGCAGAATCTCAAGGGCTCGCTTCGTTCACGCTCGGTGTTCGGACAGCTGGTCCTGGTGTCCAGCCTGGTCGCTGGAGTGACCGCTGCCTGCTACACCGGGCCGACGGTGATATCGGACAGTGATGCGAAAGGCGATGCGACGACGCCCGCGGTGCTCGCGTGCAGTTCTACGGCAGAGGCCCTTCGCACCAGCGTGTTCGCGCGGGATTGCGCGAGCAGCGGGTGCCATGGCGGAAGCGATCCGGCGGGTTCGCTCGACCTTGCTCTCCCCGGTTGGGAAACGAAGGTCATTGGCGCGGCAGCCAGCGAATGTGGGGGGCAAGTCCTGGTGGTCCCGGGCGACCCAGAGGGCTCGTACTTGTTTCGGAAGCTCGTCGATGCAAAGCCTGCATGCGGGAGCCGGATGCCGAAAGGAAGTACGCCAGACGACGCGCAAGTGGCATGCGTGCGTGCCTGGATCGTCTCGCTCGGGGGCACGAAACCGCCACCGGGCAGCGATGATGGTGGAACCGTTTTGGCCGACGGCGCGGTGGTGCCCGCGGACGCAGCACCCACCTGTGAGAACGGAAAGTCCCCGTGCAATGGTGCCTGTGTCGATCTCGCGACGGACCCCAAGAACTGTGGGACGTGCGGCAAGACCTGCCCGGTTGCGTGTGCCGCCAGTGCGTGTGTGACGGCGTGCACGGGGACCACGACGAACTGCAGCGGTGCATGTGTGGACACGACGAGCGATTCTTCGCATTGCGGCTCGTGCACGAACGTGTGCGGAGTCGGAAAGACGTGCATTGGGTCGGCATGCGCGTGTGGTGCAACGGTGTCGTTCGCGGCGCAGATCCAGCCCATTCTGACACGCGAGTGCACGAGCGCAGGCTGTCACGTGGGCGCCCAGCCCAAGTCGAGTCTACTCCTGACCACTGGAGCGTCGTACGGAGCTCTCGTCAACGCTGCCTCGTCCACCTGCACGGCGAAAGTTCGCGTGGTGCCCGGGCAAGTCGACAAGAGCTATCTCGTGAACAAGCTCACTGGTATTGGCATGTGCGCAGGCACTCAAATGCCAAAGACGGGCGGGGCGCTGCCCGCAAACGAGATCGATTTGGTACGTGCTTGGATCTGCAACGGCGCGCCGAACAATTGAAGCCCATGCTTGCTCGAAGATCGTGACCGCTTGATTTGGTAGGCCGTTGTTTTTTTTCGAACGGGCGTCGGCCCGACATAGAATCGTTGGATGCCCGAGCTTGCCGCATCTGCACGTGATGCCCTCGTCGCTATCGACGCCGCTCTGCGAGGGCCGCTGCCCATGCGGGGAACCCATGTCGGACTCGAGCTCGGAGAGAGCACAGGACGCGATCCGGACGCGCTTTGCGTGGGAGCGGTCGTTGGGACACCCCACGGAGTGTGGGCCAGCGTGCGCGTGCTCGACCTCCTGAGGGACCGGGGGATGGAAGGCTCGGTTTACTTGATGCGTGCGGAAGACCTCGCCGATCCGAGGCGCGACGCGTACGTCGCAGGGTGGCTCGCTGCCATTCGGCGCATCGTTTTGCAGGCCACCGCGCCTGCCACGCCATTCACTCTCGGTGCGCTCGATCAGCGCATGCCCCTCGACGTCGTTCCGTCCGCGATTCCCGCGAAATACGAGGCTGCATTCGCCGAGCCGAAGTGGCTTGGACGCTTTCTGTCGGAGAAGGATCGCTCGCCAGCTGGTGAACCGTACGAACGTGCGCCGCTCTCGGCGGTCACACGCGGTGACGAGGTCGATCTCGACGCCCTATTCAGTTGGGTCTTCCGCCACGCGGAGCTTGGTTATGAAGATCCCGTGAGTGACCTCGCCGCCATCGAGGTCTTGGGCGAAGCACCGAAGACGCTCGTCTACCTCTTCACGTTCGAAAATAGGGTCCACAACGGCGGCATCGCGAGCTTCGTTCTCCAAACCTCCGCTTTCGAGATTCAAGGGGCCCATCGGGCTCTCGTGGCCATTGGTGCGGCACGGTTCAAGGACCTTCTCGAGCGCGCTGTGGCGCTTGCCGCCCACCAAGAGAACCCTCAGTTTTCCGACCGGAACGATGCCTACCGTCGTGAGCGCAATCGAAACTGGCGCACCGAATTCGTGCGCGACAAGAGCCTATCGACGACGTCCGATCTCGACGGCCACGAAGACGGGAAGTCGTTTTTCCTTCTCGAAAGCGAGCTTCGTCCGAAGCTAAGGGCCTACGTCGAGCGCCATCGCGAGGCACTTTTGCGAAACAAAGGTCCGCGGCCAGGCGTGGTTCGTCGCGGGCGGAGCTGAGGCCACCGTCAGGCCGTCGCGAGCTCGTTCGCCCGTTGGCTGATCGCGTGTGCTGGAATCTCGGCCAATTGTGCGGCGTCGACCTCGGGGCCGAACAAAATGCGCCGATAAAGGAGATCCTGTTCGATCTCGGCGAGCCGGTAGTTGAGCTGCATCACGGTCGTCGCAATGGGCGTCGAGACTTGACCGCGAATGCCATTTAGAGCGAAGCCGGAGCCTCCCGGGAAGTCGACGACGTGGGCACGAAGGAGCTGATAGGGGGCGCTCATCGGCATGAGCATCCACGCGACGCCTGCGCCCCGAAGGTGCGCTTGAGCGCGTCCTCGGAACACGTAATCGAGAGTCTCCATTCGGCCATCCGAGCCGCCGTTTTGTGGCGTGCCAAAAAGAACGCCAAGCGCATAACGGAGGTCGCCACGGCCGAGAGGGCTTTGGTACCAGCCGTCGCGTCCTCCACGCCCGAAGCGTAGCGTTTGCTCCACGAGATCGAGGCGTATCCGAAGGTCCGACGCCGTGTCGTCCGAAACGAGTCCTTTGCGCGTGACCGACAGCAGCGCGTTTCGTGCCGTGACGGTCGCGCGAGGCTCGACGTTCGTGGCGGTGGGCTCTTGGTAGCGCGCGTGCGGCACGATTCCTTGGAGCGCGTGGAAGAAGCCAAGAAGGCCCTGGAGCGATTCCACCATGCCACCCAACGTGACTTGGACCGGGCGGTCCCACGCCGTGATCACGAGCTCGTTCGAGAGCATTCCGCTCGTGTGGGTGGCGTAGGAAATCGCGGCGTACGGAAGGTCGGCCCTGACGCCCGAGTTCACCAGCAGGCGGCGATCCGTGAAGATGAGCCCCGTCTCCCCGCCGACGTCGGCGAGGTTCGCGTCGAGAAGCGCGAGCAATCGCTCTCCCCCGAGATGATCGATCCCCATGAGGTACGTGCGTCGTGCGGCCGCGAGCTTGATCTCGGAGACCCGGTAGGCGCCGCGAACCTGGCGGTACGGCAAGAGGTGCTGCACCACGAGCTCGCTTATGGGGCCCTGTTTCGCGAAAGAGACGAGCGAGAGCTCACGGTCGCCTTGGTTGAAGCGCACGATCGCAGCCATGGCGTCCCGCAGGGAAACCCTCCTGTGGGGAGTCGCCATCGATGGGACCGGAAACGGACCCTGCGGCGTGGCCAAGAAGCCCGGAAGCTCTTCCCCTTGCGGATGTTGGGGCGGCGACTGCACGAACGAAAGCGGGCATCGTCGCCCGTCCGACAGCACGTAGAGCGCGTCCGAGGTCACGAAGACGCCGCGTTCGGCCTTCCCGCCCGTGTCGTCCAAGAGAAAAAGTGGGTGCTCGCTCGGTGGCCACTTCACCCGAATGGCCACCGTGGCGAGCCGCTCGGGCGGGGGGAAAAGCTCGAGGTCCGGCACGCCCATCAAGGCGTCACGGAGGTATTCTACGAGGGATACACCCTGGAAATCGCGGTACGCACCCATGGCCCCGGAGGATGTTACTCGGCTTGCCCCGAAGGTCCACCGCGATGGCTCAGCGGGGAACCTGAGGAGGAAGATCGTCGCGCTGGATGCACGACGAGAGATCGAACAGCATGAACGTGAGCGCTCGTTGCTGCGGCGTGAGATCCTTCGTCACGCAGCCCTGGGGAAAGTCCGGGCCGGGTGTGTCGCCGGCGCCCACGTGAAGGTCACTGAAGACCACACGCCCACACACCTTGTCGTCCGTGGCACCGACCGGCGCATTGAAGCTCATGTATTGCACTGCGGGCGTGTCCGCGGGAAGGCTCGACGGATTCTTGGCCGAGATCCACGAGAGCGCCGACCCGTTGACCGAGTCGATGTTGTGGCGCATTTCGGCCAGAGCGAGCTCGCCTTGTGGCGTAAGTGAGCCCGTGGCGGCGAGCCATTCGCGCATGGCGGCTCCCTTCGGGAATGCCGTGTTCACCGTACCATTCACGATTTGGGCTTTTGGCGGCTCTGGCTCGCACCTTGGCTGACCGGCGGCACCGCAAGATGCCGTATTCACCCACGCACCAAGCCCACGGACTTCTTCTGCCGGCGAGCCGCTGAAGAAGACGTGGTGGTAGTGCGAGGCGAACACGCGTCCACCGGCTTTGGCGTAGTCGTAGAGGGCTTGGCGCGTGG
>JAYUKI010001289.1:0-7510 GCA_043764595.1 Myxococcales bacterium | reverse complement strand
CACGATTCGCGCGCGCCACGACGCCGTGAGCTTTTACCTGGAAAATCCAGGGCTTCGTGGCGAAGTGCGCGCGCGGCTCGCCAAGATTGCCGATCTCGAGCGCATCGCCGTGAAGCTTCTCACGGCGCGTGCCGCCCCACGCGATCTCGTGAAGCTCCTCCGTGCGCTCGAGGAAATTCCGTGCATCATGCAGGAGATCGCCAGGAGCGAGTCGGCTCTTGCGGCCCTCGGCGGCAGAGGTACGGGCCAGGCCGCGTTCGATCCGTGCGAGGCCTCGCGTGCGTTGCTTTTGCGTGCGCTCGAGACCGAGCCCGGACCAAAGCCAGGGGGTGGGGACGTCTTGCGTGAGGGCTACGACGCGGAGCTCGACGAAGCGCGCAAGCTTGCCCGCGGAGGCCAGGAGCTCTTGGTCGTGCTCGAGACGCGCCTCCGCGAAGAGACGCAGATCGGGAGCCTGAAGCTCAAATACACTCGCGTTTTTGGCTGGTACATCGAGCTCACGAAGACGCACGTGGCCCGCGCGCCCGCGAGCTGGCGGAGGAAACAGACCGTCGCCACGGGCGAGCGCTACACGAACGACGAGCTCGACGCGCTGTCGGACAAGGTCGCCCACGCCGAGGATCGCCTCGCGGCGCGCGAGACCCAGCTCTTTGCCGAGCTCGTTCGGACGCTCGCCGAGGACGCTTCACGCATTCGTACGCAGGCCCGTGCCCTGGCCGAGCACGACGTCGCGCAGTCGCTCGCCGAGGTGGCGCACCGGCACGACTACACGCGTCCCGACGTGGACGATGGGCTCGAGCTCTTGCTCGTCGACGCACGGCATCCCGTGGTGGAGCGTCTCGCGTCGGCCGGCACGTTCGTGCCGAACGATCTGTCCCTCGATGCCTCGGACGAAGCTTGCGAAAAAGGGGCCTCGCGCCTCTGGCTCGTGAGTGGGCCGAACATGGCTGGAAAATCCACCTTCATGCGTCAAGTGGCGCTGGCCGTCGTGCTCGCGCAAATGGGCGCGTTCGTCCCTGCGCGCTCCGCGAAGATTGGCGTGGTCGACCGCGTGCTCACCCGTGTGGGCGCGAGCGACAACCTCTCGAAGGGCGAGAGTACGTTCATGGTCGAGATGAAAGAGACCGCGAACGTGCTCTACCGCGCGACGCGAAGGTCGCTCGTGGTGCTCGACGAAATCGGTCGTGGAACGAGCACGTACGATGGCCTATCCATCGCGTGGGCCGTGGCCGAACATCTCGCCGAAGTGTCGAAATGCAGGGCGCTTTTTGCCACGCACTACCACGAGCTCACGGCCCTCGGGGATGCGCAAAAGGGCTGCGAGAACCACTCGGTTTCGGCGCGCGAGCACGACGGCGACATCGTGTTTTTTCACAAGGTCGGCCTTGGTGCGGCCTCGCGCAGCTACGGCGTGGCGTGTGCGAAGCTGGCGGGACTTCCGGAGATCGTGCTTTCGCGTGCGCGCGCAATTCTCGAAGGCCTCGAGACCCGCGGCGAAGCTCCTCGTGCACGGGGAGAGCTTGCCGCTCCTTCGGGCGAGGGCAAACCCAAACGCGGTCGTGGGGCTCGTGCCGATGCGCCGCAGCTCGGGCTCTTCGCGGCTGCGTCCCAAGACACGGCGGCACCGGCGGTGCGCGGTGTGGTCGAGAGGCTGCGCGCGGTCGACCCCAATGCGCTCACTCCGATGGAAGCGCTCGTGCTCGTTGCGCAACTGAAACAAGAGCTCGGCGCGTGACGACCTCGTTTCGGCGCGAAGGGGCGTTTTGAAGGAGTCGATCGAAGGCCGGCAGCGTTCCGCGTTCGGGTATGCGCTCGTGGCCGCGGCGGCGGGCTCCTGGGGCACATGGCCGCTCGTGCTTCGCGCGGCGCATGCGCGTGGGGCCATCGCACAAGAGCTCGTGTCGTTCGTCGTGATGGCCGCGATCACGATCGTGCCACTTCCGCTCCTTTGGAAAGACCGCGTGCGCGAGCGTGCACCATGGCAGGCCTGGGCCGGACTCGTGTGGCTCGGCATCGCGGACGCTGCGAACATCGCGCTCTTTTTTGGCGCGTATGCAAAGACCAGTGTGGCCATCGCGGTGCTCACGCACTCCCTCGCGCCGCTCTTCGTGGCCGTGGTCTCTCCGTTCTTGCTCGGCGAGACACCCCGGCGCGCCACGTTCGGTGCCGTGCTGCTCGCGCTCACGGGCCTCGTGTTGCTTCTTGCTCCTTGGCGCGCCACCCACGGTGCAGGAGATTTTGCGGGGGCCATGCTCGGGGCCGGAAGTGCCGTTTTTTATGCGTCGAACGTGATCGTGAGCAAGAAGCTCGCGGGGCGATTTTCGGCGACCGAGCTCATGTCGTTTCATGGCCTCGTGGCTCTTCCGCTCTTGGCCCTGCTCGTTCCGCGCGACGCGTGGTCCACCGCCAGTACGGGTGCGCTCGGCATCGTGGCGCTGGCCGGGGTGGGGCCTGGTGCACTTTCGGGCCTTCTTTTTACGTGGGGCCTTCGTCGCGTTCCGGCGAGCCACGCGTCCACGCTCACGCTGCTCGAGCCGGTGGGCGCAGTGCTCTTGAGTGTGCTCGTCCTCGGTGAGCGGGTTCCCTTCCTTGGATGGCTCGGTGTCGTCCTGGTGCTCGGCGCGGCGGGCCTCGTGCTGTCTGGAGGGCGCGGGGAAGCGAAGGCCAACGCGCTCGCACGAGCGTGAACGCGGTGCCGTGAACGGAACGTCACGAAGTGGTTGAACCACTTTTCTCTGGCCAGATTCCTGCGCGTTTTCCTTGGCTTCGGAGTGGCATGCACGCTGCACTGGTGTCGCCATGCCCATGGTTCGTTTGGTGGCGCTCTCGTCGCTCTTTCTGGTGGTCTCGCTTTCGCGCGGTGCCTTTGCCGAAGAGCCAGTGCAGGAGGAACAGGTCCAGATCGAGACCACGCCCCCAGCGCCGAGCCCAGCCGCGGTGCCACCTGCGGGCGCCGAACCGACCGAGCGTTCCGAGCCTTCGAGCCCGGCCTCTTCGGACGTCGCCAAGGCGACCAAGCGGGCCAACAAGAGACGGACGGCGGGGATAATCCTCACGAGCATTGGCGGAGCAGGCGTCGTGGGCGGAGCCATCTTCCTCGCCTATGGATCGGCGACAGGCCAGTTCCGCGGGGAGTTTGGAGGCGTCGGTGCGCTCCTCGGATTGGCGCCGCTCGTCGTGGGTGCCGCGGCGGTGGCCGTAGGAATTCCACTTTGGGTCTCGGGTCAGAATTCACTCGACCGCATTCGTAGGGAGGGACGCGTCACGCTCCTCCCGCAGCTCGCAGTCCTTCCAGGCGGCGCGGCATTTGGGTTGGGCGGAGCCTTCTGACACTTGCCATTTGCCACCCCTCATCCGTGCAGCTTCGTGGGGTGAGAAACGCAGAAGTTGGCATTGTTTCCCTGGAATCGGGCCCTTTTCGACGACTGGCACGGGGTGGCTCGCCAAATTCAGCACGTCCAATCCAAAACCCATTTGTTCTCGAATAAGTCATTGCGTGCCATTCGGCGCCTTTGCCCCCTTCTTGTTGGCGCGGGTTGTCTCACTGAACATGCGTCGTCTGGACTTCCGAGCCGCACCATCGGCCTTCGAGGCGCGGTAGTCTTGGAAGAATGAGACGTTGGAAGAGCGCTTGGACGCTGCTCCTTTTGGTGTCGTGCAGCGCTGCTCCACCCACCGAAATCCCACTCGAGCTCACGGCCGAGGTTGGGGTCGACGACGTGTCGTTCCTCTATCCTTTGGAGCTTCCTCTCGCGCAGCGGACCTCGCTCTTGGGCGCAGCTTCGACGGGGGCGAAGGGGCCTCTCTTGCCGAAGGACCTGTTCGGGGCCCTGCCGCCGCTCGACATCCTCACGCCCAACGCGGAAAACTATTCGCTGCTGCGGGTCGTCAGCGTTCGCATCGATCCGTGCTTTCCGGGGCTTGGCGTGAAGTCCGAGGATGCGTGCAAAAACCAGATTCGGCTGGTGATGCAGCCGGTTCTTCCGAAACCAGGGGTGGGGCTCACGAGCGCAGACGTCGCCGTCCATCTCTTCTATTCGCTCACGCGCCCGGAGCTGTCGGGGGTGTTGAGGCAGATCGTCGAGCTCCGGGAGGCCTCGAGCATTCCTCGCTCTCTCGGACCTGTCGGCATCCATCCTGCGCTCGGGCGTGACGGTGCGGAAGGGCCATTCGCCAAAGGCCTTCGCGCGTTGCTGCTCGACCACGCAGGGAAGGACAACCTCACGCGCGTCACGTTCATGGGCATCGAACAGGTCGGACAGAAGTGGCGTTTCGGAGGCTTCGACGTGGAAGGCGCGGCCATGCGGCCCATCTCGATTCCACTCGTAACGGTGAAGGAGCAGGTCTTCCAGAACCGCGACCTCGACGGTGTGACCTTCGTCGGGGCCGGTGCCGAGCCACCGTCTCCGGGGCCGGATGCCATCGGCCTGCTCCTCGATCCTCGCGCGCTGGCTGCGGCGAGTGCCGACGAGAGGCTCGTCGCGTACAAGGCGGCGCTCCGCATCGAGAATCCGAAGCTCTACTCCCCCGATACGATCGATTGCGCCACGTGCCATGCAACGCCCGCGGCACGAACCTTCGCCGAGCGCACGTATGGCCCATTCCCGGCGGCGTTGTCGGAGCGCTACGCACCGCCACAGGGGCTTTCCTCGAGTGGTGCTACGGCACAAGCCACGAACGAGCTCCGAGCGTTTGGTTACTTCGGGGATCGTCCATCGGTGAGCGCGCGAACGGTGAACGAGACCGCCGAAGTGGTCGAGCACGTGAACAAGGTCGTCCGCAAAGGCCCGTAACGGGTTTTCGATGCGAGCCGGAGCCAGGCCTTTCGTGCGTCGCGGCACCGCGAAATCCGGGCTATGCGAGCGTCATGAGCGCGAACGAATCGGACCCTCGCTGGGTATCGGGAAATGAGATGCGTACCAAGGTGATGGGCGAGGGCTTCGTTGCGAAGGCCCATGCATCGGCCACTCCCTTCACCGCGCCCTTGCAGGACATGATCACGCGACACGCCTGGGGAGACGTCTGGCAGCGCGATGGGCTCGAGCCAAAAATACGGAGCCTCGTGACCCTTGGCATGCTGGTGGCTCTCGGGCGACCCACAGAGCTCGAGGGGCACGTGCGTGGGGCGCTTTCCAACGGCGCTTCGGTCGAGGAGATTCGCGAGGTGTTGCTCCACTCCGGGGTCTATTGCGGTCTCCCCGCGGCCTCGGAGGCCTTTCGCGCCGCAGCGAAGGTCATCGACGCGAAATAGACGCGGTCGCCGTTTTGGCTCGATGTGCCAATGTGACTCACGTCCGGACACGCGGATCGGGGGTGGACCACGACTTTTGGACTTATAGCGCGTCAATCTGACGCAGTGCTCTTTGGAGCATCCATTGCAGTGGTCCGGGCCATGACCCACTCCAACGGTGAATGGACTATGACGCTCGCTTCCACGCGTGCCATCCGCGCGGCGGTCTCGGTTCTGGCCGCCGGGCTCTTTGTTGGCCTTTTGCTCGCAGCGGAGGGTTGCACCGTGACGACGACGGGGACCTCGGCGGATGCGTCGACGGACACGTCGGACTCGACCACGTGCACGGGGAAAGTCCCGGACTGTTTTACGGCCTATGGAACCATCTGCGACGACGTCGTCCGCCCCGGAGTCGACTACGAGCCAAAGTGCACGGCGACGGGGTGGAAATGTCCCCCCGGACAAATTCCCATGAACGAATGCCGCGGGGGTGTTCCTCCAGTGTTTCCGCTGGACTCGGGCCCGGACGCCAACGTGGATTCCGGTTCGGATGCGAGCCTCGATGCGGCGAAGGACGCGACGCGCGACTGAGCCGGGAACGAAACCCACCCGTCGCACGTCTTGCCTGCATGGTGGATTCCGAAGTGCGTCTCGCGCGGGCCTATCGTTCGCTGGAAGGTTTGTCCGTGGGAGACGCACTCGGGAACCAAGGGCTCGAGCACGTCTCGGAGCTTCCGTGGACCTGGACCGACGATACGGCCATGGCCGTTGCGGTGGTGGAGTGCCTCCGTTTGGCAGGAGCTCTCGATCCTGAGGAGTTGGCTGCGGCCTTTGTTCGGCAGTTCGAGAAAGACCCGGGACGGGGATATGGCGCCGGCACATTTTCCATCTTGAAGGGCATGCGCGGGGGCGAATCCTGGCGAGAGCTCGCTGCGGCCGTCTTCGGTGGACAGGGCTCGATGGGAAACGGTGCGGCGATGCGTGCGGCTCCGATCGGAGCCTATTTCTCGGACGATTTCGAGCGTGTCGCGAGCGAAGCACGAACCTCGGCCCTTCCCACCCATACCCATGCGGACGGGCAGGCTGGGGCGATTGCCGTGGCCATCGGCGCCGCCGTTGCCACCCGCATCGGCTTGGGGGAGTCGGTCGCTCCCGAAACCATCATGCGCGCACCGCTTCCATACCTGCCCGACGGGCCGACGAAACGGTATCTCGAGAAAATCAATGCCGTTCCTCTGTCCGCCGATCCGCATCGCGTTTCGGTCATTTTTGGCAATGGCTCGCAGGTGCTCTCGTCCGACACGGTTCCATTTTGCCTATGGAGCGTCGCGCGGCATTCGAGAAGCTACGAAGAAGCGGTCTGGACCGTCATCGACGTGGGCGGAGATCAAGACACCACGGGCGCGATCGTCGGCGGAATCGTCGCGCTCTCCTCGTCCGGTCCTCCGGAGGCGTGGAGGGACGCCCGCGAGGCACTGCCTTCTCTGTTCGCTTGAGAAGCCGAGCCTACGTCTTGCCGGCGATGGCTTCCAGCTCGCCTTTGTCGAGCCAAACCCCACGGCAATCGAAGTCGGTGCAGACGTCGACGTAGGTCGTGCCCACGACTCCCCACGTGCGGCGGGTGGTGGCTTCGCCGCACCTCGCGCACGCGATGGGCTCGCTCGGTGGGGCAAAGGCACGCCTGGCCATCTCGGCGGCGCTCGACTTGCCCCTTCCGGCGGTCTCCAGGCGCAGCATTGCTTCGTACGGGACGAAGTGGCCGCCGCAGCCTCCGCACGCGAAAATCTCCGCGCCGGAGGCATGCACACGGCGCTCGAGGGCGAGGGGCTCCTCGAATCCGTCAGGCCGTGCCGAGCGTCGGAACGGACCCATGGCCGCATCGTTCGTTCGTGCTTTGCAGCGCGGACAAAAGATCCTTTCGGACGGTGCGGCCGGCGTGGTCATCCGCTCGCGTCCACGTGGGCTTTGTAGGCCGCCGCGTCGAGGAGAGCGCCGGCTGCGGCCGGGTCCGTCGGGGCAAGCTCGATCATCCAGGCCTTGCCGTAGCAGTCCTCGTTGACGAGCTCGGGCTTGTCGTTGAGGTCGGTGTTGATCTTCACGATCTTGCCGGCGACCGGGGCGTAGAGGTCACTCAATGTCTTCACGCTCTCGATGGTGCCGAAAGCCTTCCCGGCGGCGAGAGTGTCGCCCACTTTGACGTCCAGGCTCACGAGCGTGATGTCGCCAAGCTGCTCGACGGCGAACGCGGTGATGCCGACGAGGATGCCCTCGGGGGTCGCC
>JAYUKI010001288.1:0-7515 GCA_043764595.1 Myxococcales bacterium | reverse complement strand
CCACTACCATGAGTACCCGTGAGCCCCGGAGCCCCGGGACGGTGAGCGGGGCCGAGGCTCCGGCGCCGCCCGGAGAGCTTCGTCCAATGGCCACTCCGCTCCCGCAGCCAGGCGACTCTCCTGGGCTCCCAACCGCGGCAGCTTCGTCCACACCCGGTCTCGCGGGAGCGGCCGCACGTCCGCCGCCGACGGCCCCCACGTTGCCCGACTTCGATCCGATGGCGCTGACCGCGTTGGTGGGACGGCTCGCGAACGAGCTCTATGCTCTGCCGCCGCTCCCGTCTCCCGCGCCTCTCCCGCCTCTCGCCGCACAACCTTCGGTACCACCCGCCGAAGACCCTCCGGCGGGTGTCTCCGTTCCCATCCAAACGGCACCATCCGAACCGTTCGCGCCTGCAGGTGGTTCGGGCGGCTCGAACGGTTTACCGCCCAGTCCAAAAACTCCCTTGCCCCATGGGGCGGGGGACGCCGTTGCGCCGAGGGCCCCTGGCCAGTCCGCTTCTGCGCCAAGTGCGGTGTCGGCGGCTCCTCCCGAAGGCGCGCCCGGCGTTGCTCCACCATCGCCATCGCCATCGCCATCGCCCGCGGGCCCCGTGGAACCGAGTCGACCGGAGCTCAAGACATCGCCTTTCGATGCCCCGCTCGACTTCGCCTCCATTGGAGCTCTCGGCACGTCGGACCCCTTCGCCAAGCTTCTTGGCCAAGAGGCGTTCCAGATTCCGTTGCTCGACTCGGGTCTTGAACCGCCCTCGAACCCAGCACGCCCCTCGAACGAGGCGCGCCCCTTCACGGCCCCGCCAAACGAGAGAACGTATTCCGCGTACGAGATCACGCCAACCGAAGACCGCGTGGTGCGCTCGAACGGGGGAGCGCCGCTCGATCCTCACGCCCTTCGGCGCGAGTTTCCGATTCTTCATCAGAACGTGAACGGAAAGCCGCTCGTTTGGCTCGACAATGCCGCAACGACCCAAAAGCCAAAGACGGTCATCGACCGCCTTACGTACTTCTACGAGCACGAAAACTCGAACATTCATCGTGCCGCCCACACCCTCGCCGCTCGCGCGACGGACGCTTACGAATCGGCTCGAGAGAGCGTCCGTCGGTTCGTGAATGCGCCGTCCGCGAAGGACATCATCTTCGTACGCGGCGCAACCGAAGGCATCAATCTCGTCGCCCAAAGCTGGGGTCGACGGAACATTCGCGAAGGCGACGAAATCGTTATTTCGTGGCTCGAGCACCACGCGAACATCGTCCCGTGGCAAATGCTCTGTTCGGAGAAAGGTGCTCGCCTCCGGGTGGCTCCTGTCGACGATCGCGGCCAAATCGTGCTCGAAGAATACGAAAAGCTCCTCGGCCCGAAGACGCGCCTCGTCGCGTTCACCCAAGTGTCGAACGCCCTCGGCACGATCACTCCCGCGAAGGAAATGGTCGAGATGGCCCACCGCCACGGCGCCTACGTGCTCGTAGATGGAGCCCAATCCGTTTCGCACAAGCCCACGGACGTCCAGGCCCTCGGCTGCGACTTCTTCGTCTTTTCGGGTCACAAGGTCTTCGCGCCCACGGGCATTGGCGCCGTGTTCGCGAAGAGCTCCATGATGGACATGACTCCGCCCTGGCAAGGTGGAGGCAACATGATTCAGGACGTGACCTTCGAGCGCACGCTCTACCAACCAGCCCCCGCCCGCTTCGAGGCCGGAACGGGCAACATTGCCGACGCCGTCGGTCTCGGGGCTGCCCTGGATTGGCTGTCCCAAGTCGGCGTAGAGCGTGTGGAACAATACGAGCATGAGCTCTTGGTCTACGCGACCGAGCGCCTTCTCGGAGTCCCCGGCCTCACTCTCGTCGGGACGGCCGTCGAAAAAGCCGGTGTGCTCTCGTTCGTCCTCGCAGGACAGAAAACCGAACAAGTGGGCGGCCTCTTGGACCAAGAGGGCATCGCGGTGCGCTCGGGGCACCACTGTGCGCAGCCCATTCTGAGGCGCTTCGGGCTCGAGGCCACCGTTCGCGCCTCGCTCGCCCCGTACAACACGCGGGAGGACATCGACGCGCTCGTGGCGGCACTGCATCGCTTGCAAGCAGGCCACGGACGCACGAGCTAGCCAGACTCTAGCCGGACGCAAGCGGGGACGTCGTGAGCATCGTGAGCAGGTGCTTCGACGTCCCTCTTGGTTTCGTGAGAGCACGTCTGCTATTCGGACAAAATGGTTCGAACCGTAAGCCCTCGCGAAGTCGAGGCGCTCATCGCTGCAGGCGACGTGGACATCGTAGACGTCCGCGAGCCATCCGAGTGGGCCACCGGGCACCTGCCAGGCGCGCGCCTTGTTCCACTTGGGGCGTTGCGCGCAGACGTGGCGGGCGCAAACCTCGGCAACCGCGTGCTTTTCGTGTGCGCCAAAGGCGGACGGAGTCAGCAAGCGGCAGCCATTGCGGAAGGCCGTGGACCTACGGACATCTACAGTCTCGATGGGGGGACCACGGGATGGCACGGCGAGGGATTGCCGCTCGTCACCCCGCCAGCAGGGACCTCGGCAACTTCGCTCGAAAGCGGCGCAGCTTCCGAATCCGAGGCGCCGGAGCTCGACGCCATCGTTGGCGAGAACGTTCGCCTCCTACGCACCGAGCGGGGCTATTCGCTCGACATGCTCGCGGGCTTGAGTGGCGTGGGTCGTCAGACGCTCGGTCAAATCGAGCTCGGTCGCACGGTGCCGACTCTTGGCACTTTGTGGAAGATTGCCCGTGCATTCGACGTGCCCTTCTCCGTTTTGCTCGCTCGTCCCGAGACCACCTCCACCGTCGTCATTCGTCAAACCAGCGCAAAGCGCCTCGTGAGTGCCGACGGACGCTTCTCGTCCAGGGCGCTCTTTCCTTTTGGCGACAAGGGAAAGGTCGAGTTCTACGAGCTCTGGCTGGCCGGCCACGGACGCGAGGACGCCGAAGCCCACGCACCTCGCACGCGTGAAAACCTAGTGGTGACTTCAGGTCGCCTCTCGCTCGAAGTGGGCAAAGAACACTTCGAGCTCGCCAAAGGCGACGCCATCGTCTTCCTCGCCGATGTCCCTCATGCTTACGTGAATCCAGGTAGCGAAGAGTGTTGGATGAACCTCGTCATGACCTACCCGTAGAGCCCCACCGCGTCTCGCATGCCTCGGCTCAGTGAGGCGACGAAGCCGAGCTCGCTACGTGAAAGAGCGTGAAGGTTGGGGTGTCGGCGATCCGCTCGAGGTCGACCTCGTGCCCGTTCGGGAAATACAGATCGAGCTTGGGAAGGTCCTTGTCCGCCGTCAGCGAAAGGAAAAACTTAGCCTCTGACGAGGCCCACCGTGGCCGTGGCTGGCGTTCGGCGCTTTCGAGCTCTTTCCATGGCGACGGTACCGGCGAACGGCGCCGTGACCAGCCAAATCCGTGGATCCTTTTTGGACGTTCGCGAACCCTTTTCGCGAACGTGAGGCTCCCATGGACACGAGGGCGACAGAGCCCCGGTCAAGGAGACGAGCCATGTGCCGAAAAGTCGAATGCGCCGAATGCAAGAAGCCCACGTTTGCCGGATGCGGCATGCACGTCGAGCAGGTCCTCGGTGGTGTTCCCGAGAAGGATCGATGCTCGTGCCGCGAAGCGCCCAGGAAGGAAGCGAGCACCGAAGCCTCCATCCTCGGTCGTTTCTTCGGGCGCTGAGGATGCCCGCACCGGCTTTCCAGGACGAAGCACGCGTGACGAAGGCCGCCTCTCTGCTGGGAGAGCCAAGAACAGGCCTCCGCGTGCTTCTTGGCCGCCCGCCGCCGCCTCAGCGCACGCACACCCACACGAATCAACGAAGCGGGGCCGTGTCGAACCCTTTCGGCTCGAACGAGGCTCCTACGGTTGGAGGTAGTGAGACCATGTCCCATCCCAGCGAATCGACCGTCTTCGAGCCGCAACCTCCCGCCGACGCGCCGCAGGGCGAAAGCGTGGACGAAAAAAAGCGCGACGCGAACGTCATGATGATCTCCGGACTAGGCATCGGAGCGTTTGGCGTGGTCGCAGCGGCCATTGGCGGCGCCGTCTGCCCCGTATGTGTCGTCGCAGCTCCCGCCCTTCTCGGCGTCGGAGCGTTTCGGCGTTGGCGCGCGACGCGAGCAAAGAAATAGAACGCGCCGTGTGCGGGTAGCGTTGCCGAATGGGGAACGGAATGCGCCCTTTCGATGCGCTCCCCGTTGCTTTCGTGTGCGCTCGTCTTTTCGGGTGAGCCGTGGACCGCGTTTGGCGCACGCGAAGAGGCGCACTGGCTGGGAAAGCCGTGCGCGTTCCGACCGTCGACGTTGGCGCACCGGCAAGTCGACGGGTGCACCTTCGCGAGGTCGTACGACCCTGCTTTCGACGACCACGTGAGCACGGCTCAATCGACCGACCACCGCGCGTGCTCAGCCTGGATTTCGCTCTGCGCCGGTAGGTAGAGCGAAATCCAGGCTCAGTGGCCGTCGAGGTCGTCGAGCTCGGCGTCGAGGCGTTCGTCGAACGCATCGGGAACGCCAGCCGCGGCGAGAAGTGGCGCGCCATTTTTCGGCGCTCGGGTCCAGCGGCGCAAGGCAAACCCGAGCCCAGCGGCTGCCGCCACGGTCAAACCGGAAATCCAGAGCCCCGTCGCGCGAATGGGCGCGTCGCTTCGGGCCGCAACCATCCAGGCCCACGACGTCGCGTCGAATCCCTGGACCGCCAAGACTCCGTACGAAAACCCGACGTGCTCGCTGAGGCCGAGCGATATGGGACCGAACGTATGGCTCCAAACGAGGCCGAGATCGATCTCGTTCTTGATGACGATGGCTGCGAGCCTGGCGCTCGCCGAAAAGCCGAATGGGCCCCCGAGCCGCGCGTGCGTGGTGACTTGTGGGAACTGCCTCTGCTCGGACTCGACCACCCGCTTCGGGAGCACATCCATGAGAATCCCGACGCCGACTCGGAGCCGTCCCGAGCCTGGACCGTCCGGATGGAACAGCGGTCCGGCGGCCTCCTTCGGTCGTGCTGGGGGCTCGGCGCGGGCATTCTGGGCCGCCAAAACGGCCAGCCCAACCGCCAGCGTCGCTCCCGCTCGAAACAGCACGATTCCCATTGGACTACTGCGCCGCGTGAGAAGAAGCAGGACGAATCTTCCCGTCCTCCATCTCGTAGAGAACGTCGAAGACATCGAGCGCTCGGTGGTCGTGCGTGACCACGAGCACGGCGGCCCCGCGCTCGTGGGCGACCTTTCGGAAGAGGTCCATGACCGACCGGCTTCGGACGCTGTCGAGAGCCGCCGTGGGCTCGTCCGCCAGAATGAGCGAAGGGTCGTTGGCAAGGGCACGCGCGATGGCCACGCGTTGTTGCTCTCCACCGCTCAGCATCTCCGGATACGAGTCCTCGCGATGGGCAACTTCGAGGTAGGCAAGAAGGTCGCGCGCTCTCTTCCTGCCGTCGGTCTTGCCGCCGAGCTCGCACGCGATCTCCACGTTTTCCCGGGCCGTCAGGAACGACGTGAGGTTCGCTTTCTGAAAGACGAAGCCGAGGTGACGCCTGCGGAGGAGCCCTAGGTCCGCGAGTGGCCTGCCGTCTTTCACGACGAGCTTGCCTTCGAAGTACACCTCGCCGGACTCGGCGGGGGACACGAATCCCAACGCCTTGATGAGGGTCGACTTTCCGGAGCCGCTCGGCCCGAGGAGCGCGGCCACGGTGCCGCGCGGCAAGGAAAGGCTCACATGATCGAGGGCCACGACCGCTGCCGCGGCGACCCCGTAGGTCTTGGTGAGATCCACCGCCCGAACTGCGTCTTCCATGGTCAGCCCTCCAGCGCCTTGGCCGGATCGATGCGCATCACGTGCCCGAGCCCGAGAGCGCTCGCCAGGGTGACGATGGCAAACGTAGCCAGTGGGGCGACGATGCGAATCGTCGTCGTAATGACCACTCTTCTCGGGAAGCTTGGATAGGCCAGTTCGCCGAGCGCATAGGCCACGATGTACCCGAGCGCGCCCAGCAGCCACGCTTGCTGGAGCACGAGTCCGAGGAGCCGTGAGGCGGGGGCCCCCATGAGCTTGAGCACGGCCAAATCGTGAGTCTTTTCGATGGTCAAGTTGTAGAGAATCATCATCACGATGACCGCGGCCGTTACCGTGAGAATGACGGTGAAGAGGCCAATCTGCATGCGCGCGCGCTCGACGACTCCGGCAAGAAGAAGGGTCTCTTCTTCGTCCTGCGAATAGACGCTCACGTCCCCCCAGCGCTCGAACGTGGCGCGCACTTCGGCGATGCGGTGTGGGTCCACCTGGACGAGCACGGCCGCGAGCGGCGGCGAGGAAAGGGCAGGGGCGCGCCACCTCGGATCGGTCGCGAGGTCCTCGAGATTGGGCTGGCCCCTTCCCAGATCGGTCTTGCGCAGTCGGTCCACCACACGATGCCGCTCGAGCACCGTCGCCTCCGAAGGCTGATCGTAGGCCACGAGCTGGCTGTCGGAGGTGGTCATGAAGGCGACCGAGTCGCCGCCGGACGTGAGCGCGTTCTTCGTGAGGCCTACGACGCGGTAGGTTTCGCCCGCGAGTACGAGCGACTCGCCGATTCCGAGCCCGAGAGATCCGTCGACGATCATCTCGCCGTGGGCGTGCTGGAGACCGCGGCCCGCCACGAGGTCGAGGAATTGCCCACGATCGTCCGGCCAACCCAAGCCCACGAGCGCGATGCGCATGACGGCGCCGCGATGATCCCGTTGGATGAGCTGGTAGGTGTAGGGGCGGGCGCTCCGCACTCCTGGCACGGCCGCGGCGCGTCCCTCGACGCTCGGATCGACGCGCGAGGCCTCCGCGAAGGGGCCACGCGTGTCCCGCTGCACGAGCCAGAGGTTGGCCCGCATCGCGCGCGTGAGAATCGTCGCGTCGTCGACCATACCCGCATAAATGCCCTGCATCGCGATCACGACGGTGAGCAGGAGGCCGAGGCCCACCGCCGTGCCGACGAAGCGCGGGAGGTGCCGACGAACGTCCCGCAGGGCGAGGTTCATTTGGGCACCGCGGGGGCCCATCGGCGACCGACGGCAAGTACTCCGCCCACGCGAACGTCCTGGAGGAGGGAATCTCCTTCGGCGATGCCCTCGAGGATCTCGACCTGGTCGTCACCGCTGATGCCGAAGGTCGGGCGGACGATGGCAATCTTTCCGCCGCGGTCCACGTAGAAGAATGGCCCCTTGTCGTCGCGTTGGATCATCCGTACGGGGGCACGCACCACGTTCTCTTTGCGCCCGACCTCGATGCGCACGTCGGCGCGCTGGCCGATCGCCACGCGGCGATCGGTGCGGTCGGGTGTGACGTCGACGAGGAGCTCGTGCGTTTGACGATCGGCCTCCCAGCCAATGCGCGTCACGCGTCCGCTCTCCGGAGGCGCCTTTCCCGGAAAAAAGATCATGCTCTTTTGCTCGGTGGCGAGCATGGGCAAGACCGTCTCGTCGATGGCGGCGCTCACGTAGACGCGACTCGTGTCGACCACGCGCAGCACCGTCGAGCCGCTCGTGACCGTGTCCCC
>JAYUKI010001287.1:0-7522 GCA_043764595.1 Myxococcales bacterium | reverse complement strand
AACGCTGCTGGGTTCCCTGAGCGCGAAAGCCCGAGCAACGGAGCTTGGCGAGACATCACTGGGGAGGCCATGTGACAACTTCCGCAATCGACGGTGGTAGGACTGTGGCTACCCGGATTTTCGATACGGAGTAGAGCCGCGAGCGCATCTGCCCTTTGACTTGCATCAAAGACAGCAATCTCCTCGTCGTTCATGAGCGCCGCGATGCTGTCGGGCGAGGTGGACGCGGGCGAGAGTCGCATCCTTAGTCCGGGATTTTGGGACGGGAAGTGATTGCGGATGGAGCTGACACCTTGGCCCGTAGACCCAGCAGGAACAGTGAACGGGCTGACCCGCACGGCCGTGCCAGCATTGGCGTCGACAACGTCGTGCATCAAGAACGTCCAGGTCAACTCTCCTATGCCGTTCAGACTGGCCACCTTGATGAGATTGCTCGCGCCCGCGTACTTCAGCACCAGCGCCCGCACGCCGCTCGCCATCGGACCCCCGAGGCCTTGGGCTTGCATGATCGGATGCGGACCAAGGGGGCCCAGACGTTGTCCGCTCGAGTTGGCGACTCGTAACGCAATGAGTGCGCGCGCCAGGTCGCCGATCTCTTGTCGCGAAATTCGAAAAAAGAGGTGGATGGCCATGTCTGGTATCGCGACCACGGCAGTTTCGGTGGCCGTCACCGTCAACGGCTGTACGACGAGGCGCAACTGGTTCTCGCAGCCAATGCCATGCGGGTCTGGCGAAATCTGGCCGAAACACGGATCGATTCGGAGGGCAACGACTTTCCAGCTGTCGTAGCGTGCGCCGAGGGGATGAGCCGACCGAATGACCTCGTACAATGCACTCGGAAATAGGGTACCCCGAGGCCCCACATCGGTGACTTTCACGTAGCTCGTTTCGAGGTCCGCAGGCTGAGCCAACGGAAACAAGATCGAGACATCCTGCAACTGTGCCGGTTGAAGTGCTGGACCAGAGCCCGCATCACCCGCGTCTCGGGTTGGTAGGTTCCCCGCTTCACTCGCACCATCGCTCCCGGATCCGGCGTCGAAGACACCAGGGTTCAAGCGATTCGTGGTGCCGTCCTCGTTCGCACGAGGTTCGCTCGAGCACGCCGCAGCAAGCGAAATTGTCCCGAGCGCTCGTAGGATTCCTGCAAACGTCTTCATCGTCATTCTTTGTGATCTGGTGGAAGGGTACGGCAAAATCGTCCTGGTGCAACGTGCGTAGGTGCCGCTCTCGTGGCACACATTCACGCATCCCGTGTCGACGCGACGTCTACCTCGATCGATGGTATCGAAGCGTGAGGCGCGCGAGGTTCGGGCGGTCTAAACGCGGCCCGGACGCGACGCGTATTGGCCTTGAGCCGAGTCGTTGAAGCGCACGTTCGCGCTCGACGTCGTCATCTGGCCACGCTGTCAGTGCCGCATGCGCCTGCTCGCCGTGGTCACTGAGCCGAACGGCGCGGCACCGTACCCGCCGCCCTCGGTGAACGGACCGAGCCTCCAGCTCGAGCCCCTGATCGGGGACCTCCGTATTGGAAAAGTCGCGTGCTCCAAAGTGCCTTCGGCGACCACGCCGACGAGTGACCTGCGCGCTCAGGAGTCGATTGGCGCGCTTTTACACGAGACCGGAGCTCCCGTGGTGCTCGACGCACGTGGGGAGCGTGGAGGAAGCTCTCCCTCTCCATCCCAAAGAGGCCGTGACCGACCGCAGCCGACGTAATGGTAGGATGAGGCCGGATGACGTTCGAGGTGCCCCTCGTGTCTGCGCTTCGCGCCCTCGCCAATGCGTCGAGCGCCGAAGACGCCGCACTCCTGATCGTCGAAGACGACGTGCGGATCCGCGTCACGTCCCACGCGGTGCAGAGCTCGACCACGGTGAGCCTCACCACCCCCTACGACGCGAGCGCGCGTGGTGGCACGGATGGGCCCCGAGGGACCTACCGCGAGGCCGCGCCCCTCCGAGGCGTCCGCCCAATGCACATCACGTTGAGGGCGGAAACGGCAGCAGACCGCGACGGGAAAGCCAGCGGTCACAACGTCGAGCTCGAGACCGGTGACGGCACGTTCGACGCGGCGGTGTATGTGGACTCTCCGACCACCGACGTGGCGCTCCTCCGCGCCGTCCTAGGCGCCGATGTGCGCGCTGCGGTCTTGGAGCTCCTCGCGCTGCGCGTCGATCGCATCGTCCTCGACGCACTCTTCCACGAGGTCCAAGTCGACCTCACCGGATTTCGGATGCTCACGAACGACGGCGATCGCGCGCAGAAGCTAGTGCACGCGTTCGGGCGCCTGGCGCGGGCGCTCCCGCGTGTGACAGCCACGGGCGAGCGGCACGCGACGCCTCCCTGGTTCGGGCGCATCGCCGCCGCGACTATGATCGCCGCACTCGGAGGGATCGCGATGCCGATCGCCTTCATCTACGTGGCACAGTCGTTCGACGGCACCACGGGAATGGGTCTCTCACACCTCGTCATCAAAGACGGCTACGGCCCGCCTAGGCTGGTCGGCCTCGTCGGCGCGCTGCTCTTTGGCATGCTCGCGATCCCCACCGTAAGCCGTTGGGGCGTCCCAAAGCTCCGCGGCCGCTCGGACTCACGCCCGCGCATTCGCTACCTCTATGGCGTGGCATTCGTCCTTTATGCCGAGGTGGGCTTCGTGGTCGGCACGGCGGTCGGCTACGCGACCCTTTTTAGACACTGACGAAATGGTGCCGGCTGCTGCGCCTTCTTGACCTCTTGGGTCATGGCCTTTACCCGACCTCGAGACCATGTGTCCGGCATGACATCACCGCTCGGCGGTCTCAGGTCCCATGCCGCCCACAAGCTCTGGCTCAAGATCACGGCCGTCGTGATTGGCTCGTTCGGTCCAGTATTCTTCCTGGGCACGATGAAGCCCACGCAGGAACCCGCGCGCCTCACGCTCGATCTCTTGAGCTGGCCCATCGACGGCGCAACGACCTACGCCCACCCGGATACCCGATTCCTATCTGCACTGACCGGAGGCTTTCTCTTCGGCTGGGGACTGACCGTTTGGTTCCTCTCCTCCAAGGTCTACGACCTCGCGCCCGAAGCCGTTCGGCGCTGCGTGGTAACTGGAGTCTGCGCGTGGTTTTGCTTGGACAGCCTGGGGTCCATCGCTTCGGGCAATGCGTCGAACGCGCTCTTCAACGTGCTCGTGCTCGCCCTAGCCATTGGCCCAATGTGGCTGCCGGCGTCGGGTAAGGGAGCGAGCTAGCCAGGCGGAGCTCCTCGACGGCTTTGGACCGCCATACCGCGATTGCCATGGCCAATCGGTGACGTGCGAGGTCATCTCGGATTCACGTCGTCTTCACGCGTCACGCGTGACGGCGCTGGCTCGTCGCCGGGAGCAAGGTCACCTACGCGGCTTCGCCCTGGATCTCGCCGTCCAACGACCGATGGATGGGCTTGAAGTGCGGCGCCGTGGCTTCGAGGAATGCCCTCAGCTCACGCAGCCGTGCCGTCTTTCCGTGGGTATTCGCGAGAGCAGCGAGCCCCCATGCGGCAAGGATTTGGCCGAGGAGGGGCAGGTCGCGATGTGCTGCCTCGAGCTCTTCTTCGGTCGTATCGGTGGCACGCCCCTCGAGTGCGAGCCCAAGATTTCGATGCATCCGAAACGCCATGGCGCTCTTCGTCGCCCCCGGGGCAAGGTCGGGAACCTCACCTTCCTCGATGGCACGCACGGAATGCGTGCGACCCGCTCCCAGGTCGCCGCGCGCATAGGCAAGTACCGCGCGAGCCAACGACTGCTGCGCGAGAATGATCGGCGGACAATCGTCCCAAGACACCGACGAAAGCGCACTCTCGGCTTCCTCGAAACGGCCATAGAGGGCATTTATCCTGGCCACGTTGGCAGCCGCCAACTGGGCCCCGTGCGGCATGGCACCCACGTTTCGGTTGGCCAAGTCGCAAAAGGCGTTCGGATCGGGCGAACGCAGCGCAGTAGCGACATTCCGCTTCGTAGCCGCACGTTGGTAGAGAACAATCCCGAAGGCGATGCCAACCGCGGCCACCGGAACGGCATCTTCCGGTTTGCGCGACCGAAGCGAACGAGGCACCACAATGACCAGCACGATGCCAAGGAGGAGGACAGGCGCCCACAGAGTGAGAAGGTATCGACCGTTGCGGTCACCTGGGGAAGGCATGCCGAAGCACGCTACCCACTCGCTCGCACGGAAGGAAGCCCAACCGCCTTCGCAGTCCGGCAACGGTGAAAGAGTTGGGGATTCGAGAGGGGGTGGATGGGCTCTAGGGCGCCGATCAAGTTGATCGCTAGGAGCGACGACGACGGATACTCTTGTATCCGAGGAGGAGCGACAACGCGAGGCGCCGCTAAACCTGCGAAAGCCGACGGGATTCAACCTGTTCGGTGCTCTAGGTTGCGCGCGGGAGCGAAATCCCACCACCCGCCATTCAGAAACGCAAAGTGAGCTCGATGCGGGCACCCGAGAAAGCCGGAAACAAGCGACAAATGCCGCTCACGCAGCGCAAACCGCCTCGCTGCTGTCCCACGAAGAGGCGCAGATTGTTCTGCATCGTGAAACGCCAGAGAATGCTGCCGTTGTTGTAGATGGTCGGAAAACCGTCTTGCGTCGTGTACTCGAAGCCGTGGGTAACGACCCACTGGGGCGCCACTTTGAGTGCCGTGTAGTTCTCGCCCTGGACCCACTTGCGCTCGGAAAACACGGTATTCCCTGCCGCGTCATTGACCTCGATCTGGTTTTCGTTTTCCTGGTAACGCACGCGGTGACGACCGGCAAACTCGATGGAATACGGGCCGGTGACGTACTTCGTGAGGGTGTACTGGACCGCGCGTTCTTTGTAGTAGGGCTCGCCGTTCGACCGAACGTCGTTGCGCATGTTCGTATTGGCGAAGAAGAACGATCGGTTCTGGTCGAACCGCATTTCGATGCCGGTCAAGAGATCGGTCACGAAGTTGGTGGTGTCTTCCGCGCTGGGCGACTTTCCGAAGCCGTCGCACGCTCCGCCGGGAAGCTCGCTCTTCGTGACCGAATATCCGAACGCGCCATAGAGGAGCAGATTCGGCGAAAGCCGGGCGTCGACGCGGTCGCGTGCGCCATTCACGCACGCGTTGTAGAAGCCGAACATCGTGTCGCTGATGATGGGCTCTATCGTGGGAACGGCGGAGTATGCGAGGTTCGCGAACGCCGAGGCTTTGGTGACGTTCACCGACCCCGCAACGTTGAAATAGTTCCGGTAGCTCTTCACCTCGAGGGTGTTGGTGAGCGGCCCCTTGTTCGTGGTGAGAGCGGCATAGAGGGCATTGCCGTTCAGGCCGGCCTCGCGCCCAGTCTCGCCCTCGCGCTTTTGGATGGCCGCCTCCACATAGAGACTGCCCGTGTCGAACAGCGAGGGTATCTCCAGCGTTTGGCTCGCGTTCAAGATCGACGCCGCCGCCAACGTGGGCGAAAGGTTCTTCGGAAGCGAAGCGAGCCACTCCGACACGTCGCGGGTTTCGCACGAGCCAAAGGGCTTGTCGAATGCGCCATCCACTACGTTTCCGCGCTCGTCGTAGCGGAAGGGCGAGCACTTCGTGAAGTGCGCGACGTTGGTGGAGAGCACCACGGGCAATCCGCGCCCGAGCTGGATTTGGCCCGCCACCACTCGGTCCGAGCCGAAGAGCGGCTGACGCGCCTCGTTCTCCAGCGCCTTCGGTAGAAAGAGCGCGCGGCCCGTGGGCTCGTCCACGCGGGACGGATTCAAGAAACCCGCGACCATGGTGAAGGACGCGGGGTCCTTCTGGAGAACCACTTTGCCGCCGAACGCCGTGGTGTCGATGCCAAGCTCGTCGACCTTGCGCAGCGAGAGCACGAGCCCGCGGCCGAGCTGCGCATACGAGTCGCCGGCACTGAGCTCGAGGCCCGGGATCTTGTACGACGCGTAGAGCTTGGCCGGATAGATCGAGTCGCGGTAGCGGCTCGCGCCGTCGATCAGCGTGATCTGCCGGTCCTTCGGCAAGATTTCGCGATCTTCCGGACGCAGCCCGTAGAGCGCCGAGTCGATGCGGGCGCCCACGGTGATCTTGTCCCAGTTGAGGACCAGGTTCAGGCGGTTCAGCCAGGCAAAGTAGCCTTGGGTTCGGAAGTCCTCGCCTTCGCGCGCGTTGAACCGCTGCGACACGATGGACGTCTCGGTGACGTCGACTTTGATGGGGTGGCCCGCGACCACGGGCAGATCGAGCGCGCTTGCTTTCGGCGCCACCGAAAGTGCCCCCAGCCCGGCCAGTACGGCGACACCGGCCCAACGAAGACCCGTTGGCCTCACGCGCGCACGCGTACCCGCATCAGGAGCAGCGGAGGCCAAGGCATCGCGAGAAGCACGGGAGAATCGAGACAAAATGACCACGGTTTGGGCCGGCATCATGCCACGGGCAACGTGGCGTTTGCCTTACTTCGCGAGCAGCTTGTCGACTTCGACCGCGAGGCTCTCTTCGTCGCCGGGATTGTAGCCTTCGCGCACCTGCGTCACGCTCCCGGTCTTGTCGATCAAGATCGTGAGCGGGCCGCTCTTCTTCGGGTTGTAGAGTGCACAGATGGCCGAGTCTTCGTCCATGAGCACGGGGAAATTCAGGTTGTTGCGAAGCGCAAAAGGCTTCACCTGGGCGATGGTCTCGGGGCCGTCCATGGCCACGGCGAGAATGGCAAAACCCTTGTCCTTCTTGTCGTCCTGCATCTTGCGAAGGTGCGGGAACTCGGCCAGGCAGGGCTCGCAGTACGTGGACCAGAAGTTGAGCAAGATGGTCTTCTTGCCGAGGTAGTCGCTGAGCCGAACGGTCTTGCCGTCCATGTCGCGCGTGGTGAAGTCTTGGGCGCGCGTGCCAGCTTTCACGGCAGCGGAGCCGGTGCTTGCTGCAGAGCTTGCCTCCTGCGGAGGGGTGCACGCGGGCGTGAGCAAAGTGAGCAAAGACGCGAACGCCGCGGTCGAGAGGACCACGGCGCTTCGGGTCGAAAACGATTGTTTTCGCATATTTGGACTAAACTTTCGTCTGAGGGATCCGGGGGAGAGCCGTCTCTCGGGGAGAATCCGTTCGCGGGCGTCGCTCGCAGGTCACTTCGCGGCGGGATACGTGTCGAGGAACTTGAGCCAGCCGTCGAGGTCGTCGCGAATGGCTTCCGCCGTTCCGGCGCCGCCCGTGCTCGCAAACAGGATTTCCATCGTGCGCGCGTCGAGATCGGCATTCCACGGAATGGCTGCCGCGTCGAAGAACACGCCAAACTGCGCATTGTTGGGATCGAGGACGTGCGAAAAGTCCGACGGGTAGGCCGTTATCCACTTGTCGAGGTCGCCCTGCGAGGAGGGAGTTCCACGCTTGGCGGTCTCCACGAGGGCCGAGATCCACGCGATCTTCTTGGTCTTGAACTCGCCGGCGAGGGGCGCAGCCGCCTTCGCTTCTTGGTTGCACGGGCCACACCACACTGCGGCGGCCTGGATATGAACGAGGCGGAAGTTCTTCGACTCGGGATCGTAGTAGTCGGCGAGCGAAACCTGCTG
>JAYUKI010001286.1:0-7524 GCA_043764595.1 Myxococcales bacterium | reverse complement strand
GGAGGGTCTCGAGCTTCTCGGTGACGGCTTCGAGCGCCGCGTCGTCTTCGTAGGCAACTTCTTGCTGAAGCGGAAAGGCTTTCCAGCTTTGCGGGGTCCAATGGCTCACGCCGGCGTACTTAGCAGAACGTCCGTTTCCGAGAGGTACACGCGTACATGCTCACGCCGCGGCGATCCGTTCGCGCTTCTTCGCGAGGAGGCGACGAAACACGAACGGAAGGTGGTTCTCGACGACGCCTTCGAACGGGTCCCCGTGGATCGTTCCCATGAGGCTTGCGGCTTTGCCGAGGAGGACCGCCTGGCCGATCGACACGAGCGCGTAACCGCCGACGAATCCGCAAAATGCGACTGCGGGACTTTCCTGGGTGATCACGGCCACCGAAAGGGCACCGACCACGAGAAGTACGTTGAAGTAGAACGCCGCGGTGGCCGCGCGAGCTGCCAAAATCGCCGATTCTTTGGTGCCTTGGAGGAGAGCGTGTCCGGCGTTCCACAGACAGGCTGCGATCACCAAACCGGGGATGCTGAGGAGCCCTGCGCCCGCCGCAATGAGACCAAAAAGTCCCCACGCGAGCCCGGGCAAAAACATGCCGCCGAAGACGATGGAGCTCGCGGCCGCGGCCCGCACGAGGCCTGGAGCGCGCTCCAAATGACCTACCACCACGGGTCCCGTCGAGCGGTACGCCGAGGGCTCGAGGACCGTCGGAGGAAGCGCGACCGCATGCCACTCGTGCCGATGTTTGGCTTCGGCCCTCCGATAGGCGAGAGGAGCAAAGAGCGGCGCCAGGTGTGCGCCGCCGAAGGCCGTTGCGAGCACGAAAAAAAAGATATCGCCCATGGGTGAGTCCTCTCGCTGTGCCTTTCGACGATAGGGCCGAGAAGCCGTGCGGCGAAGTCTTACGCGTCGAGTCGTAAATACGTTCGTGCGGCCGCGCGTATTCCGGGGCCATCCGCGCTCCCGCGATTGTATGCTCCTCGGCCCCATGAGCGAATCGACCCTCACTGCACGCATCGACGAAACGGCCCGCGCGGCCCGCGAAAAGAGCTCTCGCGGAGGTGCGTTCGTCGCGCCGCGTGTGGGCCTGGTACTAGGCAGCGGTCTCGGCGGCTTCGGAGACACCCTCGACGAATTGGTCAAGGTGCCTTACCACGAGCTCCCGCACCTGCCTTCTTCGAAGGTCGTGGGCCACTCGGGAAACCTCTGTTTCGGCAAGGTCGCCGGCGTGCCCGTCGTGTGCATGCAGGGCCGCGTGCACCTCTACGAGGGGCACTCGGTCGAATCGGTGGTGCATGGCGCTCGAACCATGGCCCGGCTGGGCGTCTCGTCGGTCCTCATCACGAACGCGGCGGGTGGGATCGAGGCTGGATTCGTCCCCGGCGACCTCATGGTCCTCACGGATCACCTGAACCTCACCGGACAGAATCCGCTCGTCGGACCGAACGACGACACCCTCGGCGCACGCTTCCCGGACATGTCCACGGCTTACGATCTCGGCCTCCGCGAGGCCGCCCACCGTGCGGCCAAGGACGCTGGATTCTCCCTGCGCGAAGGCATCTACGCCGGCCTGCTCGGACCCACCTACGAGACCCCCGCCGAGGTGCGCATGCTTCGCACTCTCGGAGCCCAATCCGTCGGCATGAGCACGGTGCTCGAGACCATCGCCCTTCGTCACATGAAGGTCAAAGTTGGCGCCCTCTCGTGCATCACGAACCTTGCCGCAGGCATCTCCAAGACGGAGCTCGATCACTCCGAGGTCGAGGAAACCGCACGAGGGGCGCGCGATCGACTCGTGGCTCTTTTGCGTGGATGGATTGCGATTGCGGGGGCCTCGTGACCCCGACGAAGTCTCGTGTGCGCCCCCGATCCGGGCCCACCGGCAAGGCGAAATCGAAGCCCGAGGCTCGCGTGGCGGACGACGTCCTCGCCGCGCTCGTCGTCGAGGCCAAACGTGCGCAAGGCCGAGCTTACGCGCCTTACTCCAAGTTTCACGTCGGAGCCGCTCTCCTCACGAAGAGCGGCAAAGTGTTTCTCGGCTGCAACGTCGAAAACGCCTCGTATCCGGCTGGGATCTGCGCCGAGCGCACGGCCATCGTCGCGATGGTGGCCGCCGGCGAGCGCGAGCCCGTGGCGCTCGCGATCGTCACTCCTGGGAAGCGCGGTGGATCGCCCTGTGGGATCTGCCGTCAGACCTTGGGCGAGTTCGCTCGCGACCTGCCCATCGCGCTCGTAGGCGTCGAGGGCACTCACGAGGCCCGCCGGGACACGAGCCTCGCGGCGCTCTTGCCCGACGCCTTCGATTTCGAGCCCAAGCACGATCCAAGGAAGCGGAAGGCCTGAGCTTTTCCTGCTCACGACGGGGTAACCTTCTTCGCTCGGCGGCCTAGAAAAACCGGAGCCCGAAGCCAATGGGTGCATAGAGCACGCGATTCTCGTTCGTCGGATTCGCGAAGTAATAACCGATGCTGGTGGTGATCATCCACTGCCCGTAGGGCTGGGTGGCCACCGCGAAGGCCAGGTCGAAGGTCGGCGAAAAGACGATGTTGGTCGCGAGGTTCCTGTCGGAGTTGCAGGCTTGCGCTTGCCCGCCCAAGAGCCCGAGGCCAACCCAGGCCCAGTCCAAGGCACGCACCGAAATCGCCGGTCCTACGGAGAGAAAGTTCGAGCCCGCGAAGCTCCCGCACTCGGATCCGACGGCCCCCAACGCACGAACGAGGATTACGGCTCGCTTCGTGAACGCGTAGCCACCTTCGGCGGTGAAGCCGATCGAGACTCCGGAGGCGTCGGCCTGTTGCGGGCCGGTGTTGGCTTTGAAGAAGAGGTACGGAACCGCGACGAAGTGCAGCCCGAACACGAACCCCTCGGGATGAGGGGCGACCTCGGGTTTCGGTGGGGTCACGGGATCGGGCAGCTTCAGTGGGAGGGGTCGCTGTCCGCCGATTTTCGCAACGCGGGTGAAGCTCACCGTCTCGGCTTTTCCGGCGGTGGTGCGCACGTCGCGCTCGTCTCGGAAGTCGTCGCCCTCGACCACCACATGATGCGTGCCCGCGGCAAGGAGTACCTGCGCTGGTGTTCGCTCGTCGAGAGGGGCTCCGTCCACGTAGATGCGAAGCCCTGGCGGATCGCTCTCGATGCGAACCTTCGCCGAGCGTGCTTTGAGCTGGGCGACGGCCACGGCGGCGGGCGTGGCAAACTCGCCCTTTTCGCCCTCTTCCGCGATGTAGCGCTCGTACGCGTCCACGGCGGCCTGGACGTGTCCGAGGCGCTCTTCGCTCAACGCCAGGTTGTAGACGATGACGGGTGCATGATGCATGCGTTCGGCCTCCGCGAATTTCTCGCGTGCCCCCGCAAAGTCGCCGCCTTGGTAGGCCTTCACGCCCTCTTGGAAAGCCGAGCGCGCGCTGTCGATGCCGTCCGCACGTGCTTCACGAGGCAAGCTTACGAGAAGCGCCAGAGCACACGTAAAACCCCCGAGACCGAGACGAGCCACCTTCCGACGAAGGTAGCAGGGACACGAACGGAAAAGAGAAAAACGCGTGAGCGTCCCCGCGCTCCGGTGTTCGGTTCGTCAAAAGTCAGTGGCAAGGGGGCGCTCGCAGCGCTCGCCCTGCCAAACGAGCCCCTTCGAGCAACAGTGTCCCCGCGATTCCACGAGGCCTTCTTCGCAGAGGGGCTTCGGTTTGCTCGAAGTCGAGGGCAGAGGAGCATGCGGCTTCGGGGAGAGGCTCGACGGCGGCAGGGAAGGGATCGACGTCGGTGTGGGGGTCGCGACGGGCTCGCTGTCGCGTGGGGTGGAGGGCGCCACGCGTACGACGTCCGGTGCGGTGGGAAGCGGAGGCAGCGTGTTGGACGGGAGCGCGCCCGGCGTGGATTCGGAGCGGAGCACGAGCATGACGGTCACGAGCGCTCCGAGCGTGCCACTCGCCAAGCCAAGAAGCGCGTGTTTCCCGAACGACGAGGTTGCCAGTGGCGCTGCAGTCACCTGCGAGATGACCACCGATTTTCCACCTTCGCTCGACGGGTTTGGCACCGAGCGTCGGGAGGCCACGGGCGGCGTCGAGAGCGTTCCAGGGAGGGTTTCCGAGGCGCCGACACGATGGCGATCGATGGCCTCCATCATCTCTTTTGCCGAAGAAAACCGGTCGTTTCGCTGAATCGCGAGGGCCTTTGCGACGATGGCGTCGAGTTCTTCGTCGACGTCGTCCCGGATGGTACGGATGCGCGGGGCAGGCTCGCTCACGACCTTCGCCGCCGCTGCCGTGGCGCTGGTGGTGAGGTGAACGGGTCTGTCGGTGAGCATCTGAAAGAGCGTCGCACCGACGGCCCATACGTCTGCACGTCCATCCACTTCGCGGTCGGCGAGGAACTGCTCGGGGGCCATGTAGAGAGGCGTACCCACGATGGCACCGGACTGCGTGAGGCTCACCTCGTCGGTCTCGGCGAACTTCGCGACGCCGAAGTCGAGGACCTTCACGCAGATCGACCCGTCCTGCCGCTCCGCCAAGAACACGTTGGCCGGTTTGACGTCGCGGTGCACGATGCCCGCGCGATGGGCGCACTCGAGCGCCGAGAGGATTTCGTATGCAATTTCGAGTGCTTGTGCGATGCCGAGCCGCCCCTCGAGTGCGTCGAAGAGAGAGCGTCCTCGCAAGAGCTCCATCACCATGAACGGCGCAGAGTCTTCGGTCTCACCGACGTCGAATACCGCGACCACGTTCGGGTGCTCCATCTTCGCGGCCGCTTGAGCCTCCTTCGCGAAGCGGGCTCGACTCGCTTCGTCGTGGAAGGTGGTTCCTCGGAGAACCTTGATGGCGAAACGCTTGCCAACACCCTCGTGCAAGCCCTCGTACACGGCGCCCATGCCCCCGATGCCGAGCAGCTTCTCGAGGCGGTACTTACCGGCCAAGAGTGTTCCAATGCGGGCCTCGGGGTCCATCCGGCGGGCAGTCTACCGCCTATTTCGCCAGCTGAGCGAGTCCGTCCGCCGAGGGGCGTCAGCGGCTTCGTGGTAGTCGAGTCTTGCCGATGCCCACGTCGCTGCTTCACACGCTCGTCGATCGCTTCGTCGCAGCGCTTGCAAGAAAGGGAAAGCTCTTCGAGGAGGGCTTTGGCGACCTCGCGCGGCTCCGGGCGATCTCGGCCGAGATCCGCGATTACACACCCGAGCGAGATGCCGGAGTCGCCCGTGTCGAGTGGTCGGTTCCCGAGAAAAATAGGCTCGGCGTGACCATTCGGCGTGGCACGTTCGAATCCCCGCTCGCGCGCCTCTTGCCGGCCGAGGCTCGACTGGCGCACGTGGAGCTCCTACTGCCGAAGCGCCCGCGTGGAGTGTGCCTCCTGCTCGCGGCGACCGCCGAGGAGGGCTTTTCACGCCGTCGGCTCTTCGCAGGTCATCTCCTGGGTCACGGCATCGGAACGCTGGCTCTCGAGAGCCCACTCTACGGCCTTCGTCGTCCGACCGGCCAGCTCGGCCCACGCATTCGTACGGTCGCCGAGCACTTCGCCTTGAATCTGGCGACCGTCGACGAGGGCCGCGCGCTCCTCCGGTTCTTGCGTCACGAAGTAACCTCGACCGTCGGCGTGAGCGGCTTTAGCCAAGGCGGCATCATGGGCGGTTTCGTGGCCGCGCTGTCGCGCTTTCCGCTCGCAGCCGTCTTGCGCGGCGCTGGGGATTCTGCGCTTCCGGTGTTCACGCGCGATGCGCTCACGCGGGTGGTGGACTGGCCCAAGCTCGCACGCGACGCGGGCTCCCGCGGGGCGGCTCAGAATCTGTTCGCCGAGGTGCTCGCGCCCGTGCGCATCAGTCGCCATCCGGTTCCTGTGCTTCCGAACGCTGCGATTCTCGTCTACGGCCGCCACGACGCGTTCGTCGTTCGACACGAAACCGAAGCGCTCGCGCGGCACTGGAAGGGCTCCGAGCTCCGCGAGAAACCGGCCGGCCACGTCACGCAGGCGCTCTTCTACCGTTCGTCGCACGCGCGCGCGGTCTTGGACGCCTTCGAGCGCCTCGAGAGCCACCTCAGGAAGCCCAAGTGAGGCCGACCGCGCACGCCATCTCGTCCGCGTTCGTGCCTATTTCTCGACCACGATCTCCACGCGACGGTTGGTCGCGCGGCCTTCGGTGCTCGAGTTCGAGGCTATCGGACGGCTCTCGCCGATGCCTTCGGAACGAACGCGGTCTTTCGCCACGCCCTTTTTGACGAGGTAGCTCGAGACCGCCTCGGCACGAGCCTTTGCGAGCGACGCGTTGTGCGCGTGCGCCCCCTGGTTGTCCGTATGCCCTTCGACGAGGAGCTTCGCGTTCGGGTTGTCTCGCTGGAGGACCACCGCGAGCTCGTCGAGGCGAGTCCGGGCGGAAGGCGCCAAGGTCGCCCCATTCGACGCGAACAGGACGGCTCCAGCGAACGTGATCACGAGGCCTCGCGGCTCGGTTCGCACGCCCGAGGCGAGCTTTCGAAGTGCGGAGAGTGCGGCGGCTTCACGTTCTTCGGCTTCGCGCTGGGCCTTCTTCGCGCTCTCCAGCTCACGTTCCTTCTTTTCGGCATCGAGCCTCGCCTTCTCCGCTTCGGCCTTCGCCCGCGCTTCACGCTCGGTGAGCCTCGTCTTCTGAGCCTCTTGGAGGGCAACGAGCTCGCGCTCGAGCTTCACCTTGTTCGCGAAGGCGATGGCGCGCTGAGCCTTCCGGTCGGCCACGAAGCCGAGCCCGGCCACCTCGGGATCGTTGCCGACTTCCTCGAAGCGATGCTCGGCCGCGGAAAGCGCACGCTTCGCTTCGTCGAGCTCGAGTGGCGCGTCGGCGGCCTTCTCTTTTGCCTTTTGGAACGACACACGCGCGTCACGGAGCTCCTTCGGAGGCATCACGGGAGCGCAGCCCGCGAGCAGGGCGGCGATAGCGACGACTGAGGCCGAAGCCTTTCGAGATAGGGTCATTTGCCCTTCTCCTCGCTCGCGAGCATGGCCTTGGCTTTTGCGACTTCTTCTGCGACCTGGCCCTCGTGGGCAAGGGCGTCGGCGAGCTCTGCGTCGGCCCCGGCGCGAAGCAAGAGCTCCTCCGCCACCACGCGCTTGCCCTCCGCGAGCGCCGTCTTCGCGCGCGCGACCGCCGTTCGCGCGCGGTTCAGCACCTCTTTGGCGGTCGGTATTTGGTCGGCTCCGTCCTTCTCGGCCCCGGCCACCCGAGCCTCGGTGCTCGCGAGCCGCTCCGTCGGAGGAGGCAACGTCGTCCCACAACCCGTGATGCAAGGAATGGACCCAGCGAGGGCCGCAGCAGCCGCGAACGCGGCCCATGGACGATGAATGGAGCAATTTCGGATAGATGGAGATCGAAGCATGGACAGGCAGAATACACGCATTTCGGGCGCGTGTTTTTTTGTGCACTCTGCATTCGACATGGAAGGCTCGAGTGTGATCTAAGTGCCCTCTGTGACTGCCCACGACTCCGAGGTCTTCGAGGCCTCCGAGCAACTCAAGCTCTTTTCTTCCACCCCGCCGGTGAGCGAGCTTCGCGTCCGCACACACGGCCAAGG
>JAYUKI010001285.1:0-7531 GCA_043764595.1 Myxococcales bacterium | reverse complement strand
CGTCGAAAAGCTCTTCGTCGCCTTTGCCCCGCGCGCCGGACGTTTCTTTGCGCCCGAGGACGCGGTCAAGAAGCCCCAAGCTCGGCCCCGTTCTTTTCTCGGAGCCCCGCCTTCGTTTCGGGGACGCTCTTCAGGATGGCGTGGATGACCTCGTCGGTCTTGATGCCCTCGGCCTCGCCTTCGAAGTTCAGCAGAATGCGATGACGCAAGGCCGGGAGCGCCTGGGCACGAACGTCGTCGTTGCTCGCGGCAAAACGCCCCTCGAACAGAGCGCGAATTTTGGCCGCCAAGAGGATGGCCTGAGCGCCTCGAGGAGAGGCGCCGAAACGCACGAAGCGCTTTCCGAGATCGGGAACGTCCGGGCCGCCAGGGTGCGTAGCTTGGATGACCCGAATCGCGTAGTCCTGAACGTGACGTGCGACCGGTACACGCCGGACGAGCTTTTGCATCTCGAGGATGCGCGGCTTGTCGAGGACCGAGTGCACGGCTTCGCCGGCGGTACCGGTGGTGAGATCCAAGATGCCGTGGAGCTCGTCGCGGCTGGGAAACGGAACGTGGAGCTTGAACAAGAAGCGGTCGAGCTGGGCTTCGGGAAGCGGGTACGTGCCTTCCATCTCGAGCGGGTTTTGCGTGGCGAGAACGACGAACGGCTGGTCGAGAACGTGCGTGGTGCGACCCACCGAGACGCGATGCTCGGCCATGGCTTCGAGGAGCGCAGATTGGGTTTTCGGTGTTGCGCGGTTGATTTCGTCGGCGAGCAAGATGTTCGCGAACACGGGGCCTTTTCGAAACTCGAAGACCTTCCCGCCCGACTGCGTGTCGTCGATGACCGTGGTGCCGAGGATGTCGGCGGGCATGAGGTCCGGCGTGAACTGCACGCGCGAGAACGAGAGGCTCATGACGTCCGATAGGGCGCGCACCAACATGGTCTTGCCGAGGCCCGGCACGCCCTCGAGCAGGGCGTGACCGCCTGCCAAGATGCACGTGAGCACGCCGTCGACGACTTCTTGATTTCCGATGATGGTCTTCGCGATTTCTGCGCGGAGGGCATCGATGTTCTTTCGGAACGCCGCGACTTCGGCCTTCACGTCGCCCGCTCGCTCGGTCTCGGTCTCGCTCATCGTGTCTCCCTGTCGTCCGTCGTTCGGTTCATCGGCCCTGATAGGCCCCTCAAGCAACTGAAAACACTCGCCTATTTGTCCTGCGTCTCGCGCGGACGAATGAGCTGAAAGTAGCGCCGCACGTAGAATCGGTAGCCGCCCGGGATCTCGTCCTTGTCGAGGGCTTCCTCGGCGACGGTGTTGTACTCGCGGTAGACATTCTTGTACCCGCGTGACGCAAAGCCGCGCTCGGCTGCGCCCAAGATGACCTCGCTGCGGCTGCCCCCCTGCCCCGTGTCTTGGCCGGCGACTTGGGTGTCTTGGGTGCCCATTTTGGCGTTGGTGGCGGCGCCTTGAACCTTGTCGTCGTGGCCCGTGCCCCAACCGGGCCCCTTCTGACCCCCCTGGCCGCCCTGGCCACCTTGGCCGCCCTGACCTTGACCTTGGCCTTGGCCCTGACCTTGGCTCTTGGTGATGAGCATCAGCTTCTCGCCGTTCGGGCCGAGGATCCACGTTTCGCCGCCCTGACCACCCTGGCCACCCTGGCCCTGACCGCCTTGGCCCTGTTGACCACCCTGGCCGCCTTGGCCTTGCTGGCCTTGGCCTTGCTGACCACCGGCTTGTTGGCCCTGGCCCTGCTGGCCGCCTTGCTGGCCTTGACCCTGCTGGCCACCTTGCTGGCCTTGGCCCTGTTGGCCCTGGCCCTGCTGACCCTGACCTTGTTGGCCCTGCCCCTGTTGGCCGCCCTGTTGACCGCCTTGCGCCCGCTGCTGGAAGACGCGGAGGCGCTGCATCTGTCCCTGCCCGCCCTGCCCTTGCTGGCGCAGCATTTGACGCAATTCCTCGAGCTTTTGTTTGAGCTGCTCTTTTTCCTGCTGGCTCATTTGCTCGCGCGCCATGCGGTTGATGTCTTCCGCGGCGTTGTCGAGATCGTTCGCCGAGAGGTTCAGATCCTTCATGAGATCTTCGGCGGCTTGCTGGAGCTCGCGGTCGAGCCGGTCGAGCTGGCGCTGCTGCGAGGTCTGCTGATCCTTTTCGCGATCGAGGCGTTCCAGCTCACGCTCTTTCTTTTGGAGCAGCGACTTTTCCTGCTCGTTCGCCCCGGCGTCGCCCATCTTTTGTTTCTGCTGGAGGAGCGACTTCTCGAGCTCGTCGCGCTTTGCCTGGAGCGATTCGGCGCGCTTTTTCTGGTCTTGTGCGGCGTTCTTCAGCGCTTCCCGCATCTTTTCGAGCTGGGCCTTGTCGGCCTTTCCGCCCATCTCGCGGAGCTTCTTGGCCAGGTCTTTGAGCGCCTTTTCGGCGTCGGTGAGGTTCTTTTGCTCGAGAGCCTCGCCCGCGGGCTTGGTCAGCTCGGCCTTCTTCATTTCCTCGCCGATCTTCTGGAGGGCGGCTTCGAGGGCCTTCTTGTCGGCCTCGCTTCCCTCGAGGAGCTTGTTCTCGAGCGCTTCCATGCGACGGAATGCTTCCGTTCGGTCGAGGCGTTTTGCGGCGAGGTCCTCGATGAGCTGGTTGAACTCTTGGGTGGCCGCTTTGGCCTCGTCGGTCTGCTGCTTTTGCTGCAGGTCCTTCAGAAACTCCTTCATCGCGTCGATGTCGTCCGCAGTGACGTCCACGGCGTCGATGGTATCGGCGTGGGATACGGGCTCGTGCGTGCGAACCTCGAACAAAGCGACCAACGTGACGAGGGCGGCGAGGCCTCCGGCCACCCACGCTTCCTGAGGGAAAGGAATCGGCACGGCGCGCTTCGGCTCGACTTTGCTTGCGTGATCGAGGGCATCTTCGATCGCGGCCTCCATGAACGTCGTCCGCTCGGACGCGGGAAGCTCGGAGAACGACAGCGCGCTCGCGATGCGGTCGGAGAGGGCGTGGTGTTTGTCGAGGGCCACGGCCCCTGCTCGCGGAGGGAGCTTTCGGAGGCCAAAAACGGCTGCGACCACCAGAGGGAACGCGGCAATGACGGCCAGGGCGATACGCGTTGCACGCTCTGGCAAGACCCCAGCTTTTCGTAGCGCGAGCGCGATGGCCGCGGCTGCGAGTGCGATGCAGAGGGCGGTAGTGCCCGAAGTCAACGCTCGCCCGACACGCATGCGAAGCTCGGCGCGCTTTACCGGGACCTGCAAGGTCGAGAGCGTCTTCGTGGGCTCGGTCATCGGAGTTCTCCGCGCGGCGATGGGAAAGGAGGGCTCGTTCGCCGAAAGGTCGTCGTCGCGCGAGCGCCGATCGTGACGTCGAGTGCGGGGGGTCCTGGACACACGGCTCCCCGGTCGGCGCCAACCGGCGTTCGTCTTCCGACGTCCGATGCACGAGAAAGTTCCGCCTTGGGGAGGCAGGCGGCCACGAAGGAACTGAGCGGACGAGACGGCATAGGGGAAAGACGCTTCGGAGAGAGGCTATCAAAAGGTGGCTTCTCGGAGCGAGGATCGTGTCGTCGCCCGGTTTCGCCCAGAGCACGGGCGCAAAGGCACACGGAGGCAACGCTCGACGCGCGCATTCCCGTCCCTGACATTCGTCACACGACGGTGTTGAGGGTCTCCACGACCTTTCTCCGCTCGTACCAGGCTCGAGAGGAACGCCCTGTGAGAGCCGACGCGAGCCCAACAACGAGCATGAAAAGGACCGAAAGCCCTCCAATGCGCAACCACGACACGGTTGGAACGGGGCCCAACATCGTCGACTCTCCAGCACGAATCCGGGTCACGCGAACGCCGTCGCTCACGGCGACGAGCTCGACCAGGGCGGGCCGTGCGGCCTCGGAGAGGCTCGAACCGTCCTCGCAGGCTCCCAGGACGGTCGGGGGTCGGTGACGTGAGCGCAGCGTGCTGTCGTAGAGGTCGCCCGTCTCGATGCCGGAGACGGTGCAGCGGACCGAGTCGCCGGCCGATAGTCGATAGAACGGCAAAAATGCGAGCTGTGCGGCCAGAAACATCGCCGCGAAGGCGACGGCATGCAGGAAAAAGAAGCGCGCTTGGCGCTCGAACACGGACGCAAGGCCATCGCCAGAGACCCACATGCTCTTACCTCGACCCACTGAGAGCACCCAGCCCCCTTCGGCGGCTCGATACGTTCCGCTTGCTCGCGGATTGAAGCCTCGCCCGAGGTGCCCGGCGCACAGTGCTCGCTCGCCTTGACGAAGGACGGCGGATCGATAGCGAAGAAACTCGGGCCTACCCGCGCTCGGCTCGGTCACGAGCGGAGCGGCGAGGGTCGGGTTAGGACCCGGCTCGACGCGCACGATCTCTCCGGATTCGGTCTTCAGGTAGAACGGTGCCGCCAAGGTCTGGCGGTTCGCTTCGCGAGCGTTCATCCCATCCACGTATTGAGAGAGGACTATCTTGATCGCGACGCCCGGCTCAGGTGTGTCTGCGTCGTCGGTCATGACCTCGCCGACGAGAACCGTCGGGCCAGGGACGAGGCTTAGGGACTCCCCCGCCATCGTGCGCTCGACGCGAGATTTCCATGCTCGAGTGGAGAGCGCTCGCCCAAGCGCCACCGCGAACCCAAGCCCGGGGACGAGGATGCCGAGGAGCACCACGAGAAGTGGGCTCGCGAAGAAGCCAAAATGTGCGGGCGGAACGAGCAGATCGGGATCGACAGGGCCCATGGCTTCCCTCTACGAACGACGCCTTGGAAGGATTTCTTCCCTGCGCCTCGGTGAGTAGAAGGCTGCCACGTGCGAGCGGCTTCTCCAAGCCGCCCGGAGTCTGCCTCAGTGCAGCTCGAATCGAGCGCGTCGAAGCCGAACTTCCATGTCGGCACAGAGGCGATCGACCGTCGCCATTCGGTCATCCTCGACACGAGCCGCCGACAACACGACCTCGCGGATCGAGAGATCTCGGACGACCTGGTCGATGGACAGCGAGCTGAAGACCTTGAGGCCGTGGATGACATCGCCGACTTTGCGTGGGTCGTCATCCACGAATCCGACCGGATGGAGCCCGAGAGACTCGTTGTTGCGGAGCTCGCGAAGGAGAAGCTCGCCTGCGTCCCCCGCACCGTAGATGAGGACCCGTGTTTTCTTCTTCGAGTCGCGGCGGCTCATGAAGTAGTCACGCATGAGACGGAAAGCCACGCGCGTAGCCGCTGCGCCGAAAAAGAGCAAAAGCCCCTCCACCACGAACGCGCCACGCGAGAAGCCACTGAGGCCTCCGAAGGCCAGCGCGATGGCTGCGACCGTGGCCACCATGGCGACGACCGACGAGGTGAAGATTCGACGCACGTCGGCGAGGCTCGTGTAACGCCACGCGCCGCCGTACATGCGGGTCACCAAGAACGCCGTGATTTGGACCGACACGACGATCGGCATGGCCTTGAGGAAGTACGTCCACTCGGGCTCGGGCAACTGGCCATCGAAGCGGAGGACGAACGCGGAGTACGAAGCGAGCACGATCATGACGAAGTCGAGCATGACTTCGAGGATGCGACGCTTGTAGTTGAAGTTGACCATCGTCGGGACGACCGCGCGGCCCTTCGCACCGGACTCGTCCTCGACGGCGGCATAGACCTTCACGCGTCCGAGGTACGCCGCGATGAAGAGCACGACGAGCACGAACGCGGGAATCACGCCTGCGCTGATGGCGGTGGGGGCCTTCCACGCCACCACACCGATGAGCCCGGACATGACGGCCAGCGCATAGAGTGTCAGCGTGGCACCACGCTCGGACAGGCCGAGGGCCACGAGCCGATGCGAGGTGTGGTCGCGGCCACCCAGCGACACGGGACGCCCATGGAGCTTCCTCGTGATGGTGACGAGCGTGGTGTCGAGGATCGGAATCGCAAGGATGAGCACGGGCGCGGCGAGGACCGAGAAGAGCCGATTCTGTCCGCCACCTGCCGGGTGGTAGAGCGCAGCGCCGCCAAGGAAAAAACCGATGAAGAGGCTTCCCGAGTCGCCCATGAAGATGGACGCCGGGTTGAAGTTGTAGACGAGGAACCCGAGCAGCGCGCCGGCGAACGTGGCGAGCATGACGGCTTCCCCGATGTGCCCGCTCGCAAAGAAAAAGTACGAGATGAAGAGCGCGGCGATGGCTCCGATTCCCGAAGAGAGGCCGTCGATGTTGTCGAGGAGGTTCATCGCGTTGGTGACGCCGACCAGCCAGACGACCGTGATGGCTTGGTTAATTGGTAGCCAAGGTGTCCACGGAAGGTTCATGCCGAACGCCGTGAGAACCACCGCGGCCACGATCTGAGCGACGAGCTTCGCGTAGGGGCGCAGCTGGACGATGTCGTCGACGAAGCCGAGCACCGCCATCGACGAGGCGCAGAGGACCAAGAGAGCCCCGCGGGGAATGATTCCGCGCGAATAAAGGACAAGGAAAGCGACGAGGAAGGAGACATAGATGCCGACACCGCCCATGAGCGCTGTCGGCTTCGAGTGCCAACGGTCGGCGCGCGGCTTCGCGACGAATCCCGTTCGCCTGGCGATCGCTCGGACGAGCGGCGTGACCAGAAGCGAGAGGACGAACGTGATTCCTAGAGCCGCGAGGACCGTGAGCATGCTTCTTTCCCTCGATCGTTCGAGCCGACGTCCTTCAGGACGCGCGCGCCTTGTGGAACTCGATGACGTCGGCGAGGATTTTGTTGAGGTCGTGCTGGGGTTTCCAGCCGATCGCATCGCCGATTTTCTCGATGCCAGGAACGCGACGAACCATGTCCTCGAACCCGACCTCATAGGCCTGGTCGTAGGACATGTGAACGATCTCGCTCTTGCCACCGGTGAGCTCGCGCACTTTTCGCGCGAGCTCTAGAATGCTGATTTCCTCAGGGTTTCCGAGGTTGTAGACGTTGCCCCACGTGGTGTCCGTCTGCATGAGCCCGGCGAGGGCACGAACGACGTCCCGAACGTGACCGAAGCAGCGGCGCTGATGGCCATCGCCGTAAACCGTGATGGGCTTTCCGGCGAGACCTTGCTGGACGAACGTGGGAACCACCATGCCGTACTGGCCGGTTTGGCGCGGACCGACCGTGTTGAAAAGTCGGCCGACGACCGTCGGTAGGCCCTTCTCGCGGTAGTAAGCGAGGGCCAAGAACTCGTCGATGGCTTTGGAGCACGCGTAGCTCCAGCGGCCCTTCGTCGTTGCGCCCATGACGAGGTCGTCGTCTTCGCGGAACGGGAACGTCGTGCTCTTTCCGTAGACCTCGCTCGTCGAGGCGACGAACGTGGGCTTCTTCTTTTTCGCCGCGAGCTCGAGGATGATCTCGGTACAGCGGATGTTGGTCTCGATCGTACGAACGGGGCTCTCCACGATGAGCTTGACGCCGACGGCAGCCGCAAGGTGGTAGACGCGATCGCAGCCGTCGACGAGCTCGGCGGACAGACGGACGTCGTTCACCGTGTCGATGACGTAGGAGAAGTTCGGGTTCGACTTGAGGTGCTCGATGTTTTCGATCGAACCGGTCGAGAGGTCGTCGATGACGGACACCTTGTGTCCCTG
>JAYUKI010001284.1:0-7533 GCA_043764595.1 Myxococcales bacterium | reverse complement strand
CTCGCGATGTGGAGCACCCCGTCCACCCCCTTCACGGCGGACTTGGCGGACGATGCGTCCGTGATGTCCAGCTCGACGAAGCCGAGGCGGTCGACCGCACCGGGAAGTCGCTCGAGGGGCTCGAGTCGATCGGCAGACGTTTTGGGCCGAACGGCGGCAATGGCACGGTGACCTCGGTCGAGCAAACACTTCACGGTGTGTGCACCAATGAAGCCAGTCGCACCGGTGACGAGAATGGAAGGGTTCATCGTGGGTCAGCGCCTCGCGGTCGAGAATCGAAGCAGAAGCCGTGAGCCATCGCGGGGGAAAAGAGCCTTGGGAACGGTCGCTGGCCGAACGTGCAAGGGCTACGTCCGCGGTACTCTTGAAGCCTTCTTGCGTTGGGAAAGTGCATCGACGGGTCTCCGAGAGCCGTCGACCATCGGTGGAAAGCGCAACGGAATCAAGGCGCTTTCGCGAGGCCCGTGGGAATGCCAACCGTACCGATTCCACGGCGTACGGAACGGGTCGACCGTTGGAACGTGCGGCCTCCCATCCTTTGCGCACACGGTTCTTCGGGCTCGAGCGTCCATCCAATCGGCGAGACATGATGTTGCTGGTAGAGTGGGGCCATGCGCTCGCGAAACCACGCCACCAGTCTCCGTCGTGCTTTTCGGCAAATCCTCGCCGTCACCTTCGTGGCGCCGTTGCCAGTGGCGCTGGTGATGGCTTGCGGGTCCACGGGCGTGGTCGCGGAAGACGCTCGGGACGCCGGCGGTGACGGCGCCACCAGCGGCCCATGCCGACTGTCGGGCCCCGGGGATGCTCCCGTGCCATGCAAAACGAACTACCTGCTCCCGCTCAGCGGCGATTTGAGCACCTGCGGTTTCGACGACGCTGGATACGGGACCTTCGACTTTTGCACGACCATGTGCGGCGAACGCTCGCCGTCCTGTAGGCGTGCGGAAGCTTCGGTTCAATGCACGGTGTCCTGCGCGGTCGACGGCCGCCGCTACGCCAACGTGGACGACGGCGCCGCACCGTCGGGGGTCGACGTCGGCAGCTATTTGGCCCGAATGGCCTTCTTCGAGGCCGTCTCGGTCGACGCGTTCGCCATGATCGAGCACGATCTCGCACGGCTCGGCGCTCCGCAAAGCTTGGTGCGTTCGTGCCGAGACGCCAAGCTCGACGAAGTGCGGCACGCGCGTATGGCCGCGACGATGGCGCGACGGCATGGTGGGGCCGTGCAGAAGCCCCCGTCTCCTGCACTGCTAGAGCGCGCGTGCGACCTCGAGGCCCTCGCGATCGAGAATGCCGTCGAAGGATGCGTCGGCGAGACTTTTGGCGTGTTGATCGGAATGTGGCAGTCGGTCGCCGCCCCAACCGGCGCACTGCGCACGTTCTTCACGGCCCTCACGAACGACGAGCTTCGCCACGCCGCGCTCTCCGGGCGGATCGACGAATGGGCCCGATCGCAGCTTTCCTTGGCTGCCTGCCGTCGCGTCGACGCGGCCAAAAAGGAGGCCCTCGCCAAGCTCGAGGCCTCCCTCGAAAGCGAGCCTCCGCAAGGGCTCGGTCTCCCGAGCGAGCCCGAAGCCCGAAGGCTCTTCTCGATGTGGCAGGAAGGAAGCACCTTGCTCCCCACCCCGCACGCACCGAGGGCTCGCGGAAGGCGTTCCTACCGCTCTGCCGACGGTCGAACGGCGTAGACAAGCCAAGTCCACTTCGGCTCCGTGGCACGCACGCGAGGGTGCGTGCCGAGAGCGGGTTCCAGTAGGCCAACTCGCTCGTGGACGTCGCTCGGAGACCGCCATACGCTCGCGGCACGATGAAGACGGCGGGCGGCTACAAGGTGTGCCTCGATCACGATCCCGAAGTGCTGGTGCTTCCGCCCGGCGGAGAGCTTTTGGCTACCGCCGCGCCGACGTACGGTGGACAAGACATCCGCCTCGTGGACCTCTCCGGAAACGACGTCCGCACGATCCTCACGAAGTCCGAGTTTCGTACGTTTGCGTTTTCTCGCGACGGCAGATCCGTATTCGTCGGGTCGAAGAACATCGCCACGTTCGACGTCGCCACTGGCAAGAAGGGAAAGGTCTCCTTCAAGGGACACAAAGCCCATGCGCGCGCGCTGGTCGTGTCGGATGACGGCAAAACCCTCTACACGGCAGGCGGCTCGCGGACCTATTCGGACGATTGTTTCGTGCGTGCGTTCGACACGTCGACGGGAGACCTTCGATGGTCCGCAAAAACACCCTCGAAGGGCAAGGGCTTCACCGGTGTGGCTCGCATGAATGAGGTCCTCGTCGCCTCGTGCGAGGACGGAACCCTGCGCGCATTCGATTCGGAGTCCGGCGAGCCAAAGGGCGCGTTGGCCTTGGGGGAGGGAGCGGCCCCAGGGGGAGTCGTGGCCAGTGGCGCGAACGCCGTCGTTCCATGGGAGGCGGGAAAAAAGGCCTTCGTCGGGCTCGTCACTCTGGAAAAGGGCCATCTTTCCCTGGCCAAGAACGTCGAGGTCGCACTTCCGGACGTCGACACGAGCGAGAACGTCGGGGCGTGCCCTCCCGCGGCGAACGGGTTCCATGCGGCGGTGGCGTTCCACTTCGCCCAGAATGGCTTCCCTCGACGACTGGCATGTCCCGTCGACCTGCGTGCGCTCTCGGTGGGGCGCGCCGTCATGCTCGAAGAGGCCAACGACGTCCTCGGGCTCGTTCCTACGGTATTTGCGGATGGCGCCATCGTGTGGCCCGTGGCGCAAGGCTTTCGGTCCGTCGCTCGATAGGCACGTGTCTCGGGCTGCGTTTTCGATCCGAATCGAAGAAGCTTCGGCGCGGCCCAAGCTCGAACGTTCTTGCGTGTCCGAGGAAACCTTGCTCCGGGCGTCCTTCGTTCTCTCATGCCTCGTGATCGCGCTCGGAGCCCATGGCGTCGGGTGCACGTCGAAGCGTGACGCGTCCGCTCGAGCATCGGTGGACGCTTCGGTTCGCGACCCCGTGTGCGGCGGGCTGCCGTGCGAGCTCTTTCCGACGCCCGCCGCGGCCTTCGCCCGAGTGCTCGCCGACGAGCCTCGCGTGCTCGCCGTCGGGGAGACGCACGCGCGCGAAGGCGTGGACGCTCGCAGCACTGCGCATCGCTTCGTGGACGAGTTTCTGCCGCTCGTGGACGGCAAGGCGAGTGACCTGGTCGTCGAGCTTTGGGTCGCCAAAAGTGGCTGCACCACGAGGCAAAAAGCCGAAGTACGTGCAGTGGCTTCGGTGCAGCGCGAGGTCACTCATGGTCAGTCTCCGAAGAACGCGAGCGACTTTTTGGCGCTCTATACGGCCGGGCGCGCGCACGGGCTGCACGTTCGCATCCTGGTGCCGCCGTGCGACGAGTACGCGAAAATCCTCGACGCGGGTCTAGGGGACGTGGACGCGATGCTGACGATGATTGCGGACCGCAGCGCCGCCGAGATTTCCGAGGGCCTCGCCACCCCGGGCTCGAAGATGATCGTGGCCTATGGCGGCGCCATGCACAACGATCTCGTTCCGCGGCCAGGGCATGCGAAATGGTCCTTCGGCCCACGGGCGAGTGTTGCCTCCCAAGGGCGCTACGTGGAGCTCGACCTCGTGGTGCCCGAGGCCGTCCGCGACACCGAGGCCTGGCGCGCGCAACCTTGGTACGAGCACTTTCGGCGCGGCGCCCAGGGCGCACGAACATTGCTCTACCGCGTGCGCCCAGGCTCGTACGCGCTGGTTTTTCCCGAGGAACGCAGCGTAACGGACGGCGGTTCCGACCGACCGTCGAGCGACGGCTCGGACGGACACTGACGACTCACGGCATCTTGGCCGACTCGACGCGAACGCGTTCGATGAGGTCCGGAAGGGCCTTCTTTTGCGCTTGGGCGCGGACGAAGTCGGGCACGGCGGTGGTGGGCTCGGCTTGGACGGAATACGTCACGATACTGGACGTGCCCGTCGCATCGAGGGGCCGCACTTCCCAACTTCCGTTATTGACCGTGTAGTCGCCACTGACGAGCTTCCAACGACGCGTCATGCCCTTTTCGTTCTCTTCGTGCGTCGCCTCGGTGATGGCCGTCAGATTCGACAGCGGAAACGGCAACGAGATGGTCACCTCGCAGGTGTGCTTGTTTCCGACTTTGCTGACGAGCCGGGATTTCGCGACACGCGGCAATCGGCTGCTGTAGTGGGCGCAGTCGGAGACGACCGCCCACACCTTGCGCGGGGGCTGCTCGATGATGGCGCGAACGACCACCTTCGGGGTGTTGCTGCCCGCCACCGAATACACGTTCACCTGGACCGCCCCCTTCGCAGGCAAGGGCGCATCTGCGGTCGCGGCTCCTGGCACGAGGGCCAAACAAGCGAACAACGAAGCGGCGGCCACGGCACGACGAGCGAAGGAGGTCATGCGAGGCGACTAGCACCTCGTGAGGCGCGAGCAAGCCACCCTGGCCTTCAAACCCAATCGAGACGGAATCGAGGCGCGCCGGGGAAACCGCTTTTTCAGGGTCATTGGCCATTTTCGCGAAACAAAGCGCCCTTTTGGTACCCTCGACGCACGACGACGGGAGGCCATGGCCGCCAAAAAAGACCGCTTCCAAGACGACCGCTTCCAAGAAGGCGGCGCCAAAGAACGCCACCGACCCGGCCGTTTCCCCCGGCCTCTTGCTCGCCACGTTCGCCGACCTTCGAACCGATGCCTGTGCGGCCCCGGCCGAGAAGGCCCCGTCGCGCCCAAGTCTCTCGCTCCGAACACTTCCGCTCCGCATGGCGCCAAGTCTTCGGGCCGGGTCGAGGCCGAGTCTGCGAGGTCGAGACCCCCGCAGACTTCGTAGCGAAGGGGAGAAGTCGAGGACTCTCAGACCCGTTCGCTCGCAGGAGCTCGAGGGGCTGCGCCCCTCGAACTAGACCAAGTTATGTCACGTTTTCGCCCGGTTTCCGTCCTCGTGAGCCACGCCCGGACAAGGTCAGGATCCACTCGGTGGGCTTCTACGAAGCCCCGCTCGCGGCGAATGCTCCCCCCGTTGCGTATGCGGAGCTCGTGCGCGATTTGACGACCCTCGACCTCGTCTGAGCCTCCCCAACAAGCGTATCTCCCGCTTGCGCCGCTACGCCTTTTCGATCCAAGGAACGAGGCCTTTGCGCACCGTCTTCCCGCCGCCACGGTAGCCCGCTCCCTCGGGCTCTTCCCATGAAGGCGGAACGCGCATTCGGATGCGATCGCCCGGTCGGAGCGAAATCGAAATGCCCTTTTTATAGGGAAACATCCCTTTGGTTTTTGATTCTTGCTCTGGAAACATTCCATCGAGCCAAATGCGGACCAGCGCCGCGTCGCTGGAAGGCTCGTCCTCCGAAGGCTCCAGCCGAACCCGACCTTCGGGCACACGGATCGTCCGGCCGTCGTCCAACAGAAGCTCGAATCCAAGGCTCCGCCCGCCGCGCAGGAGAACCGTTCCGTCTTCGACGCGAAGCTCGAAGGCCTCGATGGCCGGGCCTTTGGTTTCCGCGAGCTCACTCGCTCCCGAGCCAAAGGGGCCTATTCGACCAATGAGGGCTTCATATCCCGTGGGCACCAAGGGCCGTGTATCCGCCCCCTTGGGCACACGCTTCTTGGACCACCTATCGAGCGGAAGCACGGCCACCAAGAGACACACGGCCAACGGTGCAAAAAGGAACGCTGCCACGCAAAGAACCGTTGAGTGCACTTTGACACCAACGATTCCAAGAGCCATCGCCGACAACAAGATCCCGATGAACATGGCCATAAAGACGTTGAAACCGCGCGCGCTTTCCTCGCTCGTCCAGCTCACGCGCATCCACTCGGCGCGCCCGTGTTCCGAATCCAGGTCCACCACTGGACGATTCGCGCACAGATCGCACGTCTCGTCGGGTCCAAGGACCGTTCGGCACGAAGTGCAGACCACGCGATACGCCATGACCGAACGAGCCTAGCAGGGCCGTGCGTTTCAGCATGCGCAAGCGCTGGTCCTCTCCAGCCTTGGGTTCGCTAACGCCGGCGGAACCACGAGGTGGAGGGGAATCCTGGCTCAGGAATTCTCGGCTGTCCGGTTTCGTGTCCGGGCGCACCCCCACGACGCCCCATAGCTTGCGAGGCATGACACCTCGACAGCTCGGGATTTTCCTCGTGATCGCGATCCTCGTGTTGCTCGCATTCCGCGGTTGCCATCGTGGCGAGCTCCGGGTGGGCACGTACAACGTGCGGCGCTTCGGCGTCGAGGCGACCGACATGAAGCGCCTCGCCGAGCTCGTATCCGAATCGGGTGCCGACGTGCTCGCCCTCCAAGAAATCGAACGCGACGGCGCGGTGGACGATCTCACGCGGCGGATCTCGGGCCTCGGTCACGCGTGGCGCAGCGTGGTGGCGACCTGCGCCGGCAAGAGCACCATGCGTGTGGGATTCGTCTACGACGAGGCCCGCGCTCGCCTTGTTCGCACACGCGAGTATCCGGAGCTCGATCCCTCCGGGAATGGCGCATGCACCGACGGTGAACGCTCGGGCCTCGCCGCGACCTTCACCCCCACGCGCGGCGGCAAGAGCGTCACGTTCCTCGCCGTACACTTCGTCGCGGGAGGAACGGAGGACCGCCTCCTGCGGCGAAAAGAACAATGGAAACGCTCAATTGCCATCGCGAGGGACCTCGAAAAAGAGGGCCCCGTGGTCGTCTTGGGCGACACGAATAGCACCGGCTACACAGGCGATCGCGGCGGCGAGCGCTCGTTCATCGATGGAGAGGTCGCGCGCGCGGGCATGACCGTCCTCACGAAGGACCTCCCGTGCTCCGAGTACTTCCATCCCGATCCCGAAGGACCCTGGCTCCCGAGCTTGCTCGATCACGTGGTCACCACCAAAGACGTGACCGGCCACGGTTCTTTGGCCGTGCACGGGCACTGCCGAGCGCTCGCCTGCAAACCCAGTGCGACCGCTCCGAAGGACTTCGAGACCGTCTCGGATCACTGCCCCGTCACCTTCGAGCTCGCCCCATGAGCGCACGGCAAATGCGTCGCGTTCGAACTGCGCGTACCGTGCTCGCATGGTGAAGCCGAACGAGTTTCGTGCGCTCGCACTCGCATTTCCGGAAGCCGAAGAGCTGTCCCATTTCGGAAAGCCGGACTTTCGCGTCCGAGGAAAGATCTTCGCCGGGCTCTCGGCGGACGAGCACGTTGGCACTCTGAAGCTCACTCCCGAAGTCCAAACGAGCGTCGTCGGATCGAACGAAGCAGACCCGTTTTTCCCATCTGCGGGGGCTTGGGGACAGAAAGGCTGGACCCACGTCCGGCTGGCCCACGTCGATGGTGCCGTTCTGCGAGAGCTCTTGGAAGAGGCCTATCGGCTCGTCGCCCCCAAAGGCCTCGTCGCCGGTCTCGAAGGACCCACCGCTCCTCGAAAGCCTGTCCAACCGAAGTCGCGACCCAAGGCGAAACGGGCTTCGACCACGGAATCGAGCACCCGCCGCTCTCGGGGGTAGAATGGTCCAATGAGCATCTGCTGGGGCTGCGTGGTCACCGCCTCGTCGTTCGTGAGCATCTACGGGCT
>JAYUKI010001283.1:0-7533 GCA_043764595.1 Myxococcales bacterium | reverse complement strand
TGCCGCCCTCGCGGTGGGCTTTTACCCCGCCGTTTCACCCTTGCCGGCGGCCCGAAAGCGGCCGGTGGTTTGTTTTCTGTTGCACTCTCCTTGGCGTTGCCGCCACCGGGCGTTACCCGGCACCGCACTCTATGGAGCTCGGACTTTCCTCCCGCGATTCGCGATCCTTCGGCGGCCTTTCGGACGCCGGGGATATCGCGGTCGCCGGCGATCGCCTGCCGAGCCCGGACAAGGGCAAATAAGGATTGTGTGAGGAGATGCGCAAGCACAATCGCCTGCCCGCCCAATCCGTAGGGGTCCCCGGTCCCCGCGAGCGGCGTCCAGCGTTCCGCGCGAGCCTCAGCGCGCCGCGACCTCGGCCCGCAGCGTTTCGATGAGAAGCTTGCGTTTGGCCTCGTCGAGCGACCCTTCGGCCGAGAAGAGAACCCGGCCCGTTCGGCTCAAGAGAACGACAGAGCTCTTGCCCGTGGCGGCTCCGAGCGCGCGGGCTGCTCCGCCGTCCCAATCGCAATAAATAGTGGTTCCGGCCTTCTTCGACTCGTCGCGGATGGCGTCGCGCACGAAGCCTTTTGCGGGCCAAAAGTCGTATCCGCGGAGGTCGGCCACTGGAACGAGAGCGACCTTGTCACGGTAAGCGTCGCCCTTGGCGAGGGTCGAGAGCTCGCGCTTGAGGGCTTCGTTCTGGGTCGAAGCCTCCTTGGCTTCGTAGATGACGAGCGTCGGCTTCCCGTTCACGCTACGAAGGTCGAACGAGCGGTCGTCGGCGTCGAGCACGGTCACGGCGGGGCGCAGCTCGCCCACCTTGGGCAGTGCACCCGCCTTGGCCGCGACCAGCGCACAACATGCCACGAATGCACCTGTAGAAAGTCGGGCTCTCATCGTACTCCTGCTGACCTCTCCGATGCTCGAGCTTCGAACGCCGTCGCACGAGTCGCGATGCCTTTGTGCTCGCGGGCATCGAAAGAGACGCATGAGCTCGGAACCGCTTCCTCCTCGATGATCCCCGCCCAAAAATGGCCTCTCTTCGACGCGTGGTTCTGCCGTCACGCGCTGAAGCGACTGGCGCGGTCGTTCCACGCGCTGAATGTCCACGGCCTCGCCGAGACGAAGTCCATCGCACAGGATGCGCCCGTGCTCGTCGTTTCGAACCACACGAGCTGGCACGATCCGCTCGTCGTGCTGGCCTTGGGGCGCGCTCTCGACGTCGACGCGTACGCGATGATGGACGCAAAGAACCTCGAGAAGCTCCCTTTCTTTCGCCGGGTTGGAGCCTTCGGGGTTCACCTGGACGACGCGAGGGACGGCGCCCGTGCCCTGCGGTACGGAGCGGGCCTCCTCGATCGTCCCAGGCGGGTGGTGTGGATCTTCCCGCAAGGCAAGACCTGCCCGGTGACCGAGCCACTCGTGTTTCGTGGGGGCAGCGCACGCATCGCCAAGCTCGCAAAGGGCTGCCGCATCGTGCCCATGGCCGTGCGCTACGACCACGCGGACGACGAGCTCCCGTCGGCATGGGTCTCGTTCGGTGCACCCGTCGAGTCCACCGAGCGAGACGCCGGCGTGGTCACCGCTCTTCACAAAACCGCCGTGGAACAGGAGCTCCTTCGCATCGAGGGAGCCGTGCGCGCGCGCTCGCGTGGCGACGCGTTCTCCCCGCTCTTCCAGGCAAAAGCGCCTTGGTTCGGAACGATGGCCGAGCGTGCACTGGGCTGGCTCGCCGGGTGAGCGGGCGCCTTCGCGTTCGCCGTGCTAAGACCCCGCGCCTTGAATCTTCCACTCTCTTGCCACGTTCCTCTCCTTGGGCTCTTGGCATTGGCACTCGCTGCCGCCTCCGGCTGTGCGTCGGCTTCACCCTTTGGAGCGGCCGACGCCGGCGCCTCCGAGCCGGTCGGCATCGCGTCTCCCGAGCCGACCGACGCCGCCGTAGCGCCAGATGCCACGCCGGACCCCGATTCGGGAGATCCGTTCCTCGATGCGAGCCCGCCACCGAACGGCACCGCAGGCTGCCTACGTGCGGCAAAGACTGGTGTTTTTGAGGGAAAAATACTTTCGGTCGCGGGCGTTTCCCGTGGGTACACGCTCTTCGTGCCGGAAGGATACGACGCGCGAAAAGCCTATCGCCTCGTCGTCGGCTTTCATTCGGGAGGCCGAACTGGCGCTTCGGCGCGGCCCTACTTCGGTCTCGAAGAGCCTGCGGCGGGGCAAGCCGTGTTCGTCTATCCGGACGCGGTCGGCGGAAACTGGGACTTGGCGACGGCCTATCCGCAGAACCGAGACATCGCCTATTTCGATGCCCTCGTCGCCGAGCTGGGGGGGGCCTTGTGCCTCGACAAGACTCGGGTTTTCGGGGTCGGCACGAGCAGCGGGGCGTACTTCGTGAACCAGCTCGCGTGCGCTCGTGGCAACGTGCTCCGAGCCATCGCTTCGCACGCCGGCGGTGGTCCGTTCGCGTCGAGCGGGGGCACCTACGACGCCAAGGGCCAGCTCATTTGCCCGACGCCCCCCGTCGCGGCGGCCATCTTTCACGGCCTCGCCGACACGAACGTGAGCCCATCCGAAGGCGACAAAGCGATCACCCACTGGTCGCATTGGAACGGCTGCGGCGCCGAGCGCACCCCCGCGGCTCCGTCGCCCTGCGAGATGCCCACCGGCTGCGCGAAGCCCGTGATGGTCTGCAAGATCCCCGGCCAAGGCCACGCGATTTGGGCGCCCGGACGCCAAGCGACGTGGGCGTTTTTCGCCGGCTTCTGATTCGGTAAGCTCTCTCGAGCCACCCTAAAGGACAAACAAAAGGGACCGGGGAGGTTCTCCCAGGTCCCAATGTCTTTGGCTTTGTAGCCGTAGGAACACACTCAACGAGCGGGCTTCAGGACTCTTGGCCAGCTTGGCCAGGTCTCGTTAGGCAGGCTTCAGAAAGAGCTTCAGAACGAGACCGAGGAGCCACAGCCGCAGCTGCCCTTGACGTTCGGATTGTTGAACTTGAAACCGGCGCCGTGGGCGCCCTCGACGTAGTCGATCTCGGTTTCTTCGAGGTACTGGAAGCTCAGCGGATCGATGTAGAGCTTCACGCCGAGGCTCTCGAAGGACTCGTCCATGTCGGTGATGGCGTCCTCGAAGTAGAGGTCGTAGGTGAAGCCGGCGCATCCGCCACCGACCACTCGGAGGCGAAGCCCTTGGCCCTCGAGGGCTTCGGACTGGGCGATCTCACGGACCTTTTCGGCGGCGCGCTCGGTGACGGTGATCATGCCCGGAAGATAGCGCCCCTTTCGCAAAATTCAAAGAGGGGGTGTTCTTAATCTCCGGCCACTTTCACTACGGTTCCGCTTTCGCAGGCCACATAGAACGCACCCGCTCCCGCCGGACTGAGCCCTGGTTGCAGGGCGGTTCGCCCTGCGCTGGCCCTTCCACAGGGCGGATCGCCGAGGGTCGAGACACCCGACTCGCGCGACGCCACGCCCACGACGCCCTCCGGGGTGATGAACGCGACGGTGCCTCTGTCGTCGACGAGCGGACCCGTGTGCTGAGGAACGGTGAGCGCGGGCGCGCCTCCGTCCGGCAAGAGCGTTGGGCCCGCGGGGGGAGCGACGCCCACGGTGGTTCGGGTCTCGAGGCCCGCGCGGTCGATGAGGACGAGGTACGAGACGCCGAAGGTGTTTCCGAGAATCGCCGTTCCGTTGGGACCGAGCGCGGGCGGCCCGAGGTAGAGGCTACCCGGGGCTGCCGTGCCGCGTGTGGTCGTCGTTCCGCGGGCGAGATCGAGCTCGGTGAGCTGGGTCTGGTCGGTGATCGCGAGAAGGTGACCGTGGTCCTCGAGGGCGAGGTTTCCGTCAATGGTGGCGCGGAAGCTTCCCACGCGAACGACTTCTGCCCCCGGGGCCCATGTAAACACGGTGCCTGCGCGGCTCGCGGCGACGACACGGCCGCCCACACCGAGGAGAGGCCCGACGATGGGCTCTTGGGCTTGGGCGCGCGCACGCACCGAGCCTTCGGCGTCGAGGAGGACGAGCTCGGTGCCGACGGCGGCGACGAATCCACCGTCGGCGAGGGGAAGGGGCGCCACCTTGGCCACACCGCCGACACCGAGGCGAACGGAGAATCTCCGGCTCGTGCCGCGCGCACCGACGATTTCCCCGTTTTGGGCGACGAAAACGACGGTTCCATCGCCCGTGAGGGCCGGAGGTCCCGGGTTCGATGCGCCCGTCGTGATGCGCCCGCGCTCGTCCCCGTCCGAGCCGAGAAACACGACGTCGCCGCGGACTCCTGCGACGATCACACGACCTGTTTCGTCCACGAGGGGAGAGTTTTCGAGGGGCGCGCCGGTGGTCTTTTTCCACTCGACGTGAAGCTTCTTCGTGGGCAGCGCCTTGGATGCTCGGCCATCTCGGCGCGGGCTCACGCGGGCCATGGCGGCGTCGCCTTTGGGGGCGCCCACGACCACGGTCTTCGGGCGTCTCGGATCGAAGCCTTGCGCGGTCGCGACAGCGGCCGATGCGACCGCGACGAGGCCGATGCTCGCCATGCTCAGTATCCGCCACGCGCTCGCGCTCGCGCGTCGCTTCATTTGGCTTTCCTCTCGACGAACGCCGCGTCGAGCTCGGGCACGGTCTTTCCGTCGGCCGTGACCGTGCGTGTGACCACTCCGTAGACCTTCGCGGGCTGGCCCTTGGTCAGGAGCTCCGGACCGCCGTAGAGCACGCGGACGAGGCAGTTGCTCTTGCAGCCACGCCGGTTGTCGACCAGCGCCACCGCGAGACCGTTCACGACGCGAACGTCCACCACGTCGCCCTCGACGATGGTCGACTTGCCGACGCTCTCTGGTTTTGCGAGCACGTCGAAGGCGACGAGAGGCTTCTGCTCCCACGCTTTGCCTTCGGCCTCCAGCGAGGCCACCTTCGTAACGACGATCGTGGCCTTTCGCGCGGCAAATCCAGGCATGTTTGCCACGACGGTGGCCGTGTGCTTTCCGACGTCGGCACATGGGACGTCGGCTGCGAACTCGCCTCGCGCCCCGAGCACCGTGTCCACGCCGTTGACCGCGAGCTTGCCGCCGACGACGGTTTGGCCGGTCAGGCGGCAGGTCGGCCCTCCGGTCACGATGGCATGCGCACCGGGGGCGTCGAGGTGGAGCGGAACCACGCGCACACGCACCGGCAGTGTGCCGCCTTCGGTGCGGCCGGGGCTCGCGAGAGTGACCTTGAAAGGCAAGCTGCGGTCGATGACCTTGGAGTCGTCCGACGGGCCGAGGACTTCTTCGCCGAGCGGGAAAACGGCCTGCCCTTTCCCGGCAGAGAGCGCGACCGGCTTGCCGTCGACTTCCACGACCGAGCCCGCGACGGCCTCGACGCGCACCACGATGGCGGGGGGATCGGCCTGGAGGCTCCCGAGATCGGCGCGCACGCGGTACGACACCGGAACACTTAGCTTTACGGTCTCGTCGCGGCCATTCGCGGGCCGGTCGATGGCCACCTGGAACTCGTTCGGTCCGAGAGCGAGCGGCTCCGACAGAGGGACCAGCGCCTCGGCGCCTTTTACGGTCACCGCGGCTCCGCGAAGCGTGAGCTTCGTTCCATCTGGGCAGGACGGACAGTGTATGGAAAGGGCTTCTTTTCCAGCCTCGTCGACCCGACCTTGGGCCGTAAGTGGTGCCGCGGATTTGAGCGCGAAAAAGAGCCCAACGCCCCCGAGGGCGAGCGCGATGGCGATTCCGCCCACGACCGGCGCCATCGGGAGGCCCGTCTTCGCCTTGAGCTCGGGCGCATTGGGGATGGCTTCGCGTTGGGGCGGTGCGGGCGCTGGAAGAATATCGGGGATCTTGAAGGCCGCCGTGAGGACCCCCGGAGCGAGCGGATCACGCTGGGCCGGTGCGGCCTGACCCGGCGGACCCGACACTCCGAGCAGCGTGCGGTTGGAGCGTGCGGCCATCACCGGAGCAGGAGGCCCACCCGATCCCGCGGGCGCAGAAGGCGCGGCTGGGCTGCCGACCGGCGCGACGCCGGGCATGGCCACCCCAAGCAGTGTCCCGAGGGGAGCTGCCCTTGGAGGCGGCAACGGGTCAGGCGCGGGGGCGCTGGCGGCGAGCGGAGCGATTCCCGGCATGGCGACGCCGAGCATGGTGCGGAGGGGGGGGGCGACCGCGGGCGAGGCGGGGGGCGAGGCGGGGGGCGAGGCGGGCGAGGCGGGGGGCGAGGCGGGCGAGGCGACCGGTGCCGGGACGTGCGCAGGAGGTGCGGGGGTGGGTGGGGGAGCTACGGGCCTCGCGAGAGGCAGCGTGTTTCCAGCGAGCGCTCCGGGCGCGACTTCTGGAAGAGTGGACGGAAGGGCAGAATCGCGGTCATGCGGGCCTGGGACAGGGGCAGGGGCACCCGGCGGTGGCGGCACCGTGGACCGCGTGTGCACGACGTGCTCGGCGACGATGACCGAGGCCACCGCCGGCATGCCGTGTGCGGTTCGAAGGTCGGGACGCGGCGCTTCGGTCGCTGCGCTCGCCGCGGCGAGCATCTCGGGGTCCGGTCGCCAATTGGCGCGCGTCTGCTCTTCGTGCGCGAAGCCATCCGCGAGCTTCTGAAGCTCGGGCGAGTCGATCGAGGGAGGATCCGCGAAGTTTGCGGTGGGCGGATCTCCAGCGGCGGACGTCTTTCCGCACCGCCCACAGAAGCGGGCCACCGTTTGAATCGTGTGCCCGCAGTGCGGGCAGCTTCGCGTCGACATGCGCGCCTGCGAGACTACCTGCTTCCGGACGGCGCTGCGAGCATGTCCTGCGAATCCTGGGGGGCCGCGAGGGCGCTTCTGCGTGCTTTGAACGGCGAGGCATGGGAAAAGTTGGGAATGAGCGGACGCGGCGAGCAGGGAAACGACGCAACGCCTCCTCCGGCCAAGCACTCGCACGAAGCCCATGATCCCGCCCACATCCACGACGCGGACCACGCGCACGCGCACGCCACCACGCGCGACCGCACGGCCAAGCACGACCAGTTGCACGACCACTCGCACGACGCGGAGCCTGGCCACGATCGGGCGGACGGGCACGATCACAGCCATTCCATGCGCTCGGCGTCGGCGCGGAAGCTCACACATGCACTCCTTCTGACCGGAGGCTTTCTTCTGGTCGAGGTCGTGGGTGGGATGTGGACCCACAGCTTGGCGCTGCTCTCGGATGCCGCGCACATGCTCACCGACACCGCCGCCTTGGCGTTGGCGCTCTTTGCGCAGCGACTCGCCGAGCGTCCGCGAAGCAAGCTCCACACGTATGGGCTTCGAAGGGCCGAGACTCTGGCCGCACTGGCGAACGGCGTCGCGCTCGGACTGAGTGCCTTCTTCATCGTTCGTGAAGGTGTCGAGAGATGGTCGACGCCGTTGCCGATTCACGGCGCGCCCATGTTCGTGGTGGCCACGCTTGGTCTTGTCGTGAACCTCGTTTCGGCGAAGATGCTCTCGCACGGGCACTCTGAAAAAAACGCCAACGTGCGCGCCGCGATGGCCCACGTTCTCGCGGACGCGCTCGGTTCCGTCGCGGCCATGGTGGCGGGTGCTTTGGTG
>JAYUKI010001282.1:0-2264 GCA_043764595.1 Myxococcales bacterium | reverse complement strand
TCGCGTGGAACACCGAGTCCGGCACGCAGAAGTTGTCGCACCCGGCGAAGGGCTCGAACGGACCTTCGGCATCCCCAGGTAGACGCGCTCCGACCGATACCAACGCGCGCACGGCTTCGTCGAAGGCGCCTTGGGCCATCGCGTAGGCGTCGAGGTCGCCGTACCGAGGCACGATCCCGCTCGAAACGCCGATTCCCTCGTACCCGTCGTGACGCACGAGCATCACGCCCGCATCTTGTGGAGCGTGCCCGCGTTCGCCCATATAAGGCTTTACGACGGTCTTGCCCTTCACTTCGTGGTCGTACGCGCGAACCACGCTCTCGCGGCTCGCCACGTTCGGAGACGCGAGCACCATGAGGAGAAGCTTCCCCAGGTCTCCGTCATGCGAGCGCGCCGCGCTTCGTTTCGGAGCTTCCACCACGGCTTCGAGCGAGAGCGAAGGCACACCCTCGTGAAGGAAGTGAAGGTCGAGCGCGGCCACTCTCGTTTCGCCGTGCGTGACCTCGAGCATGCCCGAGTCGGTGAACACGCCGATATCTGCGGCCTCGACGCCGCGTGCGTGCGCGAGCTTGAAAAAGGCCTCGAGCATCGAAGGTCGCACCGCCAGCGTCATGCGCTCCTGCGACTCCGAAACGAAGATCTCCCAAGGCAGAAGCCCCGGGTACTTGAGCGGAACGCGGCTCGTGTCGATGCGCGCGCCACCGGTCACCCGAGCGAGCTCGCCGGCCGACGAAGAGAGCCCACCGGCGCCGCTGTCGTTCACGCCGACGACGAGGCCGAGCGCGGCGGCCTCCTCGAGCAAGTCGACGACGAGCTTTTGGGTGATTGGACTGCCTACTTGCACGACGCCACGACTCTGGCCTTCACGGAGCTCGTGCGAAGAAAAGGTCGCGCCGTGAATGCCGTCTTTGCCCACGCGCCCGCCCACCGTGACGATGCGATCGCCCGGACGAACGTCTTTGGTGAACGAAGGCTGCCCGGCGGCGTGCGAAGGAACGAGGGCCGCCGACCCACAGAACACGAGGGGTTTGCCGGCGAAACGGTCGTCGAAGACGAGGGCGCCATTCACCGTGGGAACTCCGGACTTGTTCCCACCGTCGCGGACCCCGGCGTGCACGCCTTCGAAGACACGTGCGGGATGCAACTGTCCTGGGAGCAAGGGCTCCGAGTAGCTCGGCGGTCCAAAACAGAGAACGTCGGTGTTGAAATAAAGCCGCCCGCCCCCGCGCCCGGTGCCGACCGCGTCGCGGTTGCAGCCGAGGATTCCCGTGATGGCGCCGCCGTAGGGATCGAGCGCAGAAGGCGAGTTGTGCGTCTCGACCTTCAGCGTGAGGTTCGTGGTCTCGTCGACGCGCACGATGCCCGCGTTGTCGTCGAAGACGGTCACGACGAAACCCTGGCCGCGCGCGTCGAGGGCTTTCTTGAGCTCGCGGGTCGGAGTGGCCACGTACGTCTTGAAAATGGAGCGCACCGTTCGGTGCTCGCCGAGCTCGCGGTCGTCGACCGCAATGGTCGCGTTGAACTCTTTGTGTTTGCAGTGCTCCGACCAAGTCTGGGCGAAGATCTCGAGCTCGCAGTCAGTCGGCGCTTCGGGGTAGCCCTCGCGCTTCCGGCGCTCGCGGACGTCGCTCCGGTCGAAATAGGCCACGATGGCCTTCATCTCGTCGAGCGACAAGCCGAGGCTTCGCTCTTTGGAGAGGGCGACGAGCGCTTCGTCGGAGGACGGAAGCGGCACGGTGTCGACGTGGGCCACGGACGACAAGGTCACCCGGTGAGGGCGTTTGGCCACGAAGGGCAGAGGACCCCACGTGAGAGTGTGCACGTTCGGATTGCCCAATATCTCGTGGGCAATCGCGTGGAGCGTTTCTTCGGGCAACGTGTCGTCGAAGACCACGAGCTCTTCCGAAAAGAACGTCCAGGGCGCGAGCTCTTTCCCGGTGAAGAGCGAAAACGAGAGCTCCGCGCTTCGGGCTTCGTCGTCCGTGAGCCCCGGCAAGCGTGCAAGGTGCACGTAGCTTCCGGAGCGCCCTGTCCCGACCACGTCCGTGACGAGGACGTCGTCCACGATGGGATCGGCAATGGCCCCCCGCGCGACCTCCAAGAGCGTTTCGGCCGGTATCGCGTCCGCGCACGCCAAAAGGCGCATGGCATGAACGCCTTCGATCCGCAGTCCCAAGTGCCGCTCGATCTCCGCACCAATGGCGCGTGACCTCGGATCCTTCGCCCCCGCTCGGGCGGCGATGGTCACCACGTTCGCGGGGGCA
>JAYUKI010001281.1:0-7591 GCA_043764595.1 Myxococcales bacterium | reverse complement strand
AAGAGGGGCATCGATCGCGAGCAGTACCGGTCCCTCGCCTTCCTTGATCCACGTCGAAATGGTGGCGCGTGCCGAGCTCTGCCTGGTGCACTGGATGGCACGCACGATGCTCAACTTTCCATTTTCAAAGACTCCGAACGAAACGCCAATTTTCGCCTCTTCGGTAGCGCAGTCGAGTCCGACGAGTCGTATGTTCATGAACGGATTCCTTTTGCAGGCCCAGCTTCTGTTGACGCCGAACCACGCACTCGCCACGTGCCTATTTTTGTTTAGCGGTAAAGAACGTCGGTGCGGAGGACGTATTTCTCACCGCGGACCACCGACGTCGCTTCGTGCAAGATTCGATGCTGGAAAAGGAGCGCCCGTCCGCGACGCGGGACGATGACACGCTTTAGCTCGGGAAAATCCGTGGCGCCGCCCTCGAAGTCGTCGTTGAGATAGAAGACGAGCGTGAGCAGGCTCTCCACGCCCCCCGGCAGCTCAACGACCGTATCCCAGTGAGCGCCATGCTTTTGGCCTGGCTCATAGCGATAGAGGCGTAACCTCGGATTCGCGCCGACGAGCTTGCGATTCGAGAGGCGCTCGGGAACCGTGTGCGCGACGCGCGCGAGGAGCGCGTTGGCCTCGGCCTCGTCATCCCACATGATGCGGGTATTGTTCCTGGTCTCGAGATCGATCTCGGGGCGACCATCGTGACCGACGATTGGCGCGACCTCGGCCTCGGCCCTTCGCTCGCGCATCTTGGCGGTGTACGCGTCGCACTCTTCCGGCGGGAGAGCCCCATCGAGGGTCCAAACGAGCTCCGCGCCGAAGTCGAGGTGGCCGGCGTACACTACGAGCCCACCCGCGCTGCCGCGACGGCGATGAGCTTGCTCACATCGCGCGAGAGGGCCTCCGCCAACGCCCCGTCGAGGCCATTGTTGCGAAACTCGTCATCCAGCGCCACAGGAAGCCCGGCCTCGAAGAACGCGCTTCCCGCAGTCAGACCAGAGTGGCTCGCGGCGAGGATTGCGTCGCCCGGAGCGAGGTCGTAGCTACCGGCCGCAACCGCTTCGAGCTTTCCGCCTCGTTCGAGGTAACACCGCGCAGTCCCTGTAGAAGCAACGAACGCGCGCGCTCCTTCCAAGAGCACGACCGCGACGCCCGAGGCGTACGGCGGTGGCGGAGCGGCGGCGGCCAATTTGGCGGCCACACTCTCGTCCGCGCGCGCAACCTTGACGAGGGCGCCTTTGATCGCTTCGAGGGCGGGTGTGGCGAGATCGCCCTGGACCGCAGCGAGCATGACGATGCGTGGAGACCCGTCGACGGTGCGTGCCTCGACCGTCGAGCAAGCGTCGGGGCCAGCACGGTTTCCGAGCACGAGCGCGCCGTAGAGAATGTTCGTCATCGTCGTTCGAGACTACGCCATCGATCGAAAGCTGCCGAGGGAGGAGGAGATAGCTGGCACGCGAGCTCGAGAAAGCACCTACGCTGGCGCCCGTGGGCCAAGCTTCCAAAACGTATTCTGGGCTTGAATGGCGCGGCGGCACTCTCGCTCTCGCTCTCATTGTTGGCTGCGGCGGCGCCGAAGAGCCCAAGACCGCCGTGATGCCCCAACCCGCGCAGCCAATGGCGCGCCCGACCCGCACACCGCTCGCGACTCCAATGCCTGCCGCGGCCAAGACGAACACGCCGCTTATCGCACAGCTCTCGCCGTCCGAGGCCACGTGTGGGCTCGACGCGGAGGGCCGTGTGTGGCGGTTCGTCGTGGGGAAGATGGAGCCCGAGGTTCCGTCGCTCAAGGGCGCCCAGCGCATCGCGTGCGGGATGAACCACTCGTGCGTCATCGGCGCCGACGCGAAGGTGTACTGCTGGGGAAACAACGCCTATGGCGCCCTCGGCGACGGCACGGAGAAAGACCGCTTCGAGCCGGGGCCCGTGGTCGGGCTCTCGCAGGTCGCCGAGATCTCGGTCGACTATGCCCGTATGTGCGCACGGACGACGACGGGCGACGTGTACTGCTGGGGCGACAGCGAGTTCGGAAAAGCCGGCGACGGTCGGCTCCCCGACAACGTCGGACGCGAGAAGACGACTCCAGGAAAGGCGATCCTCAAGGGAGCCGCGACCCTCGGAGTGGGCCACGCCCACGCCTGCTCCGCGATGCCGGACGGTCGTGTGTCGTGCTGGGGTCAAAACAACTCCGGCGCGTGCGGCTTCCCGGCGGCGACGCGCAACGTCCCTCGACCGGCCCTCTTGCCGAAGCTGAAGGACGTCGCGATCGTCCGCGCGGGCGAATCGCTCACGTGCACGATCGATCGGCGAGGTGCCGTCGCCTGTTGGGGCACGGCCTCCACGGGCGTGCTCGGTCCGAAGGGCCCGAAAGGCGAATATGCGTCGAGCAGCACACCCGTGCCGATCCCGCTCCCTGGCGTAGCGGTCGAGGTCGCGATCGGCGCAAGCAGGCATGCCTGCGCGCGGCTCGCGACGGGCGCAATCTACTGCTGGGGCCAAAACGATCATGGGCAGCTCGGCGACGGCACCACCACGGAGCAGAACGCCCCCGTCCTCGTGAAAGGACTGCCCGGCCCCGCAACGGCGCTCTCCCTAGGCCTCGATCGAAGCTGCGCGCTCACGGGAGGCCGCGTCTTCTGCTGGGGAAGTGGAGTAACCCGGCGCGACGAGAGCTCGTTCCCGGACGATTCCGCCGAGCCGGTCGACGTGTCGGTCGAGGGATCGTTCCGGAAGAAGCGCTAAGGGCACCACCGAAGCACCTCTGTTTCCCGGTGCCCCTTGGCTCGCCTTCAGAGGGTGCGGGTCATGAAGACGCTAAACGCGTCGGGCACGTAGTCGCCGAAGGGGCCGCAGCGCGAAAACCCTTCCCGCTCGTAGAGCCCCAGGGCCGCAGCGAAGGCCGGTGTGCTGCCAGTCTCGAGCCAGAGGCTGCCGAGGCCCGTAGCCTTTGCCTGGGCCACGATGTGAAGCAGCATCGCGCGCCCGACCCCGCGTCCGAGAAACGAGGCCGCCACGCGCATCGACTTGATCTCACCACGCTGGTCGTCAAGACGCTTGAGCGCACCCATGCCGGCGAGCTCACCGCCGGTCCAGGCCGACCAGAACGTGAGCCCAGGGGCGCGGAGCGCGTCGAGGTCCAGCGCGTGAACGCTCGAAGGCGGTGAGACCTCGCGCATTCCCCGCAAGTGCTCGGTGATGAGCGCTCGAATGGCCAAGCCCGAGAGGTTGTCGGGACGAATCTCCAGGGCGAGCGTCGGTGGTTCGTGCATCGACGAGCATGGTATCCCGCCAGCCTGTACCGGACCACCTGTACCGGTACGATCCCCAGGCCCTCCGAAGTCGTTTTCATCAATGATTCCATAGGCAAAGCGCTTGGCACGGCGCGCGCAATAGGGGTCATCATGAACAAGCTCAACGCCGCTCTCCTCGCTCTCTCCTTCACCGCCCTCTCCACCGTCATCGGCTGCTCGGCCCCGACCGGCGACTCCTCGGAAGTGCCCTCGGCGGCCGAAGTGACCCGCTCGACGAAACACCACAGCGTGGTGGTCGGTGAGGACCACGAGATCGTCTCCCGCCGCGACGCGCTCCGCCCCAAGAAGTCCTTCGGCGTGAAGGCGCTCGCCTCCGAGGCTCCCGCCGGACCCTCGATGTTCGTCCGCTCGAGCGGCACGGTGGTCGCGAACCCCCGGACCGACGGCGCGCTCACCATCGCCCTCGCCCGCAACGTCTCGGGTGCTCCGGCGGCGGTCGCGGCGGGCGGTGTGGTCTCCTCGGACCCGAGCGTCGCGACGGCTACGGTGGCGGGCGCCGAGCTCACGGTGACGCTCACGGGCAAGCTCGGGAACACGTTCCTCACCACCTTCGATGCGGCGGGCAACGCGACCGCGAAGGTCATGGTTCTCTCGGCGCTCCCCATGCCCGGCACGGCCATCGTCGACGACGAGGCGCTCGAGCCCTCGGCCCTCCAGCTCGGCACCTACGGCGTGCCGGAGCAGCTCGCGACCGACTTCGCCGACCGCACGAACGACCAGGCGCTCGCTTCGCTCTACGCCGCCACCCCGGGCTCGAACGACCGCGTCGGCGCGATGACCTTCGCGAGCCAGGAGACGTACCGCAGCTTCGCCAAGGCCGCGATTGACGCGGCCGGAATGGGCCCGAGCGGCGTCCGCGCCATCTACTTCCCCAAGAAAGACCTCCTCGTCACGACGGTGCGCGGCGATGTCACCGGCACCGGCACCCCGGGCGGCGCCTACGAGGTCTCGATTGGCGCGGCGGTCTCGCAGGCCGACTTCGCGAGCTACGTCGACTTCGGCGGCGTGCTCACCTCGAGCCCGCTGCACGACGCGAACATGGTCGAGAGTGGCGCGCTCTCTTTCACCAACACTGCGGGTGCGAGCCTCGGCGCGACGGCCCCGGTCACGGTGGGCGTCGTGCTCGCCGACGGACGCAAAGTGATGGCGTCCGAAGCGACGTTCGCCGAGGCCGAGAAGAAGGCCGTTCGCCACCTCGTCGCCTACCCGCAGCCCGGCGAGCCCCTGGGCGAGGCGCTCACCTGCGAGACCTCGAAGTCGGCCGGCAAGATCGACTGGAGCGCGCTCTACTCCACCGCCGAGACCAAGCTCGTCGCCGACGCGAAGTGGAACGGCGGCAAGCCGAGCATCGCCCTCGACCTCACGCCCCACGTGCGCGTCGGTGGCCAAATCGGCTTCGCCGGAAGCTTCGAGGGCACGTGCGAGAAGACGCTGTTCGAGGTGCCCGTCGCCGAGTGGGGCATCCCGCTCTTCGGCAGCGTGGCGGTGAACGCGCCGGTGAAGGTCGAGTTCTCGGTGAAGGCCAACGGCTCGGTCACCGTGATGACCCCGCGCATCGAGCTCGGCAGCGCCCAAGACACCACGCAGCCCGGCAAGATCGGCTTCTCCTACGCGGTGGGCGGAAAGTTCACGGTCGACCGCGACCTCGCGATGACCACGGCCTACACCTCGCTCGGCGCGGTCGAGGGCTCGGCGCAGGGCAACGCGCACGTCGAGGTCGAAGCCGGCATCGCCGCGGCCCTCGGGCTCGAGGCGCAGGTGAAAGCCTGGATCTTCAAGGCCAGCGTACGAGCCGACCTGGGCGACGTGATGTTCGGAGTGAAAGACGAAGCCGACCTCACCGTGTACCCCGCGAGCATGACCTACGACGCCTCGAACAACTTCGAGCTGGGCCTCTTCCCGCACCTCTCGCCCACGCTGCACGTCGACACCTCGTTCTTCCACAAGTCCTTCAACCTCTTCACGGTCGACCTGGGCGACATCTCCTTCTACGACGAGCGCTCGACCCCGAAGGGCGCGAAGCTCTTCACCAAAGAGGCCGCGACGCAGACGAAGACCCAAGACGGCACGCCCGTCACCTACGTCCAGGCGAGCGACCGAATCGAGATCCGGGACATGGGGGACATCGCGAGCGTCGAGTCGGTGGTCCTCGGAATCCAGGGCAACGAGTACAAGCGGTTCGTCGACCCGCAAATCGCGGCGGGTCTCTCGGGAGCGACCATCAACATGACCGGCCTCGACCCCGCCAAGCTGGCCCACGCCTACCAGACCAACGGCAGGAGCACCGTGGTCGGCCAGTCGGACCTCGACGTGCACATGAAGAACGGCAAGACCGTCCGAGTCTTCCTCGGCACCGGAATGTGAGAGTGCTCATCTGAAGCTCCGAGCGCCGCGGCCCCAAAGGGTCGCGGCGTTCGGCGGTTTGTGAGGAGTCCGAGGGCGCAGTCGATGCTCCCGCCCAAGCTCACGCAGCGCCTCGACGTGACCCGGCGGGCGTTGTCGACGCTCGTCCGAGCACGCGAGCCACACGCCTCGAGCGGCAGGCGATCCGCCCGATCATCGGCAGTCGATCCAGGGGTGAGGCACGCCGCGGGCGCTCGAAGGACGGTCCGCACGAGCCCGGCGGCACGTTTTGGCCGGATTTTTCGAACCTGTCCGGTTGGTCCGATCGATGCAGCACGCATCTCGTGCGCTATCCCCTACCTCACCCCGAGGCCACCCGAACCGAGCTCGACATGTCTCCCGACATGGACTTCGGGCCCACCCACGTGGACACGGCGCTATCGATGGCGAAGGCCCTACGAGACGTCCGTAAGGCGACGAGCGCCCCCGTCCCCCCCAAGCCCGAAGCCGCGGTGCCTCGGCCTCGCCCGACGCGACCGGACCTGTCGTTTCGCTCGTACGCGCACCTCTCCCCGTGCACCAACCGACCCAGGCCTTCTAGGGAGAGCTTCACCGACGAAGACTCGAGCGCCGAGGTCGTGGCCGACGTGATCACGATCACGAAGCCCTTGATCGCGAGCCCTGCTCCGGCACGCGTGGCTCCGCTACCGACGCGCCCCACGATGCCGACGCCCACCGCTTTCGTCTCTGCCACGCCCTCCGACGACACGGCTCGGCGCCTATTTTCACCTTTTTTCGCGCCCGCGGGCCCCATCGCGACGACCGCATCGAGCCCCGCGACCGACACCCAAACGGCCTTCGCCGCGCTCGACGACGACGCGGCCGTGCTCGCGATGAGGCCACGACACTCGGGTGGGCTCGTAGGTGGGGCGTTGCTCGTCGTCGGGCTCGCGGCCGGTGTTCTCTTCGGCGCGAGCTTCGCGGGCCCCGCACCGAAGGGCGCCGCAGGAGCCCACCTCGCAGCGGCCACGCTCATCCCACCCAAGTCCCCCGTCGCGGCCACTCCTGTCCTGCCCGCCCCCGTCGACGACCGCACGTTGGCGCACGCCGCAGAGAGCCCGAAGACCAACCTCGAGCTCCCGTCGAGCCCACCACCCCAGAAAAGGGCCTCCGCGGCACCCAAGGCCAAGGCCCGCGCGGTGAGCCCGCCTCCCATAACCGCGAGCCCGCCGGCCCCCACGACCCAGGCACGCCCCACCCCCGACGGCGACACGAACGCGGCCACCAAGCTGCTCGAGGCTTCACGCGCCGCGACGGAGAACACGCTCTAAGAGCGAGAGCGCGGAGACGGTATGTACGACTGACGCTCGCCGCCAAAACAGGCGCGTCGATGCTCACGCTCCGCGACGCAGACGGAAACGCTTACGGCTAAGCCCCGACCGACAGCCCATCGCTCCCGGCACAGCCTCGGGATGCGGCGCGGTAGTGGCGGCTCAGTCCGTGTCAGCGTCGCTCGCGTCGCTGGCGCCGCCGCCGCCGTCGGCCCCCGCATCCTCGAGATCCAACCAACCCGCAGGCTTCTGTCTTCGCGTTTGGCGGGAACGACCAGATACTTTGGTGAGGGTCCAGCCTTCCTGTTTGGGAGCGGGGACTAGCCGGAGATGCAGCTGTATGCGTCTCTTTGGCTTCGCCGTGGCTTCGCACCCGTGGTGCCTTCTGGTTCTCCCTTCGTGTAGCATCTGGTGCCATGCCGAGCTCTGGCTCCTACGATGACGCAACCGAGGACGACGTCCCGAGCCTCCGTGCGGAGGAGCCACGTCTGGTCCTCCTGGTGAGCGTTGGTGGCATCGAGGATCGGCTCGTCCCCCTCGTGGACGGCCAGCCTGTCGTCGTGGGACGGGCGGCCGATTGCCTGGTGCGGGTCGATGCTGCCTCCGTCTCCAAGC
>JAYUKI010001280.1:0-7593 GCA_043764595.1 Myxococcales bacterium | reverse complement strand
ACGTTCCGGATGCTTTGGAAGCGCCCCTTCGAGGTCAAGTCGACGCTCCACCAGATGGAAGCCCTCGGCGTGAAGTCGATGGGCATCGTCAGCGTGACTAGCATCTTCATCGGAATGGTCATGACCATCCAGTTCGCGTTCGGTTTGAAGCGCTTCGGCGGCCTCGAGTACATCCCGCGCGTCATCGTGCTTTCGTTCTTGCGCGAGCTTGCCCCCACGCTCACGGCCGTCATCGTCGGTGGCCGGATCGGCAGCGGCATGACCGCCGAAGTGGGCGCGATGAACGTGACCGAGCAAGTGGACGCGATCCGCGCGCTCGGAGCCGATCCGGCGAAAAAGCTCGTTTTGCCCCGGGTTTTGGCCAGCGTCATCGTCATGCCGATGCTCAGCGTCTATGCGCTCATGCTCGGCACCGTGGGCGCCATCATCATTTGCTCCCTCCAGTTCGGCATTGCGCCGTCGAACTTCATCGCGTCGTCGCTCGAAGCCGTGAAGATGGGCGACTTCTTCAGCGGGCTCATGAAGACGCCCTTTTTCGGATTCATCATCGGCATCGTCGGTTGCCACTACGGGCTTCGCACGACGGGCGGCACCGAAGGCGTCGGCCTCTCGACCACACGCACGGTCGTGGCGGTGAGCATCTCGATCCTCATCGCCGACTTCCTCCTCACCAAGCTCTTCATGCTCTTCATGCCTATGGGCGGGGCGTGAACGAACCAAGCTCGGGTCGTCTCGGACACGGCGTGCACGCCCTGATTTCGGTGTTCGTGCTCGCGTCCCTCCCGCTTTCCATCGTCGGGATCGCTGCCCACGCGGCCCACGCGAGACAGAACGAGCTCGCCTCGCGCCCCTCGCGTCTCGCCGCCGTACGGCGCATGCCCTCGGCGGACTTCGCGTTCGCGGGCGGGTCACGCCACCTCCGATTTCTCACCCTCGAAGAGCCTCAAGCAGCCTTCGCCGATGGCCCGGGCTTGCCCGATCCGGACCCCGCGGGAGGTCTCATCGGCGTGCCCAAGGCGGCCTTTGCAGACGCCGTGACGCACGCCGGAACCGGCACGAAAAAAGGGACACCATGACCTTCGGGCTCCTCGTGTTCGCGCTGCGTTCCCTCGGTCGAAGGAAGGCTCGGGCCTTCGCCCTCGGAGGCGGCCTCGCGTTCGCAGTCGCCCTCGTGTCGGCCGTGCTTTTCCTGGCCGATGCCCTGCGCGGCGAATCGGACGCGGCGCGTTCGGCCTTGCCGGAGCTCGTCGTCTCGCGTCTCGTCGGCGGCAGGCCCGCCACGATTTCCGTGCAAAGCGCACACAAGCTCGAAGGCATCGACTCGGTGCGCACGATCACGCCGCGCGTGTGGGGCTACGTGTTCGTGCCCGCGCTGCAATCGAACGTCGTCGTAATGGGAACGCGCGAAGGCTCGCCCCCCCTCGAGGCCGTAAAAGGCACTCTCGCCGAGGGACGCGATCTCACGCCCGATGCCCACGAAATGGTCGCAGGCGCTGCCGTGGCGAAGTTTCTCGGTGTGCAGGTCGGAGACGAGCTCGGCCTCCCTTCCCCGAACCCGAAAGCGCCTTCGTTGAAGCTCGTCGGCACGTTCGCTTCGTCAATCGATCTCTTCACGAACGACGTGATCGTCATGACGAACGCGGACGCCCGCGCAGTGCTTGGGTTGGGTCCGGACGACGCCACCGACTTGTCCTTCGAGCTCACGAATCCGGAAGAAGCGGGAGTCGTAGCCAAGACGGTGGTCGAGCGGATGCCCGAGGCTCGTGTGGTCGACAAAAAGCTCTTGGAGCGCGCCCACACGCTCGCCTTCGGGCGCCGCTCGGGAATCGTCCTCGCGGCTTCGGCGCCCGTATTTCTGGCTCTCTTGGTGCTCGCCTGGGACCGATTGAGTGGCGTCGGCGAAACCGAGCGCCGCGAAATTGCCGTGCTCAAAGCCGTGGGATGGTCCACGTCCGATGTGCTCTCGGAGAAGCTCGCCGAAGCCCTCCTCGTGGGGGTGCTCGCTACAGCGATGGGTCTCTTCATCGGGTATGGATGGGTGTTCTTCGCGAACGCCCCCCTTTTCCGCCCCGCGCTCTCCGGTTTTGGAGTGCTCTACCCCGAAGCGAAGCTCACGCCACGTGTCGATCTTGCGCAGCTTCTGGGGATCTCGCTCGCGGTGCTGGGCCCATTCGTGAGTCTCTCGATCGTTCCAGCGTGGCGCGCCGCACAGATCGATCCGATGGACGCGATGCGGGATTAGAGCGATCCTGCTGCACAGCTGGTCGCCTCCCCGCGATTTGAGAGCGGATGCCCGAGCGCTCGGGCGCTACTGAATCGGGTGAAACTCGACGCGGCGGTTCTTCGAGCGGCCCGCATCGGTGTCGTTGCCGGCGACCGGCTTGGATGGGCCATAGCCTTTGGCCTCGAGCCGACTGGCGACGATTCCGTGCTTCACGAACCACTCTTTGACCGCCTCGGCGCGCCGCTGCGAGAGCGTCGTGTTCACGTCAGGATTGCCAGCGTTGTCCGTGTGGCCGGCGATCTCGACGCGAATGTCCGAGTATTTCTTGAATACTTCCGCTGCCTTGGTCAAAACGGGTGCTGACTTCGCGTCGAGCTCTGCGGAGCCCGTCTTGAAGACCACGCCTTCGATCGCGCCGGAGAACTTTGCGAGCGCCGCCGGCACTTCGTCCGGACAGCCGTCGTCGTCGCGGAAGCCGTTCTTGGTCTCGGGCTCCTTCGGGCACTTGTCCGAGTCATCCGCGATGCCGTCTCCGTCGGAGTCGAGGTTCGTCTGGGCGGCTCCGAGACTTCGGAAGGCCGGACAGCCTCCGTTCGATGCGGGGCCACTTTCGTTCGGGCAGCTGTCCTTCGTGTCGGGGACTCCGTCGAAGTCGGCATCGGCTACGGCGGCGACACGAGGCGCCTCGAACTTGGAGTTGAACTCCGGCCGGCAGGTCTTCTTATCGAGCGAAATTTCGTAGCCGCTGCAGACGTCGAGGCAGGCCTTGCTCTCGGGTGTCTCGACGAACGTCGCGCCCCAGGCGGAGAGCGATCCGGATTCGTCGGCGCGGCAAACGCAGGTGCATCGCCCGAGGTTCACGCGAGTTGGATCGGCGGCGGTTTCGGAGTCGCATGCCGCGACGGTCAGCGCGAGGGCAGAAAAGACGACAAAAAACGACGTGCGTGCGTTCACGAGAGGTGTCCCCTTCATACGAAGTCCGGACGCTACTTTGGCCGGCGAGGCGCCGCAACAAAGGTGTTCGTACGGCAGCTCCGCACTGCTCATGTGCCGAGCTGACCGGACGAGCACGTGACACGCCCGCGAGGTCGCCCGGGCGGTTCCGGTCCGCGCAGTCTGGATTTCGCTCTGCCGACGGAACGACGAAATCCGCGGTCATGATCTTCGATCAAGTCCGCTGATTTCGGATGACTGTCATCGGACGACAGGGCCCCACCTGGTTTTGGGTCCCGAGCCCAAAACGACCTCGTCACCTGATTGAGAATCGTGAACGGTTATTTAGTAAGGTTTAGCGCAATCCAGGCGTCAGAGGCTTCCGTTCAACGGATCGAACTTGTCGCCACCCTGGTGGAAGGGCGAGCCCGGTTCTTTCGTGCCGGACTTCGTGCCCTGGAGCGGAGCGCTATTGGGCGATCCTGCGCCCTTCTTGGCATTCCGCGCCTTGTCGGCATCGGCGAGGCGCTTCTTTTGCTCCTCGGTGAGTGCGGGCTTCTCGAAGGCCGTGGCGGGGTCGACCGCGGGTGGCGGAGCGACGGCCTCGGGCGCCTTGGCGGCCACAGGTGGGGCGGGAGTCGCGTTCCCGGAGACGAAGCTCACGGCTGCCCCACACACGACGGCCCCGACCGCCACGAACGCCATCGTAAATGCCATTCGCCTCTTTCCGGCGCGAGCATATGCTTCGGCGATCGCGAGCTCGGCATCGAGATCCGCGACCGAGGAGCGGGCCACATCGAGCGACGAAGCAGGCACGGGCGCTCGGCGCGAACGTTCGTCGACGGAAAACGTGCTGCTCGGCGGAGCAATCGACGCGACCATCGGCGCGAGGCTCGGTGCATTCGAGGAAGACGGGCCAATCGAGTCGCGCGATTCCCGGGAGTCCTCGTCTCGCGTCTCGGCGACGACGGATTCGTAGGACGGAGCCACGGCACCCGCGGGCGGAGTCGCGTCTTCGTCGAGCCCGGCCACGGCAGCGAGGGTAGACCATCCGTCGGCATCCGGAGCCTGCACGGGAGTGCTTTCGTCGAGCTCCCCCGCCTGGAACGCCTCGTCCATGGCGTCGATGGTCATCGAACGAATCGCGCCATTCGGCAGCTTCACGAGCCAAAGCTCGTCTTCGTTCGCCACGGTGTCGTACTTCGCGGTCGTTTCGGTGTTGCTCATGGCCGTCTCCTTCGTCCCCGGGAGTGCGCGAAGAAGAGAGCCCCTTACGCGCGCCGCGAACGCTAAGCCAAAAAAGGGGCGACTCACACGCCCGTTCGACAACCGTGTTTCATTTTGGTCGCACTTCGTGCGATGGGGGATTTTCGCCCCTGGACCTAAAAGATCCTAAGGACCAAACCGAGCCTTCACCATCATGGGAAGCGAGCTTCGCGGGGACGTACCCACGGTAGCCTCACCGGCTCTCCCCCAATTGACCCCTGGCGAATGGCAAGCTGCGACAGGCGTTGCGCGAGATTGTGAAACGACCGATACGGACCACGAACGACTCTCGAGAACCCAAAAGAGGAGGCCGGATGATTTTCGTCAAGACCAAGCCAGGCCTAGGAGGATCGCCCGGAGCCGACTCCTGTCGGTGAGGACGTCCGACGACGGCCTGGCGAAGGTATTGGCGAAAAGCACCGGCCTCCTGTCGGCGAGGACGTCCGACGACGCCTGGCGAAGGTATTGGCGAAAAGCACCGGCCTCCTAGCGCGGAATCCAGACGCGTGACGTGATCGGATCGAACACCACTGCGAACGAGTCGACCAAAAACGAAGCGCCCATTTGCGCGGCCGGGACCGTCCAGGTGTCGATGCCTCCGCACCTCGCGGCGTCGGCAGATTGCTCTTTCACGAAGACCACGTTGCCCACGTCGCGACGACCGACCTCGCCGCCTTGAGCAATGAAGTCCACCGCGGTGCCTTTCCGGAGCGTGTACGCCTCGGCCTTTTGGCTCAGGCCCCCGACGCACGTCGTCAGGAACAAGTCTTCGTCGGGCGTCCGAGTGAGGAGCCCAGGGTCCTTCGCTCGAAGCTGCTCGAGGAGCGCTTGATTGATGTTGAGCGCATGGCGCGTGACGCGGTCGTCGTAGCCAGTGTCGAGCTGGGTCAGAGCGCTGACTCCACCGATGGTAATAGGGATCGTAGGCACATTTGGAACGACGAAGTTCTTCGTCGTGGCGGCGTCCGGGGCCGCGATGACCTCCGACAGTGGCCGAAGCTTGCTCGAGTCGTTCACGAAGAACCCACCGGTAGGAATGGGCGAGAACCCGGCGGCGAGGAGCTGGGCGTCGCTGCAAAACGCGGTCTTCGAGCCACGCCAAATACGACCATTTTCGTAGTCGAGCGTGAACGGATAATTGGCAAGAAAGTCCGTGCCAATGATTCCGGACTGGCGCAACGAGCTGAACAAGACGCCATAGTCCGCCGTGGAGAGCGCCACCGTGCCCCAAGGGCCGAAGAAGTCGAAATGCGGAAAGGAGCAGCTCGCGCCCGGAATGCTGGCGTCTCCGAAGCAACTCGAAGGCGTCGGCGGCGTGGATCCCTTGAAACCGTTGAGGTCGATGGTGGAGCTGTTCGACCCGAAGTCGACGAGAAAGTCGCCGATGCTCGAAGCCGGCGAGCCAGCCTCTCCGGCGTCGGGAACGGACGCGTCCGTGGGCGGGCTCATCTTCACGGCGACGTAGGCCTTTTCCCCAGCGGCGCGAAGGGCAAGGGTGTCGCCCAAGCACGACGGCAAGACCGGCGGCTTGCGAACGACCGGCGGCAGTGCGGCATCGCCCCCCGCGTCAGGCTTCTTCGGGCCTGCGTCGAACGGGACGATCTCGGACGAGGCATCCACGGCTGAAGGGGTCGGGGACTCGCTGCAGGAGGCCAACTGCGCAAGCGCACCAGGCAAAAGAGCACACGAAAGCCACACGATCCGACGACGAAGCACCATCGACCGGGTATAGCTTTGCCCCACGCGAGCGGCAAGCCTGGGAACTTGCGCATAGCTCGTGCTCGAGGAGATCCGCCGTTTACGCGAGGCACGGAGGCTTGCTGTCGAGTTAGCCTTTGGTCGTAGGTCTTGGAGTCGAACCAAGCCTTCCACCACCCACCCTCTCGGGCGCCGCGCCAGCGGCCTTTTCGGTGATACCTACGAGACCTTCCCTTAAGCAGCAATCGCGCCAACCGAAGAGGACTCGCGGTCCAGGCCAAGTGCGCGGATTGCGGTCGGGCGGCCGCCAACACATCGCCGTCGATGCGACCGAACGTGACGCCGGCGTCATAGCGATGACGGGATGGTCGAAGACGAGCGGGGCAAGAGATTCGACGCGCACCGAAGGGGATCCGAAACGCTCGCCCCGCGTGACTGAAGATCCGGCTAGAATGGGATATGTTCTTCGTTCGCTCGCGTGTCCGACTTCGCGCGCTCCTCGTTGGCCTCGGCGCCCCCGTTCTCGTGAGTGCCCTCGGCTTTGCATGCACGACGGCACCTTCGACCACCCCTCTGCCCGAGGTCGAAACGGCCGACGCCCGTTCCTCCGAAGCCGGGGAGACCGTGGGCTCCACCGAGGTGCGCCAGAGTGGACGCGCGGCGGTCATCCAAGCCAACACACCGGTCGCTGGAGCCACGGTGAGCGCCGCTGGCAACAAGGTCGTCACCGACGCCGAGGGTCGCTACACCGTCGTCGTTCCGCGCGGGAAACCCATCCAAATGAGGGTCACGGCTCCCGAGCACTACCAGCTCATCGAGCAAGAATACGTGGTCGACTCGGACCCCTACGAGCGGGGCGACTCCCTCGTGCTCACCAAACAAACGGCGAATCTGCTTTCGGCTTTTTTGAAGGGATACGACGCGACGCGGGGCCTTCTTGCCATTCGGGTCGTCCCCATGCGCGGCTGCGCCTCCGAAGGCGGAACGGTGCTTACCCTCGACCCGCCTGGGGCCGAAATTCGGTATACCGAAGGTGGGTTGCCGGGAACGGGAACCTCCCTCGCGGCCGGCGCGAACAATGGCGCGCTGTTTTACAATGTCGCCACGGGTGTGCCCGTCACCGTGACGGCCACGAGCCCGAAGTGCGAGCAACTTCCCTTTCCGGTCACCTATGAGGGTGTAAAATACACGGGAACCCAAAGCACCGAGGCGGGGGAGTCGTTTTCGTTCATGCGCGTGTTCTTGGGGCCACGCTCCAAACCAGAGGATGCAGGCGCCGCAGACGCCTCGAAGGATGCAGCCCCAACCGAAGACGCGAGCGACGGTGGCAGCGACTAAGGCCCGGTCGACATGGGTGTGCCATCTCCCGCCGATCCTCTCGCTGCGGCAGGTGGCCTCGTCGCTCCGCTCCTCGGACTACGGGAGTAGGCTTCCGGTGCGAGCGAATCGGGCAAAAGCCTCGCGTCGGTCTC
>JAYUKI010001279.1:0-7603 GCA_043764595.1 Myxococcales bacterium | reverse complement strand
GCTCAGCCTCTACATCGGAACGTGCGTCTTTTCGCTCGGAAAGAAGCACCTCGAGCTCCAGCCCGCGATCTTGGCCACGCTGATGGCCGTCGTCATCTTCTTCACGGTTCTCATGGCGTTTGCGGCCAACCCGTTCTCGACGAGCGTGGCCGGCGCCCGCACCGACGGCGAGGGTTTGAACCCACTCCTTCAAAACTTCTACATGATCATCCACCCGCCGAGCCTCTACGTGGGCTTCGTCGGATGCACGATTCCCTTCGCGTTCTGCGTGGCCGCGCTCGTCACGGGTCGCCTCGGGGACGAGTGGATCAAGGCCTGCCGCAAGTTCACCTTGTTCGCCTGGCTCTTCCTCGCCATCGGCAACACGCTCGGCATGCTGTGGGCCTACGAAGAGCTCGGCTGGGGCGGCTACTGGGCCTGGGACCCCGTCGAAAACGCGGCTTTCATGCCGTTTTTGGTCATCAGCGCGTTCGTGCACTCGGTCATGATCCAAGAGCGCCGCGGCATGATGAAGGTGTGGAACGTCTTCCTCATCTGCCTCACGTTCTTCATGACCATCTTCGGCACGTTCCTCACGCGCTCGGGAACCATCGCGAGCGTGCACTCGTTCGCGCAGTCGTCCATCGGCGAGTATTTCGTGTGGTTTTTGGTCCTCGTCGCGGGCTTCTGCTTCACGCTCATTCTTTACCGTTGGCCCGAGCTCCGCGATCTTCCCCCCTCGCCGCGCCTCCGCAGGGCCGCGATGATCACCGGCTGGGCCATGCTTCTTCTCCTCACGGGCTCGTACCTCGTGGCGAGCAAAGTGGGCGGCGCGGCGCTCTCGAACGCACCGGGCGCAATGGCCGCCGATGCCGCCACGGCGTACAACCTGAAGCGCACGCTCATCAAGGTGTTGGCCTTCTCGCTCCTCGCGGGCGGCGCGGTCTACGCGGCGCTCGAGCTCGTCTACAGGCGCCTCACGCAGGGCCTCAAGCTCGTCTCCACGCTGCCGCGCCTCGAGTCGCTCTGGTCGCGTGAGTTCACGTTCATGCTGAACAACTGGGGCCTCTTGAGCTTCATGTTGTTCGTGCTCGCGGCCACCACGTTCCCGATGGTGAGCGAAGCGCTCTGGAACGAAAAGGTCACCGTCGGCCCGCCCTACTACAACGCGTGGGTCCAGCCGATCGGCCTCGTCATCTTCTTCCTCATGGGCACCGGCACGCTCTTCGGCTGGAAAAAAACCAGCGACGAGCTTCTCCGGAAAAACTTCCTCCGGCCCGTGGCCGTGACGGCCGTCTTCACCGTCCTTCACTTCGCCCTGGGCACGAAGCTCGGCTACCCCGCCGTCGTGTGGAGCGAGCCCATCTACGGAGGCGCGCTCGGCCAAGCGCTCCGTGGCTTCAACGCCATCACGCCGGTCCTTGCGCTCTCCCTCTGCGTGTTCAACGCGGCGGTCATCGTGCAGGAGTTCGTGTTCCTCTACATCGCCCGGGCACGCACCAAGGCCGACACCACTCCGAAGTTTCTCTACTACTTCGCGCTCCTGCCGGGCTTCCTCTACACGATGGTCACGTTGCCCCCGACGTCGCGTCGTCGCTACGGCGGCTACATCGTGCACCTCGGCATCGTGTTCATGTTCCTCGGCTTCACCGGGAAGTCGTGGACCATCGACAAAGAGGCCTCGCTCGCTCCCGGCCAGTCCTTGGAGGTCCAGCGCTTGAAGCTCACCTACAAGGGCCCGCGCATGGAGGTAGACACCGAAAAACGCATGGTTTTCGCGGACATCCAGGTCACCGAAAACGGCAAAGACCTCGGCACGCTGAACCCCGCCAAGTTCATCTACAAGAAGATGCCGGAGTCTCCGACCACCGAGGTCGCCATGCTCCACTCCATCCGCGACGACCTCTACGTCGTGGTCGGAACCATCAACCCGCAGAGCAAGCTGGCCTCGCTCCAGGTGCACATCAACCCGCTCGTCGGGTGGATCTGGTTCGGGTGCTTGGTGCTCATCATGGGCAGCTTCGTGGGCATGTGGCCCGAGTTCCAAGAAGAAGAATCCCGCGGGTGGCGCTTCGCACGAGGCACCGCCGCCGTCACCGCGAGCATCCTGCTCGGGCTCATCCTGGCGCTCATGCCCTCGCCGGCGTTCGCCCAAGGAACGTCCAGCCTTCACTCGGGCACGGTGAAGATCGAAAACGCGAAAGAGAAGGAAATTTTCGGGGCGCTGCGCTGCATGTGCGGCACCTGCGCACGCGATCTTCTCTCCACGTGCGGCTGCGGCGAGGCCGACGAGATGCGCGAGAAGCTCCGCGAGAAAATCGCGGCGGGCACCTCGAAGGACCAAATCGTGGCCGAATACGCCGCGCAGTTCGGCACGGCCTCGCTCGCGATTCCTCCGAACACGGGCGCGATGCAGTCGATCTACGTCGTGCCGCTCACGGTCATCGCGGGCGGCGCCGTAGGTCTCGGCTTCATGCTGAAGAAGTGGCGCGCGCCTGCGGTCGTGAAGACCCCGGCAAAAGACGACGCCGAGCCCGACACGGCCGGAAACGAAGCGTTGGACGCCCGCCTCGACGCCGAGCTGAAAGACCTCGATGACGCTTGACACGAAGAAGGCCCAGTCCGAGAGCGCCGAAAAGGCTCGGAAAAAGAAGCCCAAGCCTAGCGAGGCGTCGAAGAAGAGCACCCGCCGTGACGACGAGAGCGAAAACCGCGCGCCGACCCAGGCGCGTGGTGCGGACGATGGACGACCCGTCAGCGATCCCGCGGACGACGAACGCAAGCTCGCGCGCGGAGCCGCCATCGCCATTCCCCTGACCACGGTGTTCGCGGCGGCGGTCGTGGGAAGCATCCTCAGCGCGGGTCCGGCGTTGCTGGTCCTCGCCGCGGGAATTTTGCTCGGAACCATCGCGCTCTTCTGGGCCAGCCTTCGCACGCTGACGGGCGACGCCCCTCTCGCCGAGGAGCTCGAGCACGCGTCGTTTTCGGCATCGAACGACGCCCTCGCGAACCGAAAAAGAATGCTCCTTCGCGCGCTCAAGGATCTCGAGAGCGAGCAAGCCGTCGGCAAGATCGACGCGAAGGACTACGGCATCCTATCTTCTCGATATCGTGAAGAAATCAAGGACCTCATGCGCGAGATGGACGAGTCCATCGAGCCCCACGTCAAGGCCGCCGAGCTGGCCCTGCGGAAGCACCTCGCAAAGGTGGGTCTCGTAGGCGATCCGTTTCGCGCTCCCGGCAAGGCCGCACAGGCCAAAGACGAAGCCCTCGAGCGCGATGAGACGCGCGATGAGACCGACGACGAAGCGGACGGCGAGACCGAAGACACCGACGCACCGGTCCCCAGCAGGCCCGTCTGCACGGCGTGCAGCACCTCGAACGAGCTCGACGCGAAGTTCTGCAAGTCGTGCGGAGCCACCCTCGCCACCCCGACGATCGAGATGCCCAAGAACCTCGACGCTCTTTTCGACACCGAAAAGAAGCTCGTCGACGACCCGATCGCCAAAGAGGCCGAAGCCAAACCCGACTCCGACCGACCCGGCGACGTGACGCATCCGGGCCTCGTGACCTCGGCCAAGAACGAAGAAGCCAAAGAGAGCGCGGAGCCTGCCGAAAAGCCTGCCGCGGAGCGTGCCGACAATGCGTAGACCGAAGCTCGTTTCCGCCCTCTTCTTTGGGGTTTCTCTCGGCCTTTGTGTGCTGTCTTCGGGCGTCTCGGCGGCCGGCGACGCAGGCGCCGCGGCTCCTTCGCGCGTCTCGGCGGCCGGCGACGCAGGCACCGCGGCTCCTTCGCGCGTCTCGGCGGCCGGCGACGCAGGCGCCGCGGCAAAAGGCGACGCAGGAACCCGAGACCGCGACGGGGGTGCCGTTCTCGCAGGGCCCCTCGATCTGGCCGACGACGACGACGATCCCCACGGGGGACAAGATCCCCACGGGGGACAAGATCCCCACGGCGGCGGAGCTCCACGTGGAGGCAACGGCCGTGGCGGCGGGACGACGAACGCGAACGGGGTGTTCGAGCCCGCGCCCGATACGTCCGAGGTCGATCCGAGCCTGCCTCCAGGCACGCTTCGCATCGCCGTGCTCGATCCGGACGGAAAGCCGCTGCCGAGCACGCTCGTCACGATCGGCATCATCAACAACAGCGTCGCCAAGGGCGAAAGCCGCAGGCGTGTCGAGTGCACCACGGACGCCGAGGGCCTCTGCGTGCTCAAGGACCAGGACCGCGGCCAGCTCGTGGCGTACCGCGTCTCGGTCGCCAAAGACGGCGCCTCGTTCGCCGTGCCTCCGTTCCAGCTCGCCGCCGACAAGGGCGTTCGCTGCGTCCTGCACGTCTACCCGGTCGTCCACGAGGTCGCGCAGGCCACCATCGTTTCGCAGGTCATCCTCTACGTCGAAATGAAGGACGATCGCGTCCAAGTTCAGGAGGTCTTGTCCCTCTACAACTTCGGAAAAACCGCGTGGGTTCCCAAAGACCTCGTGGTCGAGCTCCCCCCCGAGTTCACCGCGCTCTCGGCCACCCAAGAAATGAGCGACGTCGCCGTCGACAGCGTCGACAAGAAAGGCGCCCGCATCCGCGGCACGTTCGGACCGGGGCGCCACGACGTCGAATTTCGCTGGCAAGTGCCCTACTCGGGCGCTCGAGACGTCGCCCTTTTTGCCGGAATGCCTCCAAATGTGGCTGCCGGACGCGTGATGGCGCCGGCATCCGCCCAGATGAAGCTCGTCGTCGAAGGCTTCGGCCCCGCCGACCCTCGCACCGACAACCAAGGCCAACGCATCCTCGTCACCGAGCGCGAGCTCCGTCGCGAAGAGCCTGCGCTAACCCGAATCAAGGTCGAAATTCGTGATTTGCCCACGGCCGGCCCCGCGCGCTGGATCGCTTCGGGTCTGACGCTCGCCGCCGTTCTCGGCGCCATCGCCTTCGGATTCGCAGGGACGAGCGGGGCCAAAGACCCGCGCCACCGAGGAGAGGCCAAGAAATCGCTCCTCGAAGAGCTCGAAGACCTCGAGCGGGCACACTTGGCCGGCGACGTCGGACCCAAGACCTACGAGCGGACCAAACGGACCCTCCTCGAGCGGCTCGCCACGGTCCTTCGCGACGAAATCAAGACCGCCAAGGCCTGACCCCGACCAGGTACCGGAGGGACCTCCAAAGGGTCGCTTCGGCACCTCTTGGTGGCCCTCTTCCTCCCCCTCCTGGCTATGTGGATTTGAGCCGTGCCAACCGGTGGATAACTCGTGGACCACTCCGTCCTACGGTTACCCACACCCCGCTGCCCCGGGTTCCTCCTCCGTTTGTCCCGATCCCAACATGGATCCAAGACTCGGAGATCTCTCATGTTTTCGGGTTATCCCCGTCCTCCACAGGGCCTACTGTCACCCTAAGATCTTTATTTCTCTATCCATGAAGAGAAGAGACCTCGAGCCGGGCCTGGGGAAAGTCTCCGAACCCGAGCTCACCGGGACGGACCGTTCGGGACTTCGCCGGAGACGTTTCGCACGACCGATTCGTCGGGGCCAAAAATGCGGAACACGAAAGTCGGGGACCTCACGCGAGGTGTGGCTTGACCATTGCTCCGATTTTGGGCACCTAGTTCGACCCGCATGGAACTCGTCGTCGCCAAAAAAGATCTTCTTAGACTCGCCACGCGGATGCAGGGCGTCGCCGAACGAAAGAGCACGATGCCCGTGCTGTCGAACGTGCTCTTCACCGTCGACGGCGCTTCGGGCCTTCGCCTCTCGGCGACCGACCTTTATCTCGGCTTGAGCGGCAAAATCGCCGCCGAGATCACGAAGGGCGGAAGCATGGCGCTCCCGGCGAAAGAGCTCGTCGATCGCGTAAAAATGATGCCCGACGGTCCCGTCTCGCTGTCCACCCAGGAGAACGGCCAGACCACCCTGAAGGCTGCTGGAAGCGCCCGGCGGTACACCCTTCGTGGCATGCCAGGCACGGATTTTCCGCCCCTTCCGCAGCCGGCGGAAGGCTCCCCGTCGCTCGCGATCGAAGTCGACGTGCTGCAGGAGCTCATCGCGAAGACCCACTTTTCGATCTCCACCGACGAGACGCGCGCGCACCTGAACTCGGCGCTCTTCGAGTGGGACGGCGACGTCGTCCGCATGGTCACGACCGACGGCCATCGCCTCTCCAAAATGGAGGTCAAGGTCGAGGGTCGCCAGGCGTCGGCCACGATGCTCATCCCGCTGAAAGCCATCCAAGAGCTCCGCCGCCTTTGCGACGAAGTGCTCTCCGAAGGCCAAAAAGGCGACCGCCCGCAGCTCACCATCGTGCAGAGCGGCTCTTCGGCGTTCTTCCAGGCGGGCAGCATGACGTTCAGCGTGAAGCTCGTCGACGCGCAGTTTCCGCCCTACTCGCAGGTCATTCCGCAGTCGTTCGCGAAGAGCGTGAAGGCCCCTCGCGCAGCGTTCACCGACGCCCTCCGGGCCGTCTCCGTGGCCGCGAACGAGCGCACCGGTGGCGTGAAGCTCGCGCTCATCTCCGCCGCGGACGACAAGGCCCGCTCGGCCACCTCCGGCATGGGTGGAGTCATGCGCATCTCGAGCGAGTCCCCCGAGAGCGGCGAGGGCTTCGACGAGCTCTCGGTCGACTACGACGGACCCTCGATCGCGATTGGATTCAACGCGAAGTATTTCCTCGACGTGCTCGCTGCTCTCACCACGGACGAAGTCACGTTGAACCTCTCGGGTGAGCTCGATCCGGCGGTTCTCCGCCCTGGAGATGGCACCAAGAGCGACCGCGATTTTCTCGCGGTCATCATGCCGATGCGCATCTGAGCCATGCCGAGCACGCGCCCGGATCGCGTGGCCGCGAGGCGTACGTGAGCCTGCTCGGAAGTTCTTTTGGATTCGTGGGCGTAGGTCGGGTGGCGACCATCCTCGTTCTCGTCGACGCGTTCTGAGGTTCGTCCGTGCGCCCTTTGGTCCTCGAATCCCTCGCCACGCATGCGTTTCGCAACCTCGTGAACGGGGAGCACGCGCTCTCGTTCGCGTTCAACGTTTTTTCGGGCGACAACGGTCAGGGCAAGACCAATGTCCTCGAAGCGGCCTACGTGCTTGCCACGTCGAAGAGCTTTCGAACCAGCAAGCTTGCCGAGCTGTCTCTCTTCGGCGAGGCGCTCTCGGGCGTGCGCGGACGCTTTCGTGAGGGGGCGGATGCTCGGGATCAGTCGATGGGTTTGCGTGGTGCGGCCCGCGCTCCGAAGATCGACGGAAAGCGTCCGAAGTCGCTGTTCGAGTATGCGGTGCGATCGCCGGTGGTCGTGTTCCATCCGGGAGAGGTGGCGCTCTCCATGGGACCAAGCGCCGAGCGACGGAAGCTCCTCGATCGGGTCGCCGCGCACCTTTCGCCCGGGCTTCTCTCGGACCTCGACGCGTACAGGCGAGCGGTTCGGGAGCGCCAGCGGGCTCTGGAGACACGTGGCACGTCCGCCCGCGATTTGCCCGACTGGGAAGCCCTCGTGGTCGAGCACGGACTTCGTGTGCAAGCCGTACGTGGGCGGGCCGCCGAAGAGCTCGGACCTCGCGCCGAGGAAGGATTTGCACGCATCGGTTCGCCCGGGCTCTCGCTCGTGGCCACCTATGCGCCCCATGCCCCCGCGGA
>JAYUKI010001278.1:0-2275 GCA_043764595.1 Myxococcales bacterium | reverse complement strand
TGGCTCTGATCGCTGGCGTGGTCGGGCTCATGCAGCATCTCAAGATGAAAAAAATCCTCGCTGCTCCGTTCAAGAAGACGGGCGAGGTTGCTGCAAACCCCAGTGTGGCGGACCCCCAAGGGCGCATCAGCACCGAAGGTGCCGTGCAGCCCGGTCAACAGGGTCTCATCGCCCCTTGCTCCGGCAAGCCGTGCCTCTACTACGAGATTGAAGTCATCCAGCACTGGCACAAGTACGTCCAGACCGAGAACGGCACCAAGAAGGAGACCGGCAAGAACACGATCACGACCCAGAAGGTCGGCTCCACGTTCTTCGTCAACGACGGCTCCGGACCTGTCGCGGTCGACGCGAGCAAAGGCATGGATGTCGAGCTCGAGAAGTCGTTCAGCCAGAAGCAGGGCGTCTCGTGGGGCGACGTTCAGTTCGGCCAGTTCCGCACGAGCGTCAGCGTTCCCGGCGGTGACAAGACCGGCGACGGCGTCGAGTGCATCGAGAAGCTCGTTGCGCCGACCGGCAACCTCTTCGTCATGGGCAAGCTCGTCGCGGGCACCATCACGAAGGAAGACGGAATGCTCGGCAAGCTGCTCGCGTCCGTCAAAGGCCGCGACGCGCTCGTCGGCTCCACCAAGACCAAGTCGCTCGCTGGATTCATCGGCGCCGGCGTGTCGATTCTCATCGGTCTCCCGGTCGCTATCTTTGCGGATCCCCCGGCCCCCGGCGTGAACTACTGCAACATCACCGACCAGACCGAAGCCGGCCACAAGTGCACGGGCAAGGTCTTCAACGACTCGGGCGAGACCGTCTCGTTCAAGGTCACCAAGGCCGGCACGTACAAAATCCACGCGCAGGCTCCCTCCACGGTGAAAATCCCGCTTCAGCCGGTCATCAACGTGACCGACGCGACGGGAAAGAGCTTCGCCAAGGACGAGCACGACGACGCGGAAGTCCAGCTCGAGCCGGGCGACTACAAGATCAACGTCTCGGACGCGTACAAAGGTGACCCGTCGCACTTCAAGGGTGGCTTCAGCTTCGAGCTCGAAGTGAAGCAGACCTCGGTGGCCGCGGCCCTCACCAGCGCGCACCCCGACGACAGCGCGGAGCCCGCAGCGAGCGGAAGCGCCAAGCCCGCAGCGGTCAAGCCTGGCGGTGGTGGTGGTGCCAAACCCGCAGCTAGCGCCGCCGCAAAGCCCAGCGCAGCTCCGAGCGGCGCCAAGCCCGCAGCCAGCGGCGCCAAGCCCGCAGCCGCCCCGAGCGGCGCCAAGCCGGCCACGCCGGCTCCCAAGAAGTAATAAAGTAACCTTCCTTTACCTTCCGTCGCAGGCGGTGGCTCATCGAGTCACCGCCTGCGGTGTTTTGTGGGCGGAGCGGGCGATCCTATCGTCGTGCTTGGGGACCGAAGCGGATGCGCCGTATGCTGGATGGGGTGAAGGACCAAGGGCCCCGCGCGCCGACCCGTTCGGCTGCAGAATCACCAGCACCAGGAAAAGTCGCGGCGACCGCTGGGCTCGCGTCCAAAGGCGTCGCACCGCGCGTTCCTTCGGCGGCCAAGTCGACCTCGGAAAACACCGAGCCTGGCGGCTACCAGATCGCGAAGGGCGTGGCCCCACGAGCCCCGTCGGCCTCGGTGACCTCGGCCACCGAGCGTCCGAACGGTCTCAGCGAGGGCGACGTTCGCGTCTTGGCGCAGGCCATCGCGAAGGAGCTCTTGAGGCCGCTCGAGCAAAGCCTCGCCGGTCTGGAAGACCGCATCGCGCGGCTCGAGCGAACGCTGGACCGCACCGAGCGAAGTCTTGGTCCGGCCGACGCTAGCGGCCCCGTGCAGGCGCTGGTGGCACCCGTCGCAATTCCGGTTCCCGCCGCGTTCACGCCCGTGGCTCCCCCCGTCGTGACCAAGCCGCCCATCGCGAATCCACCGCCAGCCAACCTCGATGAGCCTCCGCGAGCGGCGCGTGTGGAACCTCGTCCGCTACCGAGGCCGATCGCCCTCGACGACGTGCACCTGTCGAGCGCCGAGCTTGGCATGTTCGACAGCGCGAAACGCATGCGGCGTATCGCCACGTTCTTCGTGCTCTTGCTGCTTTTGGCGGGCGGTGGGCTCGTGACCGCGATGATCGTGAGCCGCTCGGGCGGCTGACTAGAGCGCCGATCAGGTTGAAGGACCGAGGATTTCGCTGGTTTAGCAAGGATCGCTAGGAGCGACGACGACGGATACTCTCGTATCCGAGGAGGAGCGACGACGCGAGGCGACGCTAAACCGGCGAAAGCCGACGGGATT
>JAYUKI010001277.1:0-2275 GCA_043764595.1 Myxococcales bacterium | reverse complement strand
CTCGGTGGCCTCCCCGAAGAGTCCGCCGCCATGACCATCAACCGCTTCTGCTCGAGCGGCCTCCAGTCGCTCGCGCTCGCGGCAGGCTCCATCCTCGCGGGCTCGAACGACATCGTCGTGGCCGGCGGTGTCGAGTCGATGAGCATGGTGCCCATGACGGGCAACAAGCTCTCGGCCTCGGCCGAGGTCATGGAGAAATACCCGTCGGCCTACACGCCCATGGGCATCACCGCCGAGAATGTCGCCGTCAAGTTCGGCATCTCGCGCCAAGAACAAGACGAGTTCGCTCTCGCCAGCCAAAAGAAGGCCGCGGCAGCGATCGAATCGAAGAAGTTCGAGCAGGAAATCGTCCCGGTTACGGGCATCAAGTTCGACGGCAACACGAAGCACACCTTCGAGTTCAAGCGCGACGAGCTCCCCCGTCCGGACACCACCATGGAGAGCCTCGGCGGTCTCAAGCCCGCCTTCTCCACCAAGGGCAGCGTCACCGCCGGCAACTCGTCGCCTCTCTCGGACGGCGCTGCGGCGTCGCTCCTCTTGAGCCGTGCGAAGGCGGATGCTCTCGGCATCAAGGGCCTCGGAATATTCCGGGCGTTCGTCACCGTCGGTGTCGATCCTTCGATCATGGGCATCGGCCCCGTTCCGGCGGTTCAGAAGCTCCTCTCGAAGACCGGCCTCAAGGTGTCGGACATCGACCTCTTCGAGGTCAACGAAGCGTTCGCGAGCCAGTCGGTCTACGTGCGCAAAACCCTAGGCTTGCCCGAGGATCGCCTGAACGTGAACGGCGGCGCCATCGCCCTCGGTCACCCCCTCGGCTGCACGGGCGCGAAGCTCGTGGCCACGGCGCTCTACGAGCTCAAGCGACGCGGCGGAAAGTACGCCGTCGTCACGATGTGCATCGGCGGCGGCATGGGTGCAGCGGGTCTAGTCGAAGCCGTCAAATAGTTTCGGTGTAGATTGCATGGAAGCGGCGTGGGCGAGTCCGTCCGCGCCGCTTCGTCTTTTTGGGGCGCATGCGGGCATCTCGCGCTAGAAATCGATGCGGGAGAACGCGCATGAAACGAACGACGGTGATCGGGGTCTCTTTGCTCGCGGGGGCCGTGCTCGTGGGCGTAGGCTTCGCCGGCTGCACGGGAGACGATCCTGTAGGTGCGGCGGATGCGGCCCCTTCGACCACGACGACCTCGACCACTCCAGACGCCACGCCGAAGGACGACGGCGGCGCTCCCGACGCCTCGACTCAGGCCGCCGTTTCGGTCGATCCGCCTCGCGCTCGGGTGAAGCAGGGCACCACCGTGGAGCTCGATGCCAAGCTGGAACGCAAAGGTCTCGCGGGCGAGCTTCCGGTCACGGTCACAGGTCTCCCGAAGGGAGTCACGGCTGCGCCCGCTTCGTTCGCCGCGGCGGCCACCACGACGAAGGTCGTCTTGACGGCTGCTGCGGACGCCACTTTGGGAAACCAAGCGTTCAAACTCGAGGTCCAAGGCGCCACTCCTGCGATGGTCGATTTGCTCGTCGCGGGCCCGTCGGGAACCCTCGACACGACGTTCGACAGCGATGGACTCGTCTTCGATACGCAGAGCGCGACGGGCGTCTATTTCGCCGTGAAGGTTCAGCCGGACGGCAAAATCTTGGCCGCGGGAGCACCGAACGGAGCGTCGGGCGGTGGATGGACGGTCAAGCGATTCAACGCCGATGGCACTCCGGATGCGGCGTTCAACACGGCGGCTGCAGCCGTCGTGCCGACCACGGGGCTCGCTCGTGGAATCGCGATCGATGCGTCGAACGGCAAGATTTTGGTGACGGGCGGCTCGGCTTCCCCCGAACGTCTCACGGTCGTTCGCTTGAACCCGAACGGTTCGTCCGACCAAGGCTTCGCCAACGCAGGCACGTTGCTCGTCGATACGGTCACGCACTCGCAAGGTTCGCGTGGAAACTCGGTCGTGGTGCTCGCGGGCTCGACCGTGCTCGTCTCGGGGACGAAGAACGAAGGTGCGGGCACGGTGGGTATCGTCGAGCGGTACACGTCGGCCGGAGTCAAAGATCAGGCTTTTCTCACCTATTCCACAGCTGGGGCCGGGGCATTCACGAACGCCCTCACCCTTGCTGGAGGTGCCTACTTCGCAACGGGGACCGACCAATCCGTCTCGCCGCCCGCGCAGCTTGGGGTGCGGTTGCTTGCAAATGGAACGCCTGACGGGACCTTCGGCACGACCGGCCGTCGCACCTACGCGAGCGGATGCCGTGGTGCAGCGTCGGCGCTGGCCACCAATGG
>JAYUKI010001276.1:0-2276 GCA_043764595.1 Myxococcales bacterium | reverse complement strand
TGCCGTCCGAGATGATCCAGTTGTCGCCCCAAAGGTGCGCGCCGCCGTCGATGTACCAGGTCTCGCCGGTGACGAACCACGCGGCGTCGCTGGCGAGGTAGACGATGAGCTCGGCCACTTCTTCGGCCGTTCCGATGCGCTTCATTGGCGTCCGAATGCGGCTCATCTCGAGCAGCTCCGGGGGGTATTGCTCGGTGCCCGACGTCTTGATGACTCCGGGCGCGACGGCGTTAACCTGGATGTTGTGCTCGGCCCACTCGACCGCGAGGGTCTTCGTCATGTTTTCCACGCCGGCGCGCGCGGCGCCCGTGTGGACCATGCCAGGAAAACCACGGGCAACGTTGGCGATGACGTTCACGATGCGGCCACGACGCTTCGGGATCATGTGCCGCACGGCCACAGCCTGGGTCATGAAAAACGTGCCGTTGAGGTTGTTCCGAATGACGGCTTCCCACCCTTTTGGCGCGAGTGAGTCGGCCGTGGTGGGGAACTGGCCACCCGCGTTGTTCACGAGGAGGGTGGCTTCGCCGAGCTCCGCTTTGACGCTGTCGACGTAGGTCGCGACGGCCTCGGCATCGCGAATGTCGCAGGTGCCGGCGTGCACGGTGATTCCGCGAGCTTCGAGCTCCTTTTTGGCCGCTTCGAGCTTCTCGAGCTTGCGTCCACAAATGGCCACTTTGGCGCCCAACTCGCCGAGAGAGTGGGCAATCGCGAGGCCAATGCCACTGCCCCCGCCGGTGATGATGGCGACGTGGCCCTCGAAGAGCCCAGGGCGAAAGATGGTGGTCATCGCGTTTGGCCTACTGTCCGCGACGGACGACGCCGTCTTTGTCTTTCACGAGCGTTTCGCCGGTCTTTTTGTTCGTGGCGACCTGGCCTTCGAACACGGCACTTTCGCCATCCGGGAAGACGTAACCCACGACCCGGGCAGGGTTGCCGCGCACGAGGGCGAAATCGGGGACGTCTTTGGTGACCACCGAGCCGGCGGCGACCATGGCCCACTCGCCGATGGTGCGCCCGCAGACGATGGTGCTGTTGGCGCCGAGCGACGCCCCCTTCTTCACGAGGGTCTTCGAGACGATCCAGTCGTCCGTGCCCTTCACGCTGAGGTCGGGATTTACCGCCCGGGGGCGGAGGTCGTTCGTGAAGCAGACGTGAGGGCCGCAGAACACGCCGTCTTCCAGGGTGACCCCGTGGAAGAGCGAGACGTTGTTCTGCACCTTGCAGTTTTTGCCGATGACGACGTCGCTGTCGACGTAGACATTTTTCCCGAAGACGCAGTTTTCACCGATGGAGACGTTCTCGCGGACCTGGCAAAAGAGCCAAATTTGCGTGCCTTCGCCGATGGTGGCCTTCTCGTGGACGACAGCGGTCGAGTGGATGCGGATGCCCATTTGCGGGCGGAGCTTAGCCGAAACTCGTGGAAAGGGGCGCGACGAACCCGTGGCGAGGGGCTTCGAGTGGAAATTTGCGCGGCGCGGGCCGCGGCTGGGGCACGAAAAGTGCCAGATCGGTGCCTATTTCGCGGTGTTTCGAGGCGAAAACGACCCAAGCTGACGGCTCAGCGGCAGGCTTCGCGGGGGACCGCGCGTTTGCCGTCCGTGCAGAGCACCGCTGCCTCGACGGCCTGCGCGTCTCCCACGATGGAGTACCGACCCATGCGATCGATGTGCAAATGGCCCTTCTCGGTGAGCACGTAGCGCTCGACCACCTCCCACGAGACAGGGTCCACCAACGCCACGGAACCACCGGCTCCGATCACGATGCGGCCCCCAGCCAAACCGAGAAGCTCCCCCGGAACGGGCGCATCCGACACCCGATCGACCTTGTTCGTCGCTCGGCTGACGTGGGCAAGCCCCTCCGACAAACGCAACACCCACCCGTCCTCGACCGGGAGGACGCCTCGTATGGCCTCGGGCAAGGGAACGGACACTTGGACTTGGGTGCGAAGGTCCTCCCGGACGAACGCAAAGGCGCCTTCGACGTGGAACGTGCCAAGTGCCTCGGGACCGTCGAACCCAAGGACCTTTCCGCCTTCGAAAAGCACCGCACACTGGCCATCCCGTTTGCAGTGGTAGGGCTGAACGAGGCCCAGCTCCCCTGGTGCACTCGAGTGCACCACGATCTCGCCATCGGCGAGCAACGCCGTGCCGTGGTAATAGGGAGTGAACTCGAACTTGGCAATGGTGGCGCCCGCGGCAGATTCGAGAACGACCGACTCGTGCTCGGTCAGAGTATTGACCGCCGTGCCCTCTGGACGCCGTTCCATGCGGACG
>JAYUKI010001275.1:0-2276 GCA_043764595.1 Myxococcales bacterium | reverse complement strand
GGCTTCGTCTATTCGCTGGTCACGCCCGTCCCCACCGAGTGCTTGCTCGAGTCGGTCGGTCCCGACGTGGCCCAAGACCCCTCGAAGAAGCGCCCCATCCCCGATTGAGCCCATGACGCGATCCCGTCTTTTTCGCGCCTTCTTTCTCGCGTTCGTTCCGGTCGCTCTCTTCGGTCTTGTCTCCGGCTGTTCGGCCGAAGCCGAGCCCGAGACCGGGAGCGACGCGGACTTTGCTGCGGAAAAACCGGTGGCCCTGCGGTCCGGCGGGGGCGCCCAGAAGCTTCCTCAGTCGTTCGCGAACGAGGTCGAGGTCTATTTCGACAAGCTCGTGGTGAAACGAAGCCTCACGACGGAGCGGGTCCTCGACTCGCTGCGCGCGGGCGTCGTCATTGCGGGCAATCGGGACGTTTTGACGGCCGACTTGCGCCTCTCCAAAAATCCTTCCGGGTTCTTGCGAAAGGTCCTGTCCATTTCGTCGGTCGGAGGCTCCGTCGAGATTCGCACCAAAGAGGCCTATCTCAACGAGCTCATCGACGAAGGCGATTTGGTCTTTTCGGCCACTTCGCCTTCTCCTTCCATATTCGAAGACGCTCCCGTGGTGACCCAAGGGCTCTCGCTCGCCGGACCGTCGGGGCGCTCGTCGGGCTCCGGGGAAACCAACGCCGACGTGGTCTTGCGCGGCCCGACGGCCAATGTCGCCTTTGCTCCGGTGGTGTCGTTCTCGAACACGAAGGTGGCACTCGGGGCGAAGCTCGAAGGGAAAATTCAGCTTCGTCGTGCGCTTGGCGTACCCCTCGGAGTGCAGCGCGCGAACTTGAGGCTCGACCTCGATCCTTCGATCACGGCCGACGTGGAGTACGGCGCAAAGGCCACTACCGCCCAATCGCAGACGGGCGGAACACTGAACGAGCTATGGGAAGGTCCCAGCGTTCCGATTCCCATTGGAGGGCCGATTCCACTCACACTTCGACTCCGTCCCGAGATTGGCTGCAAAGTCACCGCCAAAGGCGAGGTCACCGTCACGAGCCGAGTCGCTCTCACTGGGCACGCCATGGCCGGCTTCGACTACCGCGGTGGGGCGGACCTTCGCACCACGTCCGAAGCCCCGCGCCTCGAGACGAAGCACCAGTTTTTGGGCGTTCGTGGCACGGCTGGAATCGAAGGCGAGTGCGCGCTCCAGGCCGTCGTGAGCTTGCTCGCGTTCGACGCGGTGGGCATCGAAGCCAAGCTCGGGCCCTTTGGATCGGTCACGGCAGAGGTCTGTGCGACGCGCGGCCCCACGAGCACGGGGGTTGGCTTCGTGGTGTACGAGCAACACGGACTGCGCGCCGACGCCCAGGGCCGTCTGCAAGTGCCCGGGCTCGCGTTTCCATCGCTCAGCAAGCCGCTCTTTGGCTTGAAGCCCGCGGAGAGCGATCCGCTGTTTTTCGTGGGCACCGCCGAGACGTGTGCGCTCCGCTGAGCGGGGCCGGACTGCCGAAAGCCCAAAGCGTGGCAGACGCGGGCGCGTGGTAGAAGAGGGCATGGCACTCGAAGTCTTTTGGGGCAGTGGAAGTGGTCCGGCGTGGCGAGTGTTGCTCGCCCTCGCCGTCAAGAAGGTTCCGTACGAGTCGCATCTGCTCTCGTTCACGAAGGGGGAGCATCGCTCGGACGCCATGACGGCCATCAGCCCGCGTGGCAAGGTGCCCGCCATTCGCGACGGCGCCTTCACGCTGTCCGAGTCGCTCGCCATCCTGACCTATCTGGACCGAAAATACCCGAGCCCGCCGCTCTTCGGGGAGAACCCGGAAGAGGCCGGTCGCATCCTGTCGGCCATCATGGAGCACGAGTGTTACGCGGTCGCGGCCATATCGGCCTTTGCGCGCCCATTGCTCTTTGGAAAGCTCGACTCCCAAAGGGATCAAGTGCTGCTCGGGATCGACGGCGCCCGCTCGGAGCTCGAGAGGCTCGAAGCCGCACTTGGCGCGCGAAAATACCTTGCCACCGCGACGCTCTCGGCGGCGGACCTCTTCGTGTTTCCGCTCATCAAGTCATTGGAGCGTGCATTCGGAAAACCCGGTGCCGAAGAGCTCGAACACGGCCTTGGGCCGCTCGCGACCACGTTTCCAAAGATAGCCGCGTGGACGAAGGCCATCGAGGCGATTCCCGGTTACGAAGCCACGTATCCCCCGCACTGGCGCTAAATCAGCGGTCGTGATTCTCGAGCATTCGGCAGGGCTACTTGGCATACCCTCAACTACAGGACCGGATCGATCCGTCCGGCAAAGTAGCCGTCG
>JAYUKI010001274.1:0-7608 GCA_043764595.1 Myxococcales bacterium | reverse complement strand
ACGCGTGGCCTGGCGTTTGCTCTCGTTTGTCCCATGCTGTTCCGCCGCGCCCTCCTCGTTGCCTCGATCCTCGCGAGCACCGCTTCCCTCCTTCTGGCGTGGAGCGCCGATACGACCGAGCGGGCCGCGGTGCACGCGGGCGGATGAGCCTTCCGTGAACACTTCGCGCCGAGCTCACGCATCGATGTGGGAAAGGTCGAGCCGTCTCTCCCCGTAGAGCACGAGTGGGCGTGGGTGTACGCTCGCTCGGCGAAACGGAGGCCACGAATGGCGACCAAGAAGACCTCGAAGAAGACGACGGCGTCCGGAAGTGCCAAAGCTTCCTCCAAAGCGGCAAAGCCGAAGAAGCTCTCTAACGGCGCTTCCGACGAACGCTGGTGGGATCTCATTGCACTTAGCCGCAAGGGCGCCGAGGACGAAGAAGAGCAGGCCGATCGACTGGTCGAGCTTCTCTCCACCAAGCTGTCCGTCGACGAGGTCCTCGCGTTCGACAGGTTCCTCCAAGAGCGAATCCGCGATGCCTTTCGCGCCGACCTCTGGGCCGTGGCGTACATCATGAATGGTGGCTGCTCGGACGACGGCTTCGACTACTTCTTGGGTTGGCTGATTTGCAAAGGGAAGAAGCACTACGAAGCCGCACTCGCGAATCCCGAGGACGCGGCAAAAGGAGTGAGCCCCGACGACGAGCCCTTCGAGAACGAGTCCGTGTACTACGCACCATCGCATGCCTGGGCGGCCCTAACGGGCAAGCCGCGCGACGACTACTACGAGATTGCGCCTTCGGTGGAGCGCTCGCTCCAGGGAGAGATCTTCGACGAGGACACGGTCTACGACGAGCACCCAAAGCTCAAGAAAAAGTTCGGCGGCTGAGCCGTCCGTGGATGGGCGCGCGACCGTGCAGGCTCGAAGCGAATCGTCAGGGACAGGCGGGGGTCCACACGGCCGGTCCGAAGACTTCCGCCACCAGCCCGTGCAGGACCGGATCGTAAGCGAGAAGCTCGGGCCGAGTGTTCACCTCGTTGTGGATGCCGTTCGCCGGAACCGCTTGGATGTTCGTGTCGAAATAGGATTGAACGCCTTCGGCGAAGTATTCCTCGACGTTGCTGCCGGCGTACGTATCTTTCCACTTTCCGGCGGCGACGGCCTTCGCGAACGCATCGTCGAGTCGACGCTGGAACGTTTTGTCCGCGAAGACGACGCCGAGATTCACCATCCCATGCGAAAGCTCGTGTACGAGAATGTTCTCGCCGACGTAGGGCTCTTTCGCGTCGCACAGCACGTTCTCTTCCGCGCACGAAGTCGCGGGACGCGCGACCGTACCGCCGAGGCCTCGCGCACGCGTGTTCCAGTCGGTTCCAGGAAAGGCCGTGTAGAGATCGGCATGCTCGGGGACGTCGGTCGTGACCTCCGCGCGTGACATGACCGACAATCGTGCACCATGCACCTTCATCTGCGCGCGCACGTCGGCGCGGAACGAGAGCATCTTCCGAGCGATGCGGCAGGCCTGGCGCACGGCAGCGTCGGACACTTTGTTGGAGCCAATGACCGGAAGGCCGTCCGCATCGAGGTACTTCACGTAGAAGCGATCGAACCCGAGAGATGCGGGAGGCGGGCCGACGGGCGCGTCGCAGCTCGAGGCGACACTCGTATCCGCAGGAACGACATCGCTTGTCGTGGCGTCGGCCGTGGGGCTCGCGTCCTCGGGAGATGCGGCGTCCGGGTCCGGCGTCGGACCGGCGGGACTCGATACGATGGTGCACGCCACCGTTGCGAAGACGGCCAGCGGCGAAACCACCGAAGCGACCGCAAAACGACGAAAAGATTGGTTCACGCTACGAAGCCTACACGGACCCGTGCACGGGCGCCCGCAGACCAGTCAGGGCGAGTCGTACACGATGGAAACGAGGGAAAGCTCGATGTAGGTGAACGCACCTTTCGGCTCTTCCCAGCGGGCCTCACCGAATGTCGGGACGCGGCGCGCGCCGAACGCGCGGTAGTTTTTCAGCGGAGTGCTCCAACGCTTGAGCGCGAACGACTTGCCGTCCGCGGAAGCAGCAAAACGATCGTCGGACACGAAGTCGACGAGCTCGCCCGCGTCGTCGAAACGGAGCTCGGCCGAAATGGTCTCCGCGCCTCGCGTGTAGTATGCACGGGCCGACCGAGCGTCGATCGCCTCCCACCGCACCGAAGGATCGAGCAGCGACGAAGGGGCCAGCAAGCACGCGTCGTTGAAGAGGGTCACGGTCTCGGAGCGGTCCATCTCGGGACCTTTGGCGTCCACCATCGTGAAGGCCGAGAGCAGGCGCACACGAAACGTAGCGTTCTTGCCGACGAATCGATGAAAAATGCTCACGGGCAAGTGCTTCATCGTGGCGTCCATGAAGAAGAGTCGAGACGGCTCCGCGCCGAGCACGTTGAGCTGTTCGGCATCGAAGACCATCCACTCTTCGGTGGCCGCGCCGCGAATGCGCCCTTTCCAAATGGCTTTGAAGTCGTGAACACGGGGTTGTCCCACGGTGCCCGTCACACGAAGGTACTTGCGCACCGGCTCGGGCAGCGCCAAAAGCTCCTCTTCACGGACGACGGAGCCCTCCGTGATGCGCTTGGGTGAGGACTTCAAGGTCTCTTGGTACTCGGCCCACAAGCTTCCCGGACCGTGGGACGCGAAACCGAGCGCCACGCCGACCAGCACGACGACATTGGCAAGAGTGCCGAATTTCGCGTCCTGCCAGGACGACACGATGGCCACTTGCGAGAGCACGAGCGCCACGCTTCCCGCGAGCCAAAACCCTTGCCGCGCCGCGAGAAACAGCACGGCGGAGGCCACCATCGCGATCGCCGCACCGAGCCACACGACACCCCATGCCCGCGAAATGGGTTGGGTGAGCTGAGCCATATCGGCGAGACCGAACGCTTTGGCGAAACCCATGAGGTGAATTGCGCCATGCAAAACCAGGAGGGTGATGAAGACGTACCGCATGGAGCTCGCGCCGAGCACGAACGGTGCCACTTAGCGTTGACTCGGTCCGACGCCTGGTTTTTTGCAGCGGGTGAAGGGCATGTGCAAAAGCTGCGTGCTCGCGCATGGAGGACTAGGGTCACTTTGACGTGGTCAGTCTCATCACGCACTCTTCGACGATGGCTTCCTCACGATAGACGAGGATCCTCGAATCGTTCACGTCGATGACTATGCACCCGAGTCCTATTCGCCCGCAGACAGCTGGTTTACGCAGCGAATTCACGGACAACCGATTGCGCTGCCCGAAGACGACCGCCTACGACCGACTGCGAATTACATGGGGCGTCGCAACCGGCAATAACCGATGCCCAACAAGGCGTTGCACTTGACGCTGCAGCCGAACCCAAACCTCCGATGCATCGCTTGAACCGTCGCGGGCTTCGACCTCCTTCATGCCACCTTCAAAAACTCGGGAGTCGCCCAGATCATTCGGCGTCGCAGTGGCTCCGGTCCTTCCTGTTCGCAGAGCTTTCGAAGTCGGGGCATCGTCCGAGCGGCTTTCACTACGGACACTGGCGTAGATCCCAACTCGACGGTGCTCACCCACGATGGGGGACTTGCCCGGCCCGCTCGGCGAGCAACTCTGCCACTCCAGCCGCTACCCTCGCCCGCGCTGTACGGCGTCGCGTCGGCCGTGGGCTCTCAGGCTTCGTCGCCCGCTCCATTGCACACGAGCTTGAGAGCGAGCAGCTGGGCTCGTTCCTGGCATACCTCGAACGCGAACATGGGCAGGTCTCATCCGCTCTTCCTCAGGCTCGCAAGCGGTGCCAGCGCGGATGCTCGACTCCGAAGCCACCAAAGTTCATCGCATCCGGCGATTCTCCAAAATTGGGCAAAAATGCCGACCGCCAAGCACCTGCGGGAGCTTCCGACGCCAACGCGCGACCATCGGACGCCCAAGATGGGCCATTCGGCGCGGGTTTTTGACCCTCCCGCGCGCGTGCCTTGGCGAGCGGCGCGCAGCGGGGGCCGAATTTCTCCAGAGATTTGACGAAAACATCCGCGTCGGAAGCTCCCCGGAGGTGTCCGAAGGCCACGCATAGGCGCCGGAAGCCGCCCCGAACGCGCCCGAAGGTTTCACCGCCGTTCCGTAAGCCCTGGCGGTGGCGGCGCAGGCCGCAGCGCCGGTTCGGCGGCAAGGCCGCTGAGGTAGGCTGCCCGAATGGCACAGACGCTTTGGAACAGTACGATGCAGCTTCGCGTCGAGCTCCGCCACATTGCCCCACGGATATGGCGCCGCCTTGTCGTGCCTGCCGAGTGCACGCTGGACGTTCTGCACGACATCCTGCAGATCGCGTTCGGCTGGACGAGCTCGCACCTTCATCGGTTCGAGGTTGGTACGGTCCACTTCGAGCTGGCCGACGTACCGAGCGAGTGGCTCACGATCGACGAGCGCCACGCGCCCCTCGGCGCCGTCGCATCCAAGGGCGACACGTTCATCTACGAGTACGACTTCGGCGACAGCTGGCATCATGACGTGCTCGTCGAAGCCGTGGATCAAGACGCGATCGACGTTCGTGTCGCGTGCCTCGACGGCGAACGTGCCGGCCCACCCGAGGATTGTGGGGGACCTCCCGGCTACGAGAACCTCGTCTTGGCCTTGGCCAACTCCGACCATCCCGAACGTGCCGAGCTCCGAAGGTGGGTCGGAAGAGTGGGAAATCCCCCACCCGCCACGGCCTACGGCGCGACACGCATGGTTCGGCTTGTGGCCGTGTCGGCCTCCCCCTCGTCGTCCGCTTCGCGGCCTCCAGGGGAGGCGAAAAAAGGCGCCGCGTGTCTCAACAGAAAGCGCATGTGGACCTCCGAGCCGACGAGTGGGCCAAGGGCTTCGGTTGCTCACGAAGTCAGAAGCAACGTAGACTGAGCGTCCGAAGATGAGCCATGGTTTGGCGTGGGATGGATTTTGGAGGGAGTGCACATGACGGAACGAATGGATCCTACGCAGAGTGCAATTGGGACAGGGTCCCACGATTCTCCAGAGGACCTCAAGTATGTCGCGGGCTCTGCGTCTCCCCCTGAGGCCGTGAAAGCCCTGCGTAAGAGAGGTATCGCGCCGTCCAGGGAAAGCAGGGCTTTCACGGGCGATTTGGGGGAGACCGGACCAGGGATAAAAGCAAAATCATTGGGCACGCGATTGAAAGTTGGAAACCGTGTGCGCCCCAAGCTTCGAGCGCTTTTGTCCCTGGGACGAGTGGGGGCACCGCTCGCCCTCTCGCTCGGTTTGGTGGCTTCCTATTCTTGCAGTGCCACGGATCCATCGACGGCCGCCGCGCAAGGATACGCAATCAAGTGACGCTGACACCTCCACTCCTCGTCGTTCGCAACGCGGAAGTCTACGCTCCTGAGACACTCGGGCGGCTCGACCTTCTCATTGCTGCAGGGGAAATTCTCGCCCTCGCCGACACGAAGAAGGCCTCTTGGGCCGCCCTCGATCCCGAGCTCGTCGAGACGGTCGACCTCGAGGGCGCACGCGTGTGCCCAGGATTTTTGGACGCCCATGTCCACGTCACCGGGGGTGGTGGCGAGTCCGGGCCAAAGTCTCGCGTTCCGCGCGTGCTCTTTTCGGAGCTCACACGTGCCGGCGTGACCACGTGTGTGGGCGTCTTGGGCACGGACGGAACCACACGCACGGTGGAGAGCCTCGTATCGGCCGTCCAAGGCCTGCGCGAAGAAGGACTCGACGCCTACGCCTGGACGGGCAGCTACGAGATACCCCCCATCACCCTCACGGGCTCGGTGCGCCGCGACCTCGTTTATGTGGACTCCATTCTAGGAGTCGGCGAAGTGGCCCTTTCGGACCATCGCTCTTCGCAGCCCACCTTCGACGAGCTCGCGCGCCTCGCCGCGGATTGCCACGTGGGCGGGCTCATGACGGGAAAGGCCGGACTGCTCCACCTGCACCTCGGCGACGGCCCACGCGGCCTCGAGCTCGTGCGGCGCATCTTGGACGAGACCGAGCTTCCAGCGCGCGTCTTCTACCCCACGCACGTCAACCGCAAGACCCGGCTCTTCGCCGAAGCGCTCGACCTCGCACGCCGAGGCTCCACCGTCGATCTCACCGCGTTCCCAGTCGAAGAAGGCGAGGACGCGTATTCGGCCGAAGACGCCATCGAGCGCTTCTTGGCGAGCGACGCCCCGAAGAACCGCCTCACAGTCAGCTCCGATGGAGGCGGATGTTTGCCCACATTCGACTCCGAGGGTCGACTCGCAAAAATGGACATCGGTCGCGCGTCTGCACTCTCCGAGACCCTCGCCGTCCTGCTCGGACGAGGGCACCCGCTCGAGACGGTTTTGCCTATTTTCACCTCGAATGTCGCGGATGTCTTGCGTCTGCCGAAAAAGGGTCGTCTAAGGCCAGGAGCGTCCGCCGATCTGGTCGTCCTTGACGAACGCCACGGCATACGCGACGTGATGGCGCGTGGACGCTTCGTCGTCCGAAACCATGTACCCACAGTGTGGGGCACGTTCGAACGACGCGGATAGAGTGAGCCCCAGCGACATGAGCCCAGCGAAAATCGAAGGCGATAAACGACGTGGATTCATCGTGCCCATCGGCGGCGCGGAGGACAAAGAAGGCACGAGCGACATCCTTCGCAAGTTCATCGACGTCTCCGAAGGCAAGCGCGCCCGCATCGTCATCATCCCCACGGCCTCGAGCCTCGAAGACACCGGACGGCGCTACGAAAAGATCTTCCGCAAGCTCGGCGCGGACGAGGCCAAGAGCCTCCCGTTCGCCTCGCGCGAGGACGCCGGAAAAGGCGAGTGGCTCGACTACATCGAGCGGGCCACGGGCATCTTCATCACGGGCGGAAATCAGCTACGGCTCACCACGATTCTGGGCGGTACGGCCGTCGCGAGGGCCATTCGCCGCGCCAACGCGCACGGCGTGACCGTGGGAGGCACGAGCGCCGGAGCCGCCATCTTGAGCGAGCACATGATCGCCTACGGCGCCGAAGGCAACACGCCTCACGCCGGTGCCGTGACGCTCGTACCGGGCTTCGGGCTCACCAATCGCATCATGATCGACCAGCATTTTCGCCAGCGCGACCGCTTGGGACGTCTGCTGACCGCCATCGCCTACAACCCGTTCGCGGTCGGCGTCGGCCTCGACGAAGACACCGCAGCCTTCATCGATCACACGAAGAAGCTCACCGTGGTCGGAGCCGGAGCCCTCACCATCGTCGACGCCTCGGAGCTCGGACACTCGTCCATTGCCGACGTGAGCGAAGGAAAGCCCGTGACGATGACGAACGTGCGCCTCCACATCCTCGCGCACGGAGCCTCGTTCGATCTCGAGACGCGAAAAGCGTCGACCAAAGACGTCTGAGCGCGCCTCCGCGCAGGCATGTCCGACAGGGCACGAGCGGCTGGGCTACGTGGCGACGAAGTGCTCGCTCGAAACGCGAAACGCGAAACGCGAAACGCGACGGAAACGCGCCGTGAAAATGCGCGACGGGGAACGCGTTCGTCACCCGCGGAAAATTCGCGTCCTGTAGAGTGAACGCAATGGAGCTAACGGAGCGCCGTGTTTACCGCGGCCCAAGCCTCTACGCGCACTTCCCCGTCATGCGTCTCACGGTCGATCT
>JAYUKI010001273.1:0-7611 GCA_043764595.1 Myxococcales bacterium | reverse complement strand
CTCCTCGAGACCCACAAGAACGGCCTCGACCTCATCAAAGACTCCGACGAACGTCTCTACGAAGCCAAGCGCTCGGGCCGGAATCGGGTCGTCGTCGCTCAGTGAGCCTCCCCGCAGCGGTTGCTCCTTTTCGCAAGACCGAGGTCCCCGGGCCTCGGTCGCGTGAGCTTTCGGCGCGCCTCTCCGCCGTCGAGTGCCCCGCGTTCGACGCGCGGCGCGAAGCACGCGAAAAGAGCAGCGGCGAAGATCAGGGGCCCATCGTGCTCTCCCACGGCGAAGGCGACGTCGTGTGGGACGTCGACGGCAACGCGTTCGTCGATCTCGTGGCGGGCTTCGGCGCGCTCGTGCTCGGCCATGCGCCAAAGTCGGTGGTGGGGGCGTTCTGTTCGAGCGCCGAACGGCTGCCGCTCGCACTCGGAGACGTCTACGCGTCGGAGGCGAAGGTCCGATTGTGCGAGGCCCTGGCCGCCCTCTTCCCGGAGCCCGGCGCACGCGTCATGCTTGGCCTGTCCGGGGCCGACGCCGTTACGGCCGCGTTGAAGACCGCCGTTCTCACGACCAAGAAGCCCGGGGTCATCGCTTTCTCTGGGGCGTACCACGGCCTCTCGCATGGGCCACTCGCGGCGTGTGGCCTGGCGCCCACGTTCCGCGAGCCGTTCGCCGCACAGCTTGGCGACCACGTAACCTTCGCTCCTTACCCGAGCGACGCCGCCGAGCTCGACGCCTCGCTCTCCGCGGTCGAGCGCTCCCTCCGCAAAGGCGACGTGGGACTCGTGCTCGTGGAGCCTCTTCTCGGTCGTGGCGGGTGCGTCGTCCCTCCGCCTTCGTTCCTCCAAGAGTTGCGGGCTCTCGCGACGCAGCACGGCGCATTGCTTGCCGCGGACGAAATCTGGACTGGCCTCGGTCGTTCGGGAGCCATGCTCGCCTCGATCGCGGCTTCGGACGGATCGTGGGCTCCGGACCTCGTCTGTCTTGGAAAAGCTTTGGGGGCAGGCTTCTCGATCTCGGCCTGCATCGGACGAGCCTCGGCGTTCGAGGCGTGGGGTGCTCATGGAGGGACGGCCATCCACACGGCCACCCACTTCGGTGCACCTCCCGCATGCGAAGCCGCTCTTGCGGCTCTTTCCGAAATCGCCCGGCTCGCGTTGCCCGAACGGGCCCGCAAGCTTGGACGGGTTCTCCTTCGGGAATTGACCGAAAGTGGCTTTTTGGTCACCGGTCAGGGGCTGATGCTCGGGGTCGACCTTCGCACGCCCGCCCATGCGCTGGCGGTGGGGAGGCGCTTGCTCGCCGAAGGTTGGGTCGTTCTCACGGGGGGAATTGCTGGCAATATTCTAACGTTGTCCCCCGCATTGACCCTCTCGGAGCACCACGTCTCGCCGTTCGTCGCGGCGCTTCGCAGGGCCTCCGAAGTCGACTGAGGCCCCAACATCTCCCTCCTTTCGTAAAGGTGCGAAAAGGACCTGCGCGATGACCAATCGTGGACTATGGTCATTCCACCTGGAGGTCTGCATGCGTTTCGATTCGTTCTCCGCTTTCGTGGCCAAGCTCTTGGTGACGGTCGCGCTCCCGCTGTCCGCGGCCTTCGTCGCGGGTTGTTCCGCCGAAGTGGGCTCCACGGAGGAGCCGGACGAGTCCCAGCTCACCGAAGAGCAAGCCCTCGGTAGCCCGGCGCCAGCGCAAGGAGCCGAGCCCTCCGGAAGAGCTACCAAGCACGCCATCGTCTTGGCCCACGGCTTCATGGGAACGGACTCCTCCAATCCGTCCATCACGAACATCTGGTCCTTTTACCGCGTGGCAGACGCGCTTCGCCGGGATGGCCACCTCGTTCACGAGGCCAGGGTTCAACCCTTCAACTCGCCCCAAGTCCGCGCGGGCGAGCTCGCGAAGCACGTCGATTTGGCGATCGCCGAATGCAAAGCCAAAGCCGGCTGCGACGCCTCGAAGGTGAACGTCATTGCGCACAGCATGGGCGGGCTCGACTCACGCGTGCTCGTCTCCAAGCTCGGCTACGGCGACCGCGTCGCGTCGCTCACCACCATTTCGACTCCGCACCGCGGAACGTTCGTGGCCGACGTTGGGATGAACCTGCTCGAAAAAGACAAAGCGAACGACGCGCTAAACAAGCTGTTCAAGGCGTTCGGTCGCACGTTCACGACCGACGATCTCGCGAACGACACCAACGCACGCGCCGCGCTTTCTGCACTGACCGAGAAGGGCGCGCCCGCATTCAACGCGGAAAACCCAGACGATCGGCGCGTCTATTACCAATCGTGGGCGGGGGTGAGCAACGTGCTCGCGTTGCCGAACCCGAAAGACTACCCCGCGTGCGAAGGTCGGCTCGAGACGTACCGACAGCGTCGCGACGGCATGGACGGGCTCCTGGCTCCGGTCGCCGCCATCGTCGCGCACGGCACCGATTTGCTCCCCAACGACGGCCTGTCCACGGTCGCAAGCTCCAAGCACGGAACCTTCCGTGGATGCATTCCGGCGGACCACTTCGACGAGGTGGGTCAGATCAAGGACGAGCAGCGAAACTCGCGCACGGGCTTCGATCACATCCGGTTTTACCGAAACGTCGCTTTCGATCTCTCGAAGCGCGGCTTCTAACCGAAAATCATTGCGCCTTCGGCCCAGCGACGCAAAAAGGTAGGCTCCCGATGAGCCCCGACCCCGAGAGCGACGCACTCCACACGCGTGCACGTGCGCGGATCGACGCGTTCGTGCGAGGCGCGCCGGCGGCTGAATCGTTCGACGCTCTTGCCGTCGATCTGGCCCGCTTTCAGGCGTCACGAATCCCTGGTCTGGCCCGCCTCGCGCGGGCTCGTGCAACGGACCTCGCGAGCATCACCCGCGCGTCGGAGGTGCCCGCGGTCCCGACCGATGCATTCAAGCACACACGCGTGTCCACGTTCGCGCCGGAAGAGGCTCGGGTCGTCTTTCGAACGAGCGGTACGACGACGTCGGCGCGTGGAAGTCACGCGTTTCGCGAGCTCGGAACCTACGACGCGGGTGCTCTCGCCTTCGGGCGAGCGATGCTATTCGCTGGGCTCGCAGAGCCGCCAGACGTCGTGGTGCTCGCGCCCTCGCCGCACGAGGCCGCGGACTCGTCTCTTGGTCACATGATGGCGCGCTTCGTCGTCGACCTGTGCTCGTCCACCACTGCGCGTACGCACTTCGTCGAGGGCGATCGCTTGCTCGCCGCGGAGCTTCGCGCTCGGCTCGACGACCTCTCGGCTTCGGCGACACGGCCCGTTCTGGTGCTGGGGACGAGCTTCGCGTTCGTGCACTGGCGCGACGCGGACCCAGGGCTCGAGATCGCCCTGCCTCCTGGGAGCAGACTCATGCAAACAGGCGGAACCAAAGGGAAATCTCGTGAGGTTTCTGCCGATGCGCTTCGCGCCGAGCTCGCGCGTGCACTCGGCCTTCCGTCGTGTGCGATCGTGTCCGAGTACGGCATGACCGAGCTCTCCAGTCAGTTCTACGAAGGCGCATTGCGCTCTCCGGATCTCGACGAAGGCGTGCACGTCGAGCCCCCGTGGGCTCGGGTGGTGCCGGTCGATCCCGAGACACTCTCGCCCGTGGCCGACGGAGTCGTGGGTCTTGCGCGGATCGAGGACCTCGCGAACGTCGACAGCGCATTCGCCGTGCAGACCCAGGACCGCGTGGTCCGTGTGCCCGGTGGGTTTCGCTTGCTTGGTCGCGCTCCTGGGGCACAGCCTCGCGGGTGCTCGATCGCGATCGACGAGATCCTCTCGGGAACGCTCGCGTGACGGAAGAGCGCGCTTTCGAAGCCATCGCGGACGACGTTCGCAAGGTCGTTCGCGCCGGGGTCGCCGTCGCCGAGCGCCGCGATCCGGCGCTCTTTTCGTCCATCGTGGCAAGCACCGGTCTGTCGCGCGAAGGCGTCGTGCACGCGCTCGAGGTCGCGCTCGAACGCGAGGCCACCGAGGAGGAGCTTCGTTCGTTGGTCTCCCGCGTGCGCCCTGCGGAGGCGGTCACGGTGGTGCTGGCCGCCAACGTGTTCACGGCTTCGGTTCGCGCCGTCGCGCTCGCACTCGCAGCTTCTCAAAGGGTCTTTGTGCGGCCCTCGCGTCGTGACCCAGCGTTCGCGCGCGCACTCGTGCAGACCCTCGCCGATCCGCGCGTGACCTGCGTCTCGGACGTGCCGCGTGTCGGCGTCGTTCACGCCTACGGTCGCGATGCTACCCTCCGAGCTATCGCGGTCGAAACGGGCGTCCCCGTATGGGCGCACGGTGCGGGGCTCGGAGCTGCCGTGGTGAGCCGTCGCGCGGACGTTCGGGCGTCCGCGGCCCTCCTGGCCCAAGACGTGATCCTGTTCGACCAACGTGGGTGCTTGAGCCCGCGCGTGGCGTTCGTCGTGGGCGATCTGGGGCGGTCGCAAGATTTTGCCTCCGCCCTCGCCGCCGAGCTCGCGTCGGCGGAAGAGCGTGTGCCATGCGGCCCATTTTCCTCGGCCGAGCGCGCGGCGGTGCTCGTCGCGCGAGACGTGGCGTGCATGTGCGGGGACGTCGTGGGAGAGGTCGGCCGCATGGTCGCCATCCTCGAGCCCGGCGGGGATGCACTCCCCCCACTGTTCCCACCGGGGCGCCACATCACCGTCGTTTCCGCGCCGGACGAAGCAACGGTCGGCGCGCGCCTGGCCGCGTTCGGCCAAGCCGTCGTTGCCGTGGGAGGAGACGACGCATCGTTTGCACGTCGTGTCGCACCACCATGGGCACGGGTCGCTTCCCTAGGGCAGCTCCAGAGGCCACGCCTGGACGGTCCCGTCGACCTCCGGGACGTGTGGCTCCACCGGCCCTAGCCGACGAGCTCCTGATTTCTGTCCCTCCTGCGACGCCGAGTACGAGGATTCGGGTGGCCCGAGCACAGCCTGGAAGGTACGCTTAGGCTCCCTCTTTCTTTGGAGCTTGCACACTACATGCGTCATTCCGTACTTCGATCGCTTGCCCCGGTGTTTTGCTCGGTGGTGCTCGGTGGAGCAGCGTTCCTTTCGCTCGAGCGTCCCGCGACGGCGTGCGGGGGATGTTTTCATCCCCCCGATCCCGAGCGCCCCACGGTGGTCACCGATCACCGCATGGTGCTGTCCGTCGGTCGCGGAAAGAGCACGCTCTACGACCAGATTCGCTACACGGGAAACCCAAAGGAGTTTGCCTGGGTGCTGCCGATCGCGGGCGAGGTCGAAGTGGGCATCAGCTCGGATGCTCTCTTCTCCGGTCTCGACGCATTTACTCAGACCGAGATCGTCGGCCCGCCGAGAAACTGCCCCGCTCGCCCCGCGGACTGCTCCGACAGCGCAGGCTGTGGATTTGCGACGAGCGCTTCCGACAGCTTCGGCAGCCCGAATGCGGCCGCGGCCGGTGGCGAAGTGACCGTCACCCGCCAGGAGGTCGTCGGGCCCTACGCCACGGTGCAAATCCAAAGCACCGATCCAGACGCGCTTACGAAGTGGCTCGCCGAGAACGGCTACGCCATCGGCGAGGACGTAAAGCCCATCGTGCGGCAGTACGTCAAAGAGAACTTCAACTTCCTCGCCCTTCGCCTGAAGCCCGGCGCGTCGGTCCAATCCATGCGTCCGGTGCGGGTCACGAGCCGTGGTCCGTCGGTGGTCCTGCCGCTGCGCATGGTGGCCGCAGGCGCGGGAGCCAATGTCGGCATCACGCTCTGGACCATGGCCGAAGGACGCTACGAGCCGCAGAATTTCCCGTGGTTTCGCATCGCCGACGAAGACGTGGCGTGGGACTGGACCAAAGACGGCTCGAATTTCCGTGACGTGCGCGCCCAGAAAACCGCCGAAACCTTCGGGCGCGGTTGGGAGCTCGAGTCGTCCGTATCCATTCAGAGTGGCGCCTTCCCAATCGCGGCCCAGCGTTTCGGTGGTGGCGGCGGTGGCGGCTTCGGCGGGCCCCAACCGACTTCCAGTGCGACCGCACTCGGCTACGAAGCGGACGGTGCGAAGAGCCCCGAGCAGGTCCTCGCCGACGACATGAGCGCGCTCTACGACGGCCGGTCGGCCAACTCGCGCCTCACCCGAATGCGCGCCGATCTTGCCAAAAACCTCTTGTCCGAGGACCTCGTGCTCACGGCGTCCGCCGATCAGGCGCCGCTCACGAACCAACGCCAGATCACGCGTGAGCTCAACGAGCCAGCTTGCACCGTGTGGGTGGGCTGCGAGGCCAATGGTACTGCGCCGCGTTCCGAGGCCATCAAGCGCTCGACCGACCACTGCTCGACCTCCGGAGCTGCGGTCGCGCAAGGGGGAGGCCTTCCACGCGAGACCTGGGCCGCCGCCACCTTCGGCTTCGTCGCGCTAGCCTTCGCCCGCCGCCGCCGCGCCAAGCGTCAAGGAAGCTAACCAACGAACGAAGCAAACGCGCGACCGAGGCACGAGTGCTCTGCGGGAGAGCCTACCGTGCACCGAGTGGGCACTCTCCCGCGTTGCAACATGGAGAAGGCTGAACCGATTTTCGTCGAGAGCAAGCCCTGGCTAGGAGGGACGCGCGGAACGGACTCCTGTCCGTGAGCACGCCCGACAACGCCAGGGCGCCGCTATCGCCGAAAAGCGTTCAGCCTTCCGTGAGCGACTTCGTGTAGACGCGGTACTTCTTGTAGACCTTGCCGCCCATCGCCTTGATTCCGAGGCTGACGGGGGCATCGTCCTCACGAATCCAGGAAAGCTCTCCCCAGACATAGCCCTTGGCGAGACCGCGCTTGGCGACCTCCACGTACATCGCCGTGGAGAGCCCGCCGTAGCGTTTGATGTTCCCGCGAACCTCGTGGTTGATGCCGAGCATGATGAGGCGCGTGGTGAGCGGGTGCTTGACCTTGGTGCGCCAGAGAAGCTTGAAAACGCCCGTCGGCAAGAGCGAGCCCTTGAGGTCGTGAATAGCCTCGTTGAGGTTCGGAATCATGATGCACATGCCCGCGGGCTTGCCGTTGACCTCGGCGATGAACGCGATGTCCGGATCGAGCACGAGCTTCATGTCCTGGGCGATCTTGGCGACCTCGTCCGGAAGGGCGGGGACCATGCCCCACTTGCCCGACCACGCGTCGTTGTAGATGTCCATGATCACGCGTAGCTCTTGTTCCATGCGGGAAGGGTCGACACTTCGAAGCTTCACTTCGGGGAGAGCCTTGACGCCTTCCCAGGCCTTGATGGCGCGAGCCGAGAACGGAATGCTTCCGTCCCAGCGGAAACATAAGAGATCTTTCTCTTTTTTGAGTCCGACGGCGTCGCAGATCGCGGCCTGATAAGTGCGCGAGTGGGCCATGCTCAGCATGGGTGGCATCTCGTGGCCTTCGATCAGGATGCCGACCTCTTCGTTCGCATAGAGCGAGAAGGGGCCCCACATCCGCTTCATGCCGCGGCCACGGAGCCAGCCTTCGGCTGCTTCGATGAGCTTTTTGCCGACTTCGACGTCATCGATCGTGTCGAAAAAACCGAAGAAGCCCGTGTCGTCGTTCCACACGCGAAGGTGCTCGCGATCGATCGTTGCCGAGCAGCGGCCCACGAGACGGTCGCCCTTCCAAGCGGTGAAGTAGACGGCCTCGGCGCGGTTGAAGAAGGGGTTCTTCTTCGGGTGCAGGCGC
>JAYUKI010001272.1:0-2278 GCA_043764595.1 Myxococcales bacterium | reverse complement strand
GCGGTTGCGTCCCAAACCAGACGGACGGTCTTTTTGTCCGTACTTGGGAATAGGGTCGCCTTGATGGGCTCGCCCGGCTTCCCCTCGAAGGTGAGCTTCGCGCTCGCGGGCGTGACGATGACCTCGGTAAACGTCGCAGGAACGCAGTCCTTTTGGAAGGCCTCGCAGACCTCCCCAGAGTAGCGAACGGGCCCGGTCGTCTCGGCAACGGTGACGTACAAAATCTCGTCCCCCTTGCAGTCTTCCATTCGCGTTACCTGCTTTCCGCAGAAGCTCCCCGTGATCCCCTCGATGGTGTTCCCGGAGGTCGCGCCGACGTCGAGCCCGTTCGAGGAACATGCAGCGAGGCCAATCAAAACGAGGAAAGCGCAAAGTGGACGAGTCATGATCGGCTCCTTTGAAGTCCGGCGACCGCCTTGGTCACCGTCGAGTCTAGTCGGGGCGTCGTGGGACCTTTTCTCACGAATTCGTGCGACCCATGAAATTTGAACCCATCACGGGCTCATTGCTTTTCGGCGCCGACTTCTTCCAATGCGGAAAGGACTGCTGGCAACATGACACTCGCAGGATAGCGGGTCGCGAACCTATGGCCGCGATCGCGCGCCTCCGCCATCCGTCCGGTCGCGACGAGGGCGCGGACGGCAAGGGCTTCACGTTCTTCGCTCAAGAGTCCATTGGGATGAAGGCTGCGGTGTTTCTCGAGCATCGCCAAACAACCACTCGTGTCGCCTCGGGAATAGGCAACCCGCGCCTCGTCCACGAGTGCTCGCTCTTCGTTCAGTCGAATGGCCGGGCTCGCCGAGGGGGTGACGAGCGGCTTTTGTGGTGCGGAAGTGGCGGGGCTCGAAGGCGGCGACTTGGGCAGAGCATCGAATGGGATCGCCGCAGGCTCTGTCGCGCCGATGGCAGGCACCGCGACGGGAGTGACACGATCGACGTAGACGACTCGAACCGACTCGGGTCGCGGGAGAAGTACTGCCGTTGCGACTCCCGCACCCAGCGCGAAGCCGAGCGCGACGACCGCGAATCCTTGCGCCGAAAAGAGGCGGGTGGGCGCCGCTTTTGGGGATGGAGTGGGAGCTGTGGGGGCACCCCCCGATCCCGAGCCACCCCCTCCCCGCGGTGATGGGTCGATGGGAAGGGTTGTGGCAAGGCGCTCGAGAATCCGTGCGTGGGCGCCCTCCGGAACACTCAGGTTCGGGGCTCCGCGGCGCAGCAGTCCGTGCAGCTCTCGGTCCATCGATTCCACGTTATCGTCTTTCATGATTCACCCCGGCGCAGCCTTGACCGGCGAATGGCAGCGGCGAACTCTTCTCGTGCAACGCGGAGTCGAGAGTATCCCGTGGCTAGAGGTATTTGCAGTGCGTCAGCGATGTCCTTCATGGGACATTCGTCGAGCTCGTAGGCGATCAGGACCGCTCGCCGGTCGAGATCGATCGTGTCCAGGGCTTCGAGGACCATCGACTGTTCCTCGCGACTGCCGAGTACCTCTTCTGCGAGTGGCGTCGGTGCCGTCCCTTCCACTTCACGGTCGTTCGTGCTCATGAGCTCGTGCCGATGTCTGGCTAGGCGGCGGTAGTCGGACGCCGCCCGGAATGCGAAGCCGAAGAGCCACGGGCGGATGGGGCGTGCGGGATCGTAGGCGTCGAGTTTCGCGTAGACTCGAACGAACATGTCATGGGCGACATCTTCCACGTCCCGGGGATGCACTCCCATGCGCCGAAGAGATCCGCAGACGTAGCCGAGCTCTTCCGTAAAGATCCGGGTAAACAGCCCCCGGCGTTCGAGCGTTTCGGGGGCGGTGGGTTGGAGCGCAGTCACGGGATCGATGCTCGGGACGAGGTGGCCGCGATTATCAAAAAAAGCGCAAAGCTACGCCCGCACCGATTCCGCCCGAGACCCGCGAAAGAACGTACGCACTCGCACCATCGAGCTCGAGCGACTGGGACGTGAGGCTCAGGAGGAGTGACGCGTAGGCGCGGACGGAAAGTGGTCCGACGACGGGTATGTCGAGCGCTGCGCGTGGGCCCACGGCCGCATGAATCGCGGAAGCTTCCCGAGATATGGCCACTTGCCCGCTCGTGGCGCGAACCTCGCCGAGCGAGCCGACGAAGCAGACGCCAAACCAACGGATGTGACCGCAAGGGACAAGCGATGCCAGCGTGAGCGCCGTTCGCACGCTGCCATTCGAGAGGATCGCGTCGGCAGGAGCGTCGAGACGGCCTTCGAGCGCCACCGAGAAATCGCCCTTTCTGAGGCGCAAGAACAGCTCTCCACT
>JAYUKI010001271.1:0-7616 GCA_043764595.1 Myxococcales bacterium | reverse complement strand
TTGTCATCGAGACCACCTTACGAGCCGTACGCAACCAGCGCGAGAGCTGAGACTGCGACACCCCAACCTCCTTCGACAGACTCATCGCCGTGACCGCGCTCGGCGGGGAGAGTCGCTGCACCATCTTCGCTTTGAAGCTTTCCGTGTAGATCACAATAGTTCCTAGTCACGACCCCTGAGAGAAGAGAGCCCTCACGCCACTACGCGGAGGCGACAACTTCTCTGACACAGGGGGTCGCCGCGCCGATACCGCTGGAGGCACCGGTGATCAACATGATTCGTGGTCTTGAAGCGGTCATCGCTTGGTCCTTTTCCTGGTCTGGGGATCCGGTGCCAAACGAAAGGCCAACGGAATACCCAGATTGGCAGAGGCGGCGACGCTACCACATGCGCGCCGTCCGGGCGTGCGGCCCTGCCCATTGGGGTACGTGAACACCGAGCAAGCTCGACCGCATCGCAACCATACCGTGAGGGGTATGGCTTTCGCGATCGTGAATCAGACGTTCGTGGCCATGCCCATGTTCGGAGTCGTCCCCGACGCAGGTCCTACGTCACGAGCGCGGGCTTCATGCATATGGAGCATGACTATCGCCCGACCGGAGAGCCGTTCGGCTCTTCCTCGACCACACGAAGTCTGCGAGTTGGCTGGTCCAAAGGCTTTCCGTCCAAGCTTAGGACCCGCGCGAGGCCAAGAGGTCACCGAGACGCTCCATGCGCTGGGCTCGACTACCTCCTCATGCATGACTGCGTGAACGTGCGACAAGCGGTTCTCGACGGCGCGATTCGGCACGGACGCGAAGGCGACGATCGCGCAGATCGCCAAGCCCCCCCTGGGCATGTGCTCCTGACTTCCGGGGCTATCGCGAAAAGCTCGTCGCGGAGTCCCTCGTAGCCGCTGCGCAGCGAAGAGGATCGCGTTCATCGCGGCGCGGTTTGGCACCGCGCATGATTCGCGACGACAGGCAGAAGATGGCACTCACATCCGGGCCGAGAGACCAAAAAAAGGAGTGATCGCAGGGACTTGTCCCCAGAGGCCGATGTACGCTCCAGCGTCGAGCTGGATGTCTTTGTTGAGCAGGTAGAGCAAGCCCGTGTCGGCGGTCGCGTTCCACTTGCCGAGGTCCGCGGTCGTGGTGTCGTTGTACCACTCGGCGAAACCAGAAATCGGTCCCCCGATGCGACGGGTGAAGGCCGTGGTCACGACCGGTGCGACGTGACGTCGTTTCGTATCCGGGTCCGTCTCGCTGAGTCCACCGACGTTGAGCTCGAATTCGATGTCGAACGGCAGTTCCCCTCCGAGAAACACGTAGCCACCCGCCTCCGCCGTGCCGAGGCGGGTGATCGGTGCCATGACAGCCGGCACCAGGGTCAGTTGAACCGGGCTTCCCTCACCCAAGATATTGATTTTCATGCGGAACATCATTTGGGTATCCAACCGAAAGCGCTTGGCCCGAACGGCATACGAACCCGGGGCATGGAGCGCTTCGATGTCTACGCGATCAAAAAGACCGAGCTTGTAGATGTTCTTCATCATCACAAGCGAGTTGCTACTTTGTCCAACGATGCGCTCCATTTCGTATTCGACCACGCCAAGCTCGACTTGGGCGTGACCAGGATCGAGCACGTTGGGAGTATCGGTCTTGTGGGGACGGTCCGTCTCAATCGCCTCCAAGCACGACGCGGGCTTGGGGTGAAATACCGAGAAAGAGCCCCTACATCCCGGCGCTTCGTGGCCCTGCGACCCAGCGACGTCGGGCGAGTCTCAGGTCCCGCCGCCTCCGCCGCGCGAGCGCTGTCAGTGACATGCAAACAATTGCGAATGCGGCAAATTTGGCTTCCATTTGCAATTGATAATTATATGTATGATATGGATTCGCGCGGGCTTGACTCCGACGGACGAGAACTGCCGCGCCGATGAGGCTCTTGGCCGACGAGCTGGATCGGAGACTGTATCGCGGTCGGTTTCGTCCCTCGCTCGCAGAGAACCTCCGGAAACACACATCGAACCAGGGTCCCCTCGCCCGGCTTCGACACGACCTCGACGCGCCCGCCGCGCCGTTCGCATTCCGCCTTGACGGCGCCCATACCGACGCCGCGTCCCGAGATGTCGCTCAAGGCTTCGCACGTGGAGACGCCCTCCTCGAAGAGAAGCGCTACACGATCCTCATGCGAATCCACCGCGAGCCCGCGCTCGCGCCCCAGCGACGCGAGCCGCGACCAGTCGATACCGCGTCCGTTGTCTTCCACCTCGACGATGAGAGATTCGTCCCGAGCGCGCGTGCGGAGGCATATCTGAGCCGCGCCTTTCCCACGAGCCGTTCGTTCCTCGGCGGATTCGATACCGTGGTCGACGGCGTTTCTTATGGCGTGAACCAGCGAAGCGAAGAACGGCTGCCACGAGCCAACCGGAAGTCGCAAGTCGTTCGCGTCGACCGTCACGTCGAGCGGAAGCTTGCCAAGCCGCTGAGCGAGCAACCTCCCGTGCTCCGCGAGGCGCTCGAGTCTGCTCTGCGCTTTCTCCTGCTTCCAGCGAAGAACGCGGGCAAGGATGTCGTCGTGCGGAGCCCTGTCCACGATTGCGCGGAGTGCGTCTTCGTATTCCTGGTCGTCAATCCTGAGGCCCTTCGCTTCACTGCCAAGGAGCCTCTGCACCCGAGCAGCGAACGATCCCCATCGCATCCTAAGGCCTCGGATCTGCTCCTCGTTGAGCCCGCCCGAGGTTTCGACGAGGAGGGTCTCGACCTCGTGACAGTACGACGCGAGGCCCGTTTGACCGTAGACGCCGCAGTTCCCCTTTAGCGTGTGCAGCGCGCGGAGCACCTCGGCCCGCGACAGTTGGCCTCTCCCGATCACGTCGACTTTCTCAGCGGCGTCGGCGAAGAAGTCGACGAATCCTTCACGGTCTTGACGGGTCTGCTCGAAGATGGCGAAGAGCTCCTGCTGATCCGCGACGGCTCTCGCGTGCGCCTCCTCGGCCGTCCTGTCGGTCACGACGACGACGAGCTTCTGCAATCTGTCGCTCGCGTCGTACACGGGCCGGTACTCAAGGCCGAACGGAGTGTCGTTTACGACGATACGCTTCGGCATCTGGTGAAGACATAGCTCGCGCGGCAGAAACTCTTCCACGAGCTGCTCAAACCCGATCTGGAGGGCGTCCTCGGTCGCCGGTGAGCCGTTCGCAAGGTATTTCGCGAGCGAGGTCCCCTCCTTGATCGGTCCAAACCACGTGTCGACTGCGCGCGATCGCTCGAGCCTCAACCTGCCGTCGGCATCTGCAGTGATGAACCCTTGGGCGACGTTGTCGAAGACGAGCCGCATGTCGTTCTTTTGCTGAACGAGCACGCGTTGCGTCGCGACGACTTGAGCGGCGATACGTAGACCGTAGGTCGTGACCAGACCGATCACGAGCACCACGAGAAGCGCCACGCCGACCTGCATCCGTCGGACCTGCTCGGCCGTAGTCGCCTGCGCAGCGAAGTCTTGAGCTTGGAATCGCCCCGCTAGGACGCGCACCTCGTTCAGAACCTCTCGAATTTCAGCAAATGCCTGGTCCATCGCGGCCATGCGAGCTCCCGCGGTTTCCGCGTCGCCTCGTGCGAACGCATCGAAGATCTCGGATGCGGCTTGGTCCATCCGGGAAAACGCTGCCGCGGCCTCGTCCAGCTTGGTGACGATGGGGCCGCTCCTCGACTTTGACAGCGCCCGTTCGCTCTCGTCCCGCGTCGCGCGCGTCTGCGAGATGAACGCCGCTTTGGCTGCGCCCGCCTTCGCCCGCTCGACGGGGACATTCTTGGTCTCGAAGACGTCATTGCCCGGCCCGTTTGCCTCCCCCGCGAGCTTGCCCATGAGCGAGACCGCATCGAGCCGAAGCGCCCACGCGCGATTCGTGACGAGGGCGTCATTGAACTTATCGAGAAGCGCGTAGCAGAGTGCGACGCTCGCGCCGGCCGATACGACGTTGAAGACTGCCAGCGCGATGTAGATTCGTGCCTGGTGCGAAAGGTGGGGAAGCTTCTTCAGCAATCGCGAAAAAGACGCCATGGTCAACGGAACGGTCGCTCGAGCCAAAGCTTGAGCTCGAACATCGAAGTGTCGCCCAGTGGTTCACGCAGGCTGAACGACAAGGTGCCGAGAGCAACGCCAGCGTCGCCGTGGTCCTCCTACCGCGTTCGACCGCTGCCTTGCTTTCGGCGCTACGCAGCCGAGGCTGTGACGGCAGGCGTCAAGAAAGATGTCGCCTAAAAGGCATTAGGGCGCTTGCGCCCTTTCTTGCGGGTTGAGAGTTACGTTTCCGATTGGCCTCCAGTTTCGGATTGGCCCGGTCCAGTGTTGGAGAGTGGCCATTGGTGCAACCGAATATACGGCAGCGCGATTGGCGAAAATGGCCTCGTCGCGACCCTCGTGGCGGTCGTTCGGGGTTACGCAATCGATGCCACTGTGGAGGTGTTCGGCATTGTAAATTTAGAACCGACAATACGCCCAGAGCGCGTCCAACTATGGTGTGGTTGCGGTTGCTCGGTTCTGAAAGCGTGGCTCGCATCCAGCCATCCGGCGCTTCTGACTGGACCGCGTGCTGCGTCGAACTTGTATGGGGAATAGTCTTCGAAATACGTCGTTGTCACCTGAAGGGGGCAGGCAGACGCCACTATTTCAGACTCGAAAGAAGCGAAGGTTCATTCTCCAGATTGTGGAACCGCTATGCCACCATTGGTGTGCATGGTTCGAGATTTGGGCCCGGGGCGATCACCCTGACGGCCTGGACACGTTCAAGATTGCCTGTCGCGTTTTGCTTGCTCGTCGCTCGCAGGCCAAGCCCGGGTTCGCGACGGCCACGTGTCTTGTCGACTCTCGGCGCTCGCGCGGCCGTCCTCACGGGGGGCAGAACGTGAGCGCTCCGGGCGTGATCGCGGCGCCGGCGAAGAACGAACGCGAGAGGTCCGGTCGGGCGAGGGCGGCCGCTTGTTTGAGCGTGACGATCCCAGTTCGAGAATTCCCCGATTCGGACGCGCAGCCTGCCGCGTATCCGCGCAATGCCTTCGGGCGGGACGAGTCCGCGATGATCGACGACGCGCGCGTCCGGTCCGAGCACCTCGAACGCACCGCCGTCGTCGGTGGCGACGGGCGGGACGAGTCCGCGATGATCGACGACGCGCGCGATCCGATCCCGATCCGACTGTGGAGCCCATCGCGCCTCCTCCGAGAGACGGACGCGCACCGGGTAGCGGATCGCGCCGTCGACGATTTCGTCTGAGCCTTCCGCGCACGGACCGGACTCAGGTCTCGGTCGCGGCGCCGACGAGCGGAACGAGCACGGAGACGCGCGTGCCCGCCCCCACGTGTGACGCGACCGATACGCCGCCCCCCGCCGCGCGAGCGAGCTGGAGCACGGAGGACAAGCCGAGGCCGGTTCCTCCTCGACCCTTGGTCGTGAAGAACGGCTCGAAGATGCGCGGCAAGACGTCGGGGGCGATCCCTTCGCCGGTGTCGGCGACGGTGAGCTCCACGTAGCTCCCGCCGGGCAGCGGGCCGCTCGAGATGGTCAACCCTTCGGGCGCGACGCGTCGATGGCCGGTGGAGACAGCGATCGTGCCACCCGCTCGCACGGCATGGCCTGCGTTCACGACCAGGTTGATGACGATGCGCTCGAGAGCCTGGCAGTCGACGCGGGTACGTCCGCCTCGCGCGTCGAGATGAACGTCGAGGGGAGCGTGGGGCGCGAGCCGAGCCAGGAGCTGCCGCAGCGGAGCGAGGACGCGGTCGACCTCGACGCTCTCGAGGGAGTCGAGCGTTCGCCGGGTGAGGCACATGAATTGACGCATCAACGAAGCCGCGGCCATCGTCGCAGACGCCGCCTCGCTGAGGTTCGTAGAGCGCTCCGTCGCGTCGGTGGCCTCCTGTGCGCTCGAAATCGAGAGCGACACGACATGGAGGAGGTTGTTCACGTCGTGGGCGACGGCGGCGGCGACCGTGGTGGCCGTCTCGGCGCGCGCGGCGCGTTCGACGAGGGCGTCCACGGTCTCGAGCCGGCGGTCGTGCCGGAGACGAATCACGCCTAGGACGAGCTCGACAGCCACCTCTTCGAGGAGCGCGATCTCTTCGTCGTCGAACGCATTGGATTCCGTCGCGTAGAGGTTGAGCGCGCCGATGCGCTCGGAGCCGATGCACAGCGGAAGCGCCGCCGAGGAGCCGTAGCCCCGGGCGATGGCGTCCGCTCGCCAAGGGGCGAAGCGCTCGTCGGTCTTGATCTCCTGACACACGGCGGGAGCGCGATCGCGGATTGCGCGCCCGGTCGGTCCGAGCCCGCGCTCGTTGGCACCCCACGTGACGACGATCGACTCGAGGTAGCCAGCCTCGTATCCGGCTTGGGCGGCGGGCCGCACACAGTCGTCGGCGGCGCTCACCAGACCGACCCAGGCGAGCCTGAAGCCGAGCTCGTTCACCGCCGCCGCGCAGATGTCGGCGAAGAGCTGCGCTTCGGTAGGCGCGGTCGCGACGACCTCGTGGCACCGTACGAAGGCGCGGTACGCGCGCTCCAGCCTCCCCGTGTCCATCGCGCGAGGATGCCGGTTTTTCGCGGGCCGAACAAGGACCTTGGAGGGTCGTCAGGGCGACAGCGTCACGACGACGTTGTCGAACGACACCAGTGTTCGAGCGCGTCCCCCTCCACCCCGAGATCGTTCGAGTAGCCAGCGATCCAGTCCCGGACGGTTGCGCCTCGCGAGTCGCCGGAGGCGAGGACGCGTGCCTTCGACGCCACGAGCGCATAGGAAGCTGGTCCCTGCACGTCCGAAGAAACCGGTGTCCCAAGAAGATCGGCTTCGAGACGCTCCGAGAGCGTAGGACCGGCGCTTTGGAACGGGGCGGGGTCGTCTCCTCTGCCGGAGCATGCCCTTCGACCACCGCGCGTACGACGGCGTGTTCTGTGACGGGCTCGCGTATCTGCTCGATGCGGCGGGACGCGCGAAGTTCGCCGACTGCTTTCGCCAGCTGCGGCCGGGCGGCGCGATGATCTTCACGCTCATCTCGAAGACCGCGCCCATGTATGGGCAGGGTCCGAAGCTCGGCGAGGACTGGTACGAGCGCGCGCCCGGCATGCCGATGTTCTTTTACGACGAGGCATCGGTGGAGCGTGAGTTCGGCGCGTACGGGATCACGGACGTGTCCGCGATCGACGAGCCGGTAGCGGGGGGCTCATTCCCGTTTTTCAACGCGTCACTTGCGTGAAGCGCTGAGCGGCGCGCCAACACGGCCTCGGTGCCTGCGGTCTCGATCGCGACGCGCTCCCCATTCCGCTCGCTGCCCGCCTCGAGCGAAGCGAGGGCGACCGGTTGGGGAAACGATCGCGCGGTCTTCGTGTGGGAGCGCTTCACTCCTCCGGGGACCGCATCGCGCTCGAGACGCCGCTCGAGCTGTTCGTGGTGGATCTCGCGGGTCCGATCGTTGGCCGGCTCACGCCACGCGCTCACTGAATCTTGGTCATGCGGCCGCTGTAGAAGAGCCCGCCCCCGGTGCAGGAGTCGTTGCGGAGCACGTTGGGGAGGGTCATGGTCTTGCAGTCCGCCGACCACGCGAGCGGGAAGCTCGAGACGAAGTCGCGTCCGCACGTAGGAGCGCCC
>JAYUKI010001270.1:0-2279 GCA_043764595.1 Myxococcales bacterium | reverse complement strand
GGCAAGGTCTCTTGCGTGAGCTGCCACTCCGGCCAGGGAACCGAAGATGCGCGCTCCAAGCCGGGCAACGTGTCGCTTGGCACGAACTACGGAACACGAAATGCGCTCTCGCTCTTCGACTCTTCGTATCAAGCGTGGACGAACTGGGGCGGGCGCTTCGACTCGCAATGGTCTTTGCCTCCCGCCGTGGCCGAAAATCCGGCCACGATGAATGGCACGCGGCTCCAGATCGTTCACCTCGTTTACGACAAGTACAAGACCGAGTACGAAGCCGTTTTCGGGGCCCTCGATCCGGCCATTGCCGATACCGCGCGTTTCCCCCCGAGTGGTAAGCCAGCGACGCCGCCGGCGACTGGCGCATGGGAAACCATGAACATTTTGGACCAAACCACCGCGATGCGCGTTTGGGCCAATTTCGGAAAGGCGATTGCGGCATACATTCGCCTTCTCGTCACGAAAAATGCCCCCTTCGACAAGTACGTCGCCGGAGACCGAAGTGCCCTCGACGAGTCCCAAAAACGCGGGCTTCGCGCGTTCATTGGCAAAGGGGCGTGTGTTTCTTGCCACTCGGGACCCGCGCTCACGGACGGAAAGTTCCATGCGCTCGTGGTTCCGCAGAGCGGTCCGAACGTTCCTGCGGCGGACTTGGGTCGATTCCAGGACGTACCCCCGCTCCTTGCCAGTCCGCTGAACGTGAATGGCGCCTACAGCGACGATACGACGACGAACAAGCTTACCGGGCTCGCCCAGGCGGATTCCCAAAAGGGACAGTTCCGCACTCCCACCCTTCGCAACGTCGCGCGAACGGGACCCTACATGCACTCAGGTCAGCTCGCGACTTTGGCGGACGTGGTCAAGTACTACGACCAGGGAGGCGGCGATCCGGGCGACGCTGGAGTAGTCAAAGATCCACTGTTCAAGCCACTGGGCCTCCAAGGCACGACGGCCGCGGATCTCGTGAAGTTCATGGAGTCCTTGAATGGCGCGGCTGTCCCTGCAGGACTATTGCAGGATACACACAAACCGTAAAGGGCTCTGGCGCCGATGTCCCCTCCTCGCGATCCCAGTGGTAGCTCGTTTGGATCGTCGAGGCGGGAGGCATTCGCAGTGCGCAAGGTCTCGGATGGAGCCACGGGCCGAACGTGAAGGGCTCATGTCCAAACGCGAAGTCGCGTCGCCCGCGGTCGTGCGCCCGACGACTTGGGGGATTGCGATGCGTGTCTCGACCGGCGTGACGCTGGTGTGCCTGGGATTTCTGGCTGGGATTCGCGACGCTCGCGCGGACGACTTGGCCGTAGCAAGGCCTGCTCCGTACTCACTGCCTTGGGCACTTCGCCCCGCGGCCCTGCCCACCGTGGTGCGCGTGGACTCGACCCTCGCCATGCGGGACGAGGACACTGTGGTGGCCACGGTCTTGACGCTAGGCGTGAAGGTGACCGACGAGTTTGGCTTCCTGGCGCGCGGCGCCCTCGTTCACGGAATCGATGGAAAAGCCTCGGACAGCGCGGTTGGCAATCCTCTGGTCGGAGCCCTTTACTCCCCTCATGTGACCGAATCGCTGAGGTGTGGAGTCTTCATCGCCATCGCGGCACCGGTCGGCATGGGCGGCGGCAACTCTGCCGATCCGAACGCACTTGCCCTGATGCGAGCCGCGATCCCGGCGAGGTCGTCGATGGACAACGCGCTCTTCGCGACGAACTACCTCACCAAGGCGGTCGGACTTTCGCTCGCGTACGTCGCGAACGGACTCACCGCGCAGCTCGAGGCCACGGCGTTCATGCTCGCGCGCACACGCGGCGCTGCGGTCGACCGCGAGACGACACGCATCAACTTCACCTCCGGAGCCCACGTTGGCTTTGCGGTCTTGCCCTGGCTCACGCCGAGCGTCGAGGTCCGCTACCAACGCTGGCTGTCGACCCCACTCGCCGTCGTGCGAGACGCTTCTCGACGAGACACCCTGACCTTGGCCATCGGCCTTAGCGGCACGTGGAAGGTGTCGGAGCGTGTGGTGCTGCGCCCAGGAGTGGCGTACGTCGAACCGCTCGACAGGCCCATGCTGGATGTGAGCTTTAGGATGGTGCAGTTCGACCTGCCCATCGTCTTTCCATGACGAAAGGTCGGTCATCCTGCGGCCACGTCTCACGACCCGTTTTGGTTTGCGGGCCTCGCGTGGGATTCTGTTGTGGGCGCAGCAGGATTCGAACCTGCGACTTCCACCGTGTGAAGGTGGCACTCTACCGCTGAGTTATGCGCCCTTTGGGCAGCCGTAGAGGTAGTCG
>JAYUKI010001269.1:0-2287 GCA_043764595.1 Myxococcales bacterium | reverse complement strand
GATGCCCACGAGACCGAGCAGAACCGACGCGCCCCCCAGCGCGCGACCCGAGGGCCGAGGATGGGGAGTTACGGTCGCGTGGTTCGTGCGCATTGACGGAAACTTCTATTCACGTCGCATGCCGTTCCGAGCCCGGCACTTGGGAATTCGTAAGTATACAATACCCTTGTTGAATCGGCCACCGGGCCAGGCGGCAGGCAGGTCAGGGCAGGGCACCCCATGACTTGGCTGTCGCGAAATTCGGTCCGGCCCCTCTACGACGAATGAACGGCGAGCCGCAAGGAAGTCGCTCTCATGCCGTGGGAAGGCGAGCTCGGCCAGTCACCCTAGGTCACCCGGTCACCCTCGCTCACCCTACTTCGCGTCGATGTCACGGCTCGTCGCGTTTCCGGCCGCGTCGTACGCGCGAACCGTGACCACGTGCGATCCCGCAGGAACGAGGGTCGTGAGGTCGTCGTCGATGCCCTCCTGCAGGGAGTCGAAAATGCCGTCCTGTGCCGCCACAGGACGAAACTCGGTCTTTCCGTCCACCGCAATCTCCACCCGCGAAACGATCGAGACCCCATCGGTCACACGCAAGCGCAGGCGTCGCCCGGCGAGCGTAAGGTCCGCGATGGTCGGCGGAGTGTTGTCGATCACGAACGTGGCACTCTCCTTGGCGTGGCGTTGGGCCTCGCGTGGGGCGTTGGAGAGCTCGTCGCTGGCCTCGACCCGTACGCGGTACTTTCCTTCCGGAACCGTCTGGGTGTCCCAGTCGAGCTCGGTCTTGGAGAGCACGTCGTCGGGCCTCGTGACGTCGTGAAAGGTGGACTGTCCGTCGCGTCGGAACGTCACGCGGTAGCGCAAGACGTCCGAGTCCAAGTTGTCGACCTTCCAAGAGATTTTTACGGTGGCGTCGTGCTTGGGAAGCTCGCCCCCGGAGGCCGGAATGCCGTCCTTCGGCTCTTTGCTCGGGGCAGTCTTCGGCGCGGCGTTCACCTCGAGGACGACCGGCCGCAGGTTCTCGGTCACGAACGGAAGCGTGACCTCCGCGAGGGTGGCGCGAGGGTCAACGAAGCGCGCACGTACCTGGACGTAGCGGCTTTGTGGGCTCACGACGGCGAAGGTCTGGGTCTGGGCGGCGCTCCAAGGGCTCCACGTTCCGTCCGGCGCCGCCGTGTTTCCCGCGCGCGTGGACACTTCGAGCCGCCCTTGGCCTTGCCAGGAGAGCTTGCCGAAGCGCGCACGAAGCCCAGTGTCGAGCACTTTGCTCGTCCAGACGGCCTCGCCGCCGCCCTGGCCAACGATGCGATGAAGAACCGGGGGATCGCTCGTGGCGACGAATCCTTTTCCGCCCACCATCACGATGGCATTCACCTGGCGCTCGTCCGTGTCGGCTTCGAGCGTGACCGCATGGCTTTCGTCCACGGTGTACACGCGACCTTCGGCTCCGGTGCCCACGTGGGGAGCACCACGCTCGTCCAGCGTGAGCGCCGTGTAGTGCAGGTCCGTGTGGGCCATGAGCTTCTCGGGCCGGCCTTGCGGATCGAACTTGTAAAGTACACCTTTTCCGGGTTTTGGCCGCGATCCGAAAGAAGGTCCGGGCGCGCTCCGCCCTACGGCTACCGGGTTTCGACGCGGCGGCTCCGGAGGCTCGCCGTATTCGTTCGCGCACGCAAAGACGCTTCCGTCCGTGCCCACCGCGATGGCTTTCACTTCTTCGCCGGGAAAATCGTAGAGGACCTCGGCGCGACCGGGGCCCTTGACCTTGTAGAGGATTCCTTTGCCGCTCGAGCCGACGAAGATGTCGTCGTTCTTGCCGAGCGCAACCGAGACGAGGTGAGGCTCGTCGCTCTTGAAAATGACCTCGGGCTGACCGCCGGGTCGCACGTGAAAGAGCTTGCCTTCCGGGCCGCCCGCCGCCGCATAGACGCCCGTGCCGGTCTTGTCGACCGCGAGCGCCCAGACGTAGCTCGTGTCCGGGAGCGTCGCGAAGGGCGTGACCTTGCCTTGCGCCACTTTCACGAGCTTTCCGTCCGGAATGGTGGCGGCAATCACGGTGCCGTCTTTCAGCTCGGCGAGCGCGGTCACGGCCAGAGATCCGGTGTCGGCGTAGGGCTGGGCGGCGTCGCCCACCACACGAATGACCTTGCCGTTCGGGCTCGTGCCCACGAGCACGCTCCCGTCTTTCAGCGTGATGGCCGCGAATGTCGCTTGGGCTTCGCTCCCGAGGGGCGCCGAGCCGAGCGTCATGCCCGCGCGCACCACGCCGTCCGAGCCGATGGCCACGCCCTTCACGTCTCCGCCG
>JAYUKI010001268.1:0-7647 GCA_043764595.1 Myxococcales bacterium | reverse complement strand
GCACCTCGACACGCTCTATTTCTTCTATACGACCTGCCCACGATGCGCCAAAACCTATGGAAAGAACGACGTCGTCGGACTTGCCAAGGTGAGCTAACTAACCAACCAACGAGCTACGCCACTCTCGACGAGATTGGCTTCGCCCGAGGTCAGCGCTCTTTGTCCACCGCATGGTCGAGCGAGGCCAGCAGCTCTTTGGTCGAGTACGGCTTGGACAAGAAGCCTTGAATATCCTCGCGACGAAGCCTCTTGTCCATTTCGATGTCGTGGTATCCGGAGGAGACCACGATTGGCACCCTGGAACCCGTTTCACGAATACGCTTCACCACCTCGGCGCCGTCCAGGTCGGGCATCGTCATGTCGAGGAGCACTACGTCCGGTGCAAAACGAACAACGGCGTCGAGCCCACTTCGACCATCGCTGGCTTCCTCGACTCGATAGTTCAAGGCTTCCAGCGTTCCCTTCAGTATCCATCGGACGTGAGACTCGTCGTCGATCACGAGAACTCGACAGGGCCTGCGAGGGCGCTCGTCGGGAGAGGCATCGGCTGCTCCTGGAACGTCTTTCATTGCCGGAAGGAGGACCGAAAAGGTGCACCCTCGGCCGATCCCACTCTCCACCAGAATCGCGCCGTCGTGGGCGGACACGATCCCAAGGCATGCGGCGAGGCCAAGCCCATGCCCGGTCTCCTTGGTCGAAAAGAATGGCTCGAAGACACGCTCGCGCGTCGCCTCGTCCATGCCCACGCCGGTGTCTTGGACCTCGAGAAGGACCCACTCTCCCGCAGCAACGGTCGCACCAACGGCGTCCCGCCACCGCGCGTCCGGCTCGCGCACGCGTGACGCGCGAACGGTGATGGTTCCAGGTTCGTCCTGGAGGGCGTCGGACGCGTTGGTGAGGAGGTTCATCAACACTTGCATGAGCGTTGCCCGCTCGCCGAGCACCACCGTGTCGGGTTCCAAAACAAGGACTATCTTTGCCTTCTTCGAGAGTGAGGCGTCAAGAAGAGCTCGAAGCTCCTCGAAGAGAGCGCCCATGTCCACCGGCTCACGGCGCCCGAGGTCCCCTTGTCCTGCGTAGGCGAGCATTTGTCTCGTTAGCGTGGCCGCGCGTTCCCCCGCTGCGCGAATGGCTTGCGCATGCCTCCGAAGATCGGAATCTTGGAGCCTCCGGTCCAAAAGCTCGGCATTGCCAAGAACGCCGACGAGAAGGTTATTGAAGTCGTGGGCAATGCCGCCCGCAAGGACGCCGAGGCTCTCGAGCCTTTGGCTCCGTTCCACTTGGGTGCGAAGTGCCAGTCGCTCGGTTTCGAGACGACGCGCCGTCCGCAAGTCACGCAAACCGGCCACGCGTACCGGCTCGCCGCCGAGCGTCGACTGAACACCGACGATCTCGACGGGAATCGACGCGCCGTGAACGTCCAACAAAACGGACTCGAACGCCCCGACACGCTGCTCGGCGATGACTTCCCGCGCCAAGGGAAGTGCGATTGGCGCGACGAAGTCCGTCAGAAGGGCTCCGTTGAACCGCTCGCGCGGGAACCCCAGCATCTCTTCGACTCGCCCAGCGACTCCGAGGATCACGCCGTCTCGGCTCGTAACCACCACGTCGAAGACCTGCTCGGTCAAGTTCCGAAGCTGCGTCTCGCTCTCTTTCAGGAGCTGGCTCGTGTGCTCGCGTTGGGTCACGTCGCGAACCGCGACGACTCGGACGGGCCGTTCCCCGAGCTGCCCTTGCTTCGAAAGCAGCTCGGCACGAAACCGCGTTCCATCCTTTCGGACGCCGGTGATCACATAGTCACCTTCCACGCGGCCCGCCATGCGCCGCTGGACGTTGGCAAGGTCTTCGGGCGCCACGGACTCGCGAAGCAAGGTGTCCCCGAGCATCTCGGCTCGGTCACGTCCGAGAATCTCGCCGAGACGCTGATTGACGTCGATGACGACTCCATCGACGTGGATCATGATCCCTTCGAAGGAGGCCGATGTGAGCATTTCCATCCGCTCGCGCACGCGTCGATGTTCCACGTGCTCCACGGCTCGAATCAGAAGCGAAAGCAAAAGCCCCGATAGAAGCTCGCGCGTGGACGGGTCCGGCGGCACCTCGGCACCGAGCGCAATTCGGCGCCCTGCGTGCTCGACCACCAGCCACGCCTCTTCGGCCGCGGTTTCGCGAATTCCTTCACTCGCCAGCGCGACGAGCATCGCGGCGAGGGCCTTCTCGGGATCCGCGTCCATGAGCGCAGCGCGGAGACTCGAGGCCACGCCGAGCGAGAGCGAAGTCAGCGCCATGATAGGACCACTATTCCACGCCCGTCGCCCATTCGGAACACGAGTTCTCCTTCCGCCTCACTTCCACCTCATGACGGCACCTCATGACGGCACCTCATGACGGCGCGACGGACCATCGGCTTCGCCCCTCGAATTCGTCGAGTATTCGGCAGTTCCGCACGGACCGCCCACGGCGACCGTGCGCATCAAAAGCGCCCGAGGCCCACGGTGAAGCAGAGTTGGAGGTCGGGAACCGGACCGAAGATGGCGACGACTCGTGCACCTACGTTGATCAAGGCGAGATCGGCATGCACCCGACCCTGGAGACCTGCGCCGAACGTCGGATCGACGCGGAACGCGGGTCCGATCGTCGCGGCAATGGCAGCAAACGCGTTGTCCCTTGCACGGCCAATCTCGAGAGTCGCGAACGAGGGATACTTCCCGAAACCAAGGACACCAGAGGTCCCGACGATCCACCCTCGAGACGTACTTGGCATATGACCACTGTTGCCAGTCACGTCGAATTTTCCAATCACGAATGCAAGATCGAGGTTTTGCCGAAAGCCGCCCGTTTTCCCGACCGCACCACCGATCCCGTAGGCAACGTGGGCGCCCCATCCGACCTCGGCGTGCGCCACGCGCGGCGCGATGGCGACCGCCACGATCACGACGACCGCACGAAGGCCGACCGCATGGCGAGCCGGCATTCTTGACCACGAGCACATTGCTCCTTTCATGGCCCCTCCCATCGGAGGCCGCCTTGGAGAAGCCTGTCGCTTGCGGCTCCTTGCAGGTTCATGGCCTCGGAGGCTAGCGCGGAATCGTCGGTCCCGCGGATCCACGCCTGGTCCTTTCGATTCTTGCCTTCGCCCAATGAACGGTGGTGAATGATCGAACCTAGCGTAAGCTGTGGGGATCTCTGCCATGCGCCTTCGTGCATCTGCAGCCCGAGGTTCCTGCTTGTTTCGTCTTCGATTGCGCCACCACGAGCTCTCGCACGTAGCCATTCTTGCGGCCCTCGTGGCCCTCGGGCCCTTTGCCGCCCTTGCAGCATGTGGGTCTTCCGGATCGTCGCCCGCAGATGCCGGAAGCCCGGACTCGCAGTTCACTTCGCCGGACGACGCCGCTGCGGAAGCCGAGCCGAGCCTCGACGCCGGCAGCGAGACCGAGGGGGACTCGGCCCGCGACGCCCCCACCGAGAGTGGGCCCGTGGTTTGTGGAACCGAAAGGGTTCGCGTCGTGGCCGGGAACCTGTCCGGTGCGGCAAGCACGTACGACGACGAACGAGGCATTCGAATCTTCCGGGGACTACGCCCGGACGTCGCGCTCGTTCAGGAAGTCCGCTACGGCGACAACTCCGCGGCCGCGCAACGAGCGTTCGTGGATGCCGCCTTCGGCGCGAGCTACGCCTTCGTTCGAGGCAGCCTTGGCGGTGGCGCCGACATACCGAATGCCGTCGTATCCCGCTTTCCTATCCTGGACTCGGGAGAATGGGTCGATCCGTACGTGTCCAATCGCACGTTCGTGTGGGCCCGCATCGACGTGCCCGGTACCGCCGATCTCTATGCCGTAAGCGTTCACCTACTCACGACCAACTTCGGAGACAGAGCCGGCGAAGCCCAGTCTTTGGTCGGACGATTGCAGGCACTCCCGGCGGGGTCACTGGTGGTTTTGGGAGGCGACCTCAATACATCGACCCGCACCGAGTCGGCCGTTACCACCCTCGGCCAAGTCTTTGCTACCGCCGGTCCCTACCCCGTCGATCAGGCAGGAAACCAGAACACGAATACGCCGCGAGCCCGTCCTTACGACTGGGTTTTGGCGACTAGCGCGCTCGACACGTGCCAAATTCCGGTGACGGTCGGCGCAACGCCGTTTTCGAGCGGGCTCGTGTTCGATTCGCGGGTGTTCACTCCACTCACGGACGTCCCCCCCGTGCAGCTCTCCGACAGCGACACGCCCCTGCAGCATATGGCGGTCGTGCGGGAATTCGTCCTTCCACTTTGATCCATGGCCAGCTCGTGCGTCGCTCAGGCACAGCCCAGAGGGCGATCAAGTCGCGCCTTTCTTGCCAGCCTCGCGAGGCCGGGGCTCCGCGGCCCGGTCGATTCGCCGGGAGCGTGACAGTCCACCCGACGCAAGAACCCCAATCAGCGCACCATAAGCGCTGCTCACGTAGGGGCTCGAGGTAATGATGCACGTGCCCGTGCCGCACCCCACGAGCCGCTGGTAGAGAAGGCCCACGAGGCCCCCGACGAGGACAAAAAGAGCAATCCGAACGAGCCGCTCACGCATGGAAACCTCTACTCGCGGGTGGGAGCCTTGCGGACGCACGAAGGGTTCGTGCGATCGTCGGACGCGCAATTCTCTCGGTCCGTCGTGGCGTCGATTGGAGTATCGTACGATCGTTGACTTCCGCCGATCGCCCTAAAAAAGTCCTCTATCACGGCCCTTCCGAAGGCCAACTCGACGCCCTCGTGCGGTCGCTCGCTTCCGTGGCCGACGTCACGACGAAAGACGGCGCCCCGTTCGTCCGCTGGGACGGCCTCTCTTGTGCGCTCGTCAGCCGACCCGAGGTTCCCGAGCTCGTCGCCGATCTTCAGAAGAGCTACGTGAACCTCCTCGTGCTCGACTTGCGCGGTCAAGAGGCCGACGTTCGTGACAACGCCGAGCGCGCGTTTTCAATCCTCGACGCCCTCGACGCTACGGAGGACGTCGAAGACCGCTACGGATTCCATCGCATCCTCGTCCTCGTGTCCGGACCACCAACCCCGTTCACCGACGCACTGGTCCTGGAGCTCGGCTCACGCGGCGTCGGAAGAATGCTGCGCCATCTCGACTTCGACGGCGGGGCTCGCGCCGACGCGGCTTGGGGCGCTCAGTTCCTCGACGAAGCCAAGAAAGCTCTCACCGACCGTCGCCTCGGAAAGCGCGCTCTGTGTGCGGCTGGCGGCGGCATCACGGGCATCTTCTTCGAGCTCGGCGTGATGAAGTGCCTCGACGACAGCCTCGATCAAGGCGGCATCAACGGCTTCGACATGTATTTTGGTATCAGCGCGGGTGCGGTCATCAGTGGCCCGATTGCCGTCGGTTATTCGGTCGACGAGTACATGGCGGCCATCGTGGGGCATCCGGGGGGACGCATTCCAAAACTCGACCTTCGCCTCTTTCGGCTCGGCCATCTCGACATTCCTGGTTTCTTTCGCCGAGTGAGAATTGCGGCGCGAACGGCCTGGGGAGGGGTGACGCGGCCGCTTCGGCGGGGGCGACGCGAAATCACCCGGGAACAGCTACTCTTCGACTACGTCGACCTGATCGCTCCTCCGTTTCGCGCCAATCGATTCGAGGCGACCCTACGTGACATTCTCACGGCGCCGGGCGCCACCAACGAATTCGGGCGCCTCAAGCGACCACTCTACATTGGCGCGACGGACCAAGACGAACGCCGCCACGTACTTTTTGGCGACGAAGAGAACGCGGACGTACCGATAAGCCAAGCCATCCAGGCTTCGCTGAGCATCAATCCAGCCTTCTCGGCGACTCAAATCCAAGGCCGCTACTACGAGGACGGCGCCATCACCCGCACGTCGAACTTCGCCGAAGCCATGCGGAGGGGCGCCACGCTTCTCTTCGTGATCGATCCATTTTTGCCGTACGTCGCCCGAACTCCTGGCTACAACGATAGGCGCGGGGTCCTCTACAACATCGACCAAGACGTACGGACGATTTCCTATACCCGCTACGAAACGACCCGCAACTGGGTACTTCGCAAACACCCCGACGTGAGCAGCTATACGTTCGTTCCCGCCAATCGACAGCGGAGGCTCATTTCCGCCAATCCGATGGACCACCGGCCCTATCTCGAGATTTGGCGCGGCGCTTACATCTCCACGTTCAAGCGGCTCACGCACTTGCGTCATCGGCTCGAGGGCGATCTCCGGGTGCATGGGATGACCCTCGATCTCGCTCGAGCCGAAGCCGTCTCGGCCCGGCTCGAGTCTTCGCGGAGGCTCGCGTTCGAGGACTTTTTCCCGGACGGGAAGGTGGAGCTCCGCCGCCCGCCTCTCGTGGGCGACGTTACGCCTCACTAGCCGACGAGGCCGATCCAGGCCGACCCAGCCGACCCAGGCCAGCTACGCACGAGGTATTTCCCTCGATTTCACCCAAATTCCAGGGGGGGCGCTTCGTTTCGTGCTGGCGCCGAGAAATGACGTGTGGAACGTTCAAGGGTCAGGCAGATGCACGAGCTCCAAAACATCAGCGCGGGCGCATACCTTTTTCTTGGTGCAGTGGCCTGCGGCTGCGGAGGGCTCGTCGAGGGCTCCGATCCCGAAGGGGATGACGTAGGCGAGACGAGCGAGGCCATCATTGGCACCCAGCGCTCGGCGGCCGCGTATTCGGAAGCAGTCATGGTGAAGGTGAACAACGCCTACGGAGACTTCTGCTCCGGGGTGCTCATTGCTCCCCGAGTGGTCCTCACTGCGGCACATTGCATCGTGTTCAATCCGGGTGGCACCTGGACGATTACGGCGCCCTTCACTACCGCAGGCTCGAAGACCCTCACGGCGCGGTCTGGCGAGCCCATGGAAGCCGCATTTCGCAACGTGAATTACTGGGACTACGAGACCCACACAGAGCTTCACGACCTCGGCGTCGTGTACTTGGACACCGCATTCCCGGGCGTGAAGTACCCCTCTTTGTCGGCGATCCAGTACCCGACCTCCACCACTGCGGCACCGGTGTACGTCTCGGGCGTCGGGCGCAAATACGTCGGTGTTGCGGCGGGACTCGTGCTTTCCGCCAGAGTCACACTGTCCCGCACCACTGCGAGTGACGGATACATTTTCGAGTACAAAACGAAACGCGTCACCGACGGTGGCGACTCGGGCGGTCCACTCTTCATCGAAGGCACGCACAAGCTCGTCGGCACCGAGGCGCTCTTCGATCCCACGAAGAACCTCGACTTTTGGGCGCGGCTCGACGGCACTGTGAACACGTGGATCAGCGGCCGGGTGACCACGCACGGCGGCTGGGGACCCTCGACGTCTCGCTGGTAGACGCTGAAGTGCTAGTGCACCAAACGGGTTGAATCTCGTCCCTCGTCAGGGACTTGCAGACCTGTAGCGTCGTCGGCTTTCGCCGGTTTCGCGGCAGAGCTACTTGCAGCGGTTCGTCTTGTAGGTCACCACGATCCTTCGCGGAGCCCCCTCGGCCATACCGAGCTTCTTGGCCTGTTCCGGCGCGAGCTGCGCCACGACGATGCGACTCGTTCCGTCAGCCGTAGTTTCCACCACGACCCCTTCGATCTTGCCAATGCGCGCCTCGAGGCGCTTTTTCTCGAACGGAAGCTCGAGAATGAACGGGCCACGCGCCAACGCCG
>JAYUKI010001267.1:0-2292 GCA_043764595.1 Myxococcales bacterium | reverse complement strand
GCGGGGATGAGGCTCTTCGCCATCTTCCCTTTGCGGCTGTCGGCGATTTCTTGAGCCTTTTTCGCGTCTTTGACGGCGTGGACCGGGTCACCGGCGCCGGGCACGTCCGACAGGCCGAGGATCTCCACCGGAGTGGAGGGACCCGCCGCGTGCACGGGCTTGCCGTGCTCGTTCGTCATCGCGCGGACCTTGCCGAAGCCTGCTCCGGCGAGGATGAAGTCGCCTACCTTGAGCGTGCCCTCTTGGACGAGGATTCGCGCCACCGGACCGCGACCACGATCGAGGAGGGCCTCGATGACGGTACCGCTGGCCGGCTTCTTGGGGTTCGCTTTGAGATCGAGCACCTCGGCCTGGAGGGCGAGGATGTCGAGCAGCTCCTTGACGCCTGCGCCCGTGAGCGCCGAGACACCTGCGAACAGAGTGTCTCCACCCCATTCTTCGGGGCTAAGGCCGAGGTCGGCCAGCTCGCGCTTTACGCGGTCTTGGTCGGCGCCAGGTTTGTCGATCTTGTTGATGGCGACGATGATGGGGACCTTCGCCGCTTTCGCGTGGTTGATGGCTTCTTTGGTCTGGGGCATGACGCCGTCGTCCGCCGCCACCACGAGAACCACGATGTCGGTGACTCCCGCACCACGTGCGCGCATCTGCGTGAAGGCTTCGTGGCCCGGCGTGTCGAGAAACACGATGGTCCCGTTGGCCGTCTGCACCTTGTACGCACCGATGTGCTGCGTGATGCCGCCCGCTTCGCCGCCGGCCACGTTGGCCTTGCGGATCTTGTCGAGGAGGCTCGTCTTGCCGTGGTCGACGTGACCCATGACCGTGACCACCGGGGGTCGCGGCTCGAGGCCTTCCTCCACGTCGCCGCCTTCGGCCTTCTCTTCGCCTCGTGCGGCCGCGATGCTCGCGTCCTCGCTGACGGCGACGTCCTCGACCTCCCAGCCGAACTCCGACGCGAGAATCTTCGCGGTGTCGGCGTCGAGGGTGGTGTTGATGTGGACGTTCTGCATGCCCATCGACCAGAGCTTCGCGAGAAGCTCGGTGGCCTTCAGGCTCATCTTTTGGGCCATGTTTTGAAGAGTGATGTTCTCTTCGATTCGAATGACCTTCTTGTGCGCGCTCATCTCCTGGGTGGAGACGGCGGGCTTGCGGCCCGGGACCTGAGGTCCGAAGTTCTTCTTGCCGGGGAAGCCTCGGCCCATCGGACCGCGACCCATGGCAGGACCACCGCGGAGACCGCCGCGTTGCGGCAGACCACCGCCCGGACCACCGGCGCGAGGGTTGAACTCGGACCGACGGGCCATGGTGCCCACCGAACCGCCACCGATGCCCGTACGCGACACGCCCGCCGGCGTGGGCATGGGAACACCAGGACGGCCCGCCCAGACTTCGATGCCGGTCTTCGGCGGCGAGCTGACGCGGACGGGGGGCGGAGGAGGCTCGGAGGGGACGACGACGGGGGGCGGAGGAGCTACCTCCACCTTGGCCGGCTCGACCCTGGCTGGCTCGACCTTGACCGGCTCGACGTGCTCGGGTGCCGCCACGACGGAGACCGACGGCGCGGTTTCGGCGACTGCAGCGACCACCGCCGGTATCGAGGGGGGTGCAGCCGGAACGACGGCCTGCGGGGCTTCCGCCTCGACGACCAACTTGGGCGTCGAGACTGGCGCCACGACCACGGGCTCTTCCTTCACGGGAGTCGCGGCGACGGGCTCGTCGACGATGAGCGTACGCGAGCTCTTCGGCGCAGGTTCGACCTTGCGAGTGCTCTTCCGCTCTTCGGGGAGCTTGCGTGTGCTCTTCCGCTCTGGCTCGACGGCGATCGCCGCGAGGTCACGGGCGCTCGTTCGCTCCGCCGGCATGGCCGTCAGCGTCGGAAGTTTCGGCGTGCTCGCCACCTTTGGTGCGGGCTCGAAGACCACGTGGGTCGGTTCGTTCATCGGCGCCTCCGTTGGCTCGTTGGCCAACTGCGCGACATCGCGCCGTGAGGCCACGTCCGAAAGCTCCGGAACGGAAGCTGGGGCCGTGGGCAATGGGCCGCTCGGTGGAGCGTCCGGAGACTTTGCGACGGCGCGACGCTTCACCACCGTTGGGCGAATGCGCTCCTCGACGACGTTGTGCGTCTTCTGCTTCTCGAGGTGACGCTTGACGCGTTCGACGGCGTCCGTGTCCACCGAGCTCATGTGGTTGCGGACGTCCGTCACGCCAAGCGACTGGAACAGCGAGACGACCGCTTTTGGATCGAGGTTCAGCTGCTTTGCGACTTCGTAAACCCGCACCTTGCTCATCGACCCT
>JAYUKI010001266.1:0-2292 GCA_043764595.1 Myxococcales bacterium | reverse complement strand
TTGCCGGCCGCGACGAGCCAATCGTCGAAACCGATTCCCTGACCAACCGGACCACAGCCTTGGAAGAGGCTGCGAAACGCGCGGAGGTTCGTGCGAATGTTCTCGATGTCCAGACGGGCGAAAGGCGACTCTGGATTCGGAGGCGCAGGCTGATAACCGGCGAGGCTACCAAGCTTGAGGTCTTTTACCTCTTGCTCGGGATAGAGGAGCGACCACGCGACGACGTTCAGAGTCTCTTGTTCGCTTCCGTAGCCGTCGAACGCGAGGAGCTTCGGTTTGAAGTTTTCGCCAGAAGGTGCCCAGACTTTGGTCAGAGTCTGGGCTTTTTCGAGGACGTCGCCCGCCACCGCCAAAGCGTACTCACGTTTGGCTGGACCGAGCGCGTCGGCGGAGAGCCCCGCCCATGCCGTCCCCGCCGTGGACGCTGCAGAACAAGCCGTGTCGTTGCCCGGGTAGTGGAGAAGGTACTCGAGCGCGAAGAGCCCCCTCCCGCTCGGGAAGACGAGATCGAACCCCTGTTTGTACCCCTTCAGAACGACCTGGCTTTCCACCTGGCAACGGCTCGTGTCGGGCCATGGGTGGACGAACGCGCGAATCCCGCGCCCGTGGTACTTGTCAATCGACTTGTTGGCCATCGGTCCGAACTGGAAGAGCTCGACACTCGACCAGACGTCCATGGCCCTTCGGTAGGCGAGCTGCGCGAGGGCACGACGCTCGGGACTGGTTTCCTTGGAGTCGCTTTCGACCGTCGCCTTGAGCACGGTGGCCGCATTTTCGAACGTGCACGCGTGCCACGCGGCGCAGTCGGCGGCCGCGCCAAGTAGAGCTTGTTTCGTGAAGGGCACAGTCGAAAACGGAGCGGGGCCGCACGAAAGGGGGCCGACCGGAAGCGTCGCCGCATCCGCTTGGATCCCGGAGTCGAACGGCGGAGGGAGGGGATCGGGGTTGGGCTGTGTTCCCTTTTTTGCGATGCCTGGTCGAGGGTCCTCGGTCGTATGGCACGCGGCGAATCCGAAGGCCGACGCGGCGACACCCAGGATCACGAGGGCGCAGAGGGGGGGATTCTCGCGGATTTGCATAAGGTCTCTCGGGAACGCGACGCTTTGCTTCCTGGGCGTTGGAAGGGCTCTAATTGGCAATCTTCAGCGTGACGAGCAACGCCGTATCGACCAGGCTCTGCGAAGAGGTCGCGACGCGCTTTCCGTCGGGCGAAAGTGCGACCTTGAAGAATGGTGCTCCGTGCGGATATTGGAGCGCTCCGTTTGCTCCGAAGGACTTGTCGAGAGTGCCCTTTTTGTCGAACACGAAGATGCTCGCGAAGTCGTCGTAGCACCCGACCTGCACGGTGCGGTCGTCCGGGAGGACGACGAGGTCGCGGCCATTGTCGCGGAACGGACGCGTCCCGAGCCCGGCCGCGCCGTTTTTCTCGCTTTGCACGGCCCACGCGCCGAGTCGGCCGTAGGTCGGGTCGAGTCCGTCGCGCAACACACCGAACGTGACAAGATCGTTCTCGAGCGTTGCGGTGTCGAAGTTCGACTTGCCGTATCCAGTGGTCACGTAGCGGCCGCCCGACTGCTTGCCGACCGAGTAGGCTTCGGCACCGCCGCCAGCCCCTTGGAAGGGATTGAACTTGGTTTGCCCTGGAGTCGTCGTTCCGAATCCGAAGGTCGTGTCGGGGGTGCCATCGGGTTTGAGGCGAATGAGAGCGACGCTCAGGCTTGGCCCCACGCCGTAGTCGGCGTAGCCCGCCGACACGATCGTCCCGTCTTTCTCGACGATTCCACGACGTGCGTCGTCGGGGAGGCTCTTCCCGTCGCCATCGACGGTGTACGGGCGACCGCCATTGAAGGAAGGATCGTTCGAGAGATCGCTCGCAAGCAGGCGGGCCACCCAGCGATCGTTGTCGGTCCGTTGTGCGGCGCCACCCACCGACTGCGCGGGAGCGCCATGCGCGAACACCACGATTTTTTCCGTCGCGCCGCTCTTGTCGACGCCGATTCCCCAAGAGGCGTAGGCAGGTGTCGACGCCAAAATGGGCCAGTTGCCGAAATCGGCGTCGGCCCAACCAAAGACAATGGCCTTTGGCGTGCCGAGCGAGAAAACCCCGCCGACGTCTTTGGTCATTTTGGTGAGCCACACCTTGCCGCCGGCGACGGCTTGAACGACGAAGCTTCCGTCTTTCAGCTCGACGATGTCGTACGAGGTCTCGTCGCCGCCGATGGGGACCGTGAGCACGCCCGCGGTGCCGAAGGTCGTATCGAGCTTGTTCGTCGCTTTGTCGAAGCGCCACAC
>JAYUKI010001265.1:0-7701 GCA_043764595.1 Myxococcales bacterium | reverse complement strand
CCGTGCTCGAGTATGGCCCGGGCGAAGGTTGGTACACCGAGATTTTGGCGCCGACGCTCGCGAAGCAGGGAAAGCTCTTCGTGACGAACACGGATCCGAACGGCCCAATCGACCAGCGAAGCACGTACTACGGACAGCGCTTCAAGTCGTTCCTCGACAAGGCCCCGGAGCTCTACGGCAAGACCGAGGTCCTCATGGTCGGCAAAGAGCCGAGCCTCGCGCTCGACGGCAAAGCCGATGTCGTGGTCGTCATGCGGGCTCTCCACGGGATGCAGAACTCGGGCAAGCTCGAGGCGTGGCTCGGGGAGTTTCACAAAGCCCTGAAGCCTGGTGGCGTCCTTGGCATCGAGCAGCACCGCGCGAAGGCCGACGCGAATCCCGTCGAGAGCTCGAAGCTCGGCTATTTGCCCGAAAAGTGGGTCATCGAGAAGGTGGAAGCCGCAGGGTTCAAGCTCGCAGGGAAGAGCGAGATCAACGCCAATCCGAAAGACACCAAAGATTACGCGGATGGAGTGTGGACGCTGCCTCCGACCTTCGAGCTAGGCGAGAAAGACCACGCAAAGTACGCCGCCATCGGCGAGAGCGATCGCATGACGCTCAAGTTCGTGAAGGTGGTGCCGAAGGCCGCGAAGCCTGCCACTCCGCCCGCAGCGCCTGCACCCGCCAAGCCTGCCACGCCCGCCACCAAGAAGTAACTTCGGCCGAACCATCGACGAAAACGGCGTCGCTCATTTGGGCGTCGCCGTTTCTCTTTGGCTCATTGTGTCTCGAACGCTCCAATGTCGCCGAGGGCTTGCGCTCCAGGACGGCCGACGGGCCTAGGGCACCCGGCGAAGTCGTCCGCGGGCAGGGCGGTCCCGACGGGGATGCGATCGAGTGCGTCGGAGCCGGTCGTGAGCTGGAAGTCGCCTTGCGCCGCGTTGGCGAAGCCCGCGTTGCCGACGGCGAACGTGCCGGAAAGGGCGGTTGCACCTCCCGGCGAGGCCACTCCCGAGAGAAGCGAATAGGACACTTCGTAGGCCGAGTCGCCACCCACCGCCGCAGTTCCGGACGAGAGAAGGTTGCCCACGAGAGTAGGCCGATCCACCGAGCCAAAATAGAACGCCGTCGTGAATCCGTGGAACGTATTGCTTGCGAACCTCGCCGAAATCTTTCCGACGATTCCCCCGCGTGTGACCACGACGGGCGCGTCCACTCCGGAAAACACGTTGTTCTGGACCGTGAGGTTCACGGTGTGGGTGCCCGTGTCGTACCGGGTGCTCGCCGCCACTCCTCGAGGCCGTCCCGAAAAAAGATTGGCCACGACGTCGAGCTTCACGTCGGCCGACACGAGGCCGTCGATGGAGTTTCCCTCGACCGCCGCGGCCGCATCGGTGCCGATGAAGCGATTGTCGCGAACCACGAAGGTGCCTGTCCGATTGGCCACGATTTGACCCGTGACCTCGAATCCCTCGATGGTGCCTCCCGTGCCTGCGAAGCCGATCCCTCCGACGATTTTCGCTCCCGAGCAGCCACGAAGCGTGACCAGCGCCGGTACTCGGAAGCCGGCTCCAATGGAGAGGCCGCGGAGTTGGATGGTGGTGCCGGCTTGGGCTTGGGCTAGCGCGTCGGCAAAGGTCTTTTCTGTGGGCACCTCGACGACGTCCGTAGGGCTCGGATCGAGGCACGGGAGGATCTTGGGCTTGCAGGCCGGTCCCGGAGTCACGGCGCCGTCGGTGGGGGGCCTCGCGGCATCCGGGGCGGAGGTGCCCGTGGTGCTCGTGGGATCGGCGTCCGCTTGGAGGGTCGGGCCGCCGTCGTTCGGTGGGTTTCCCTGCGGCGACGAGTCGTCTTGTTTCAGTCCGGTGCACGCGACGAGCGAGAGCACGAGCCACGAAAAGAGATGCGCCGTGCGTGCATGGGCCATGGGAACAATGTAGCCAACGCGGACAGGAGCGCGAAGACTTGCGGGTTCCCTGGGGAATTTGCTTCGTCGGGCTTGGGCCGCGCCGCGAAAAAACGCGGAGCTGCGGAGAGAGCGAGCATTGGGGCGGCACGGCGACGTTCAGGGTGTTAGACCCCACGCGTGTCGATCCGTATTCCCTGTTGCGTCAGACCCTTCGTTGCGACCCTCGTCGTCGTGTCCGCACTTTCTGCGGCGTGCGGGGCGACGGCTCCGCTTGGCCCGGACGGTGACGTGGCGGACGCCGCCAGCGTTCCGAGTGTGAGCCCGGTCGTCGACGCGAGCCCGAGGGTCGACGGAAGCCGTCCTGTTCCACTCCCCGACGCGGGAACGGACGCCACGGCCGATGCGACTCGTGACGCCGCCGATGCGAGCATCGCCTGTCCGATATGCACGTATCCGACGTCGCCGGTGAGCGGTGGCAACGTGACCTCCGCCGGCCTCGTCGAGATAAGTGGTATTGCGGCGAGCCGCGTCCACGCCGACGTTCTTTATGCCCACAACGACTCGGGAGACGTCGCCCGCATCTTCATGATGGGTACGGACGGCGCCGAGAAAAACGTGGTGTCGGTGATGGGTGCTACCGCCGTGGACTGGGAAGATATCGCGGTCGGGCCCTGCCCTTCGGGCAGCTGCGTCTTCGTGGGGGACATCGGGGACAACGCAAAGTCCCGAACCGATATCGTGCTCTATCGCATGCCGGAGCCTTCGCTCACGGCCACGTCGGTGTCCGCATCGGCCTATCCGCTCCAGTACCCGGACGGACCGCACGACGCCGAGACCTTGCTCGTGGACGGGGCGGGCGCCGTGTACGTCGTGACGAAAGAGACCTTGGGGGCAGTCCAGCTCTTTGCATTCGGAATCCCGGCCGCACCCGGGACCACCATGGTCGGTCGCTCGGTCGCTCGAATCACTCCTCCCACCTTGGGAATCCCTGCAGTCACCGGCGGGGACTTCCTCGGAGGTCCGTGTCCACGAATGCTCCTCAGGACCTATGCGGGAGTGTTGCTCTTCGAGGGAATCCAAGGGGAGGGCCCCACGGAGCTCGCCCGCCGGGGGTACCGCACCCTACGCGCGCCCCTCGAACAGCAGGGCGAAGCGATTGCTTTCTCCGCGGACGGAAAGAGCATCTTCACCGCAAGTGAAGGGGCGTCGGTTCCCGTTCATCGGTATTCGTGCGGGCCTTGAGCTGCAATGGACGCAAGCCCAAGTGGGCTCGCGACGACCGCACCCCGAAGCAGCCTCGGAATCTTTGTGGGCGTCGGTCATGCTTCGAGCTACGGTAACGCGATGGGGCTTCATCTCTGCGCGTCGTGCTCCCGCCACGTCAAGTCGGTCGAACTGGCTTGTCCCTTCTGCGGTTCGACGGCGTTTGCCAACGTGCCTCGCCCAATTTCGCGCGCGACGCGAGCCGCGCTGGTGTTCGGTGGTGCGGTCATGGTGAGCGGTGCGGTCGCATGCAGCGACGACACCTCCGCCGTAGCCCTCTACGGTGTTCCCAGCGACGCTTCGGCCCAGGAAGACGTATCGGCGGTGGCGCTCTACGGGCTTCCCGCGGACGCGATGCCGCCAACCGACGCGTCGACGGATGCCGCGAAAGACTCATCGTCGCGTGATGCGGAGGCCGACGTCTCGCCCGCGCCTCTGTATGGCGCCATACCCGTCGACGCCGGCAGGGACTGACTCTTCAGCCGCCTTTTCCACCACAAGTGGCGAAGGGCGGGGGCAAGTCCCAGTCGCCGATCTTGTTGCTGGAGCAAGGCGCGTTGGCCGCACACCCCGTGGGGGACGCGGCCGAATCGCAGAGCTGCGCGTCGTTGTTTCCACACGCGGTTTTGCAGGCCGAAACCGTTTGGTTGTTCGCCTGAGTCACACAGCACACGGTTCCACCGGAGCAGTCCGCGGCGCTTGCGCACTTGAGGGCCGTGGGTTGGTTTCCGCCACCCGTAGAAGGGCAAGTCGCACCGGCGACGCAGGCGAACGTCCACGAGCCACCCGCCCGGGCCACACAACAGATCTCGCTCAAGGGGATTTTGCAGGTAGTGGCTCCACACGCGAGCCCGCCATCGGACGGAACGGCGCCATCCACCTTCGCACTGCCGTCGCTCCCTGTCGTCGCGCCGTCGGACACGCGCGTGCTCCCGCCGTCGTCCGAAGCGTCCGAAGCGAACAGATCCCCTGGGGAGCTCCCACCGCAGGCAACGAAGACCACCGCAGCCACCGAAGAGAGCACGAGAAGACGTGGGCCCATACGGATGGGTGCCGTGGGTGGGGCCCAATCAGGCAATCCGTCGGAACAAAATTCGAAGGACGGCGAAGATCCAGTGTCGTACCAAGTGCGCAGTTCGCGGGTCACGCCAAGGCGAGAAATTCGCGCCAACACGGGTTTTCTGCCGAGTCATGAAGGAATTTCGACCTTGCGGCAAAGACGTGTATCGGAGCCCTCCCTCCGTGCGAGGATGAACGGTATTGCGGAACCTCAGCCAAGCTCCGGAAGCGATTCCCAAAACGGCATTTTCACCGGCCAGCCATGAGCCTCGGTCGGTGATACGAAGAAGCCCGAGGCGACGGGCTCGCCCATGCCGGACCGCAGGGAGGAAGGCATGAACGCCACCCGAGCGGGTCATCCCAAGGAGGCTTCGCGGCGCGCCTTGTGGAACTGGGGCCGCGCGCTCCTTTTCGTGGGAGGCCTTGGGTTCGTTGGCTTTCTCGTCAAACAGGCTGGCGCGCGGCAAGTGGGCGAAGTGCTCGCACAAGCCGCCCCGTGGTTGGTTCCCATTTTGGCTCTCGAGTCCGCCTTTCTGGTTTGCGAGACCCTGGCCATACGAGGGCTCATTGGGAAGACGTCCCAAAAAGTCCCGCGAGCGGCTTGGGTGCGATCGGCGACGCTGGCCTATGCGTTGATGGTACTCCTTCCGGCTGGACGAGCCGCGGGAGAGGTTGCACGAGCCACGGAGCTCTCGCACTACGTCGAAAAGGGCAAAGCCACCTTCGCCGGAGCAAGGCTCGGCGGAGCTTCCCTCCTTGCCATATCGGCGATGTCGGCCATTGCCGCCCCGATTGCCCGGTTCTGGGGCGAGCCTGGTAGCTCGTTCGCTGCATTGCTCGCCGTCAATGCCGTCGTCACGGCCACGTTGGGAACGGTGGTCGTGGCCCTTTCCCGGAGCCGAGCGCTCAAGCGTCGCTTGGTCGCACGTTTTCCGAGCTTGGACGGGGGCCACGAAGGACACGACGAAGGCGTCGCGCCTCTCCCAGTGGGAGCAGCGCTGCTCTGTTTCGGGGCGCGCTGCGCACAGGTCGTGCAATATGGCATCGTGCTCTGCGCCGTCGGAGGGGTATTGACCCTTCCAAGAGCCGTCCTCGCGTCCGGGGCACACCTCGTGAGTGCCAGCGCGGGAGATCTCGTTCCCGCTCAAATGGGAGTAAACGAGGGGGCCTATTCCGCATTCGCCGGGGCGATTGGCCTCGGTCACGCGCCGGAGCGAGCCGTCGCCATTGCGCTGGTCATTCGCGTCGCGCAGCTCATGCTCGCATCGCTCTGCCTGACGATTGCCACCTTCGTAGTGCCAAGGGCCAAGAAGGCCTGCTGAGCCTGGATTCCGCTTCACCTCGCGAATTCGAGCGCATCTTCGGGTGCCTTCTCGAGACAGGGAATCCCCGCGCGCGAAGTCCCCGAAGTAGAAATGCCGGCACACCTCTGGCGGAAGAGCCAAATCGAGGCTGAGCGACAATTGCCTCTCCCAATTGCGTGACGTGCGCCCCTCCGAGGCGAACGGGGAGGACACTCTGGTGCGCGCGAATGGCCATCGCGCAGGACGCCCTGTCCTTGGTGCGGGCCATTCGTCGTTGCCGTCGTCGGCGCGTTCCGGGGTGAGCGCAGGGTCGGCGATGTCGAGTCCCGTGCAGGCCATGAGGCTGGTCGAGAACGCGAGAACCGGGAGTGCCGTGAATTTGGTCTTCAGCGCCCTGTTTGCGGCCGAAACTGCTTGCGCAGTTTCTTGAGGAACGTTTGCGTGCACATCGTATGCGTGGCCTCGTGATCCATGATTTCGCGCGTCATGCGCAGCTTCACGTCCTCGGTGAGGTTCGTGGCATCGCGAATTTCGGTTGCAAGCTGCGCGCCCGCCGGAGTGCTCGGCCAGGTTTGCTTGACCACCACCGCGGCGCGGTTGGTCGGATGATGGTGCGACGGCTTCGTCTTCGTAACATCGTGGAAGCCGGTGTCTTCGCCACGCCGCCCCGTTCCATGGCAGCTCGGACACTTCGCGACCGACCCGAAGGAATTCACCAAGCGGCCATCTCCACCGCAGATACCACAGCTCTCGCGTTCGTAGGTTTGCCCGCCAGAACCGTGTTGCGAAGGATCGATCATCGACGAAGCTTAGCCTACGAAGCCCGAAAGAGCTTGGTTCTCTCGGCCATTTCGCCGTTTCGTGATTTCGCCGGAACGAGGAATCTTTCCAAAGCTCGAACGGCGCCGCTTTGTGGGCTGCTAAATGACCGTTCACGATTCTCAATCAGGTGACGCGGTCGTTTTGAGCGTGGGACACAAACCACGAGGCAGGGCCCCCACGGGCTTTGCGCGCACCAGTTGCGGCGGAGGACGGGATTCAGCGTGGTCCTCTAGCTCCCATCGAGCCGTGCCCGAAAGAGCCGGAGCGCCCGTGCAAGGCCCTTGAGCTGGGCGTCGAAGGATTCGCTCGGAGCGTCCTTCGGTAGCCATCCCTCGCGCAGCGCGGTTTCCGCAAGCTCGGCGGTCAGCACGACCTCTCCGCCCTCGGCTGCACCTTGCAGCCTGGCTGCGACGTTGACGGTGTGTCCGAAGTAATCGAGGGTTTGGTTTGCGGTAACCACGTAGCAGGGGCCTGCAAAGACCCCAATCTTCAATCGAACACCAGAAGCTTCCTCGTGCGATTTCCGCATTTCGGGAAACTGGGAGTGCATGGCGACGGAGGCTCGTACGGCGTCTCCTTCTGTTCCGAACGCCGCCATCACGGCATCGCCAATCGTCTTCACCACGGTTCCTGAATGGCGTGCGACAATGCTGTTCAAGAGCTCGAAGTGGTCCTGGACGAAGCCGAATGCTTTGGCGTCGCCGATGTTCGCATAGAGCGCCGTGGAGCCGGTCAAATCGCTGAAGAGAAGGGACACTCGCGCGATGCGAAGGGTGAGCCCCGGGCGCAAGACTTCCCTTGCGAACTGCCGCCGGAACGCCGGCAGCATGCTGAGCTCGTGGGCGGTCGCCGCGTCCTCCGCGAAGTCGACGCGTTCGATCTTCACGTGACGCTCGCCAGCGTAGTCGCTTGTCAGGGACACGAGCGCACCTGGCGCCACGTCCGCCCGTGCGGGCTCGAGCACACCCTCCGAAGCTCGTGCGTCGAACCTTGGGCTCCCCAGGGGGCTCACCACCAAGATTGCGGCGGGGCCTCCTCGTACGAACAATCGATAGCGACCTGGCGCTTGTGGTGCACGTAGTTCGGTGGTTCCGTTGCCTGGAAGAATGACCTGCGTGAGCACGTGCGGCGTCCGTGCCGGTCCGCCGATGCAATACGGGCCTTCGTCCACGTTTCGAATGGCACTGGGAGGCCGGAACGTGGCCTCCACGGCGCGGTCCAGATCGAGATCGTACGACAGATCGCAGACTTGGCAGTGCGCGTGAGTATCCAGCGTCGACAGTGCACGAATGCGTTCGGATGCCGTGCGGCAACTTGGGCATACGAGGTCCCAGGTGAGCTCCAATACGCCGCTGCTCACGGCCT
>JAYUKI010001264.1:0-7701 GCA_043764595.1 Myxococcales bacterium | reverse complement strand
TTCCGAAAGCTGGAAAGGCGAAGTGATCATGCTCCGTACCCAACGCACCCTCGCCGCCCTCGTCTCGTTCGCAGCGGTCTCGATCCTCACCACGGGATGCAGCTTCGCCGTTCGCAGCCCCGACATGTACCGTGACGACACCACGAAGGTGCTCGCAACGAAGAGCGAAGAAATCAAAGCCTGCTACGACGGCGCCGTCAAAGCCCACCCGGGCGCGGCCGGCAAAGTCACCGTGAAGTTCACCGTCGAAGTGAAGACGGGGAAGTTCGTCGACATCGCCGTGGACAAGGCGAACACCACCGCCCCCGATCCGATCGGCGAATGCGTCACCAAGGCCATCACGGGCCTGGCGCTCGCCCCGGCGGATCAGAACAAGGGCGAAGCCACGTTTGCGTACGAGTTCACGGCTCCGGCTGCCGGCGCGCCCGCGGCCGCTCCGGTCAACGCGACGAACCTCCTCCGCTAGAACCGAGTCGGCGCGCCCTGCGTGCCCCATTCGACGAGCCACTTGGACGAGCGAACGGCGATGGCCCAACGGGCAATCGCCGTTTCGCTTTTCCCCGGTCGTGCTTTTGCGATTCCAGGGGTGTCTTCCCTTGTAGAGTTCGAGCGTGAGCCCCCCCGAGACGAACGAACCGGAAGTGCCCCCGACCGACGTTGCGGCGAGCGAGCCTACCCTCACCGAAGCCGAGCAAGCCGAACGCGAGCAACAAACCAAAGACGCCAAGCGCGACCTTCGCGACAAGGCCGTGCGTGCCGCGGGGTGGACCATCGTGGCGGGGCTGCTCGCGCGAGTGCTCGGAGTGCTCGGCTCGCTCGGCATCACGTATTTTCTCGATCCGGCAGCCATCGGCGACGTCCAGCTGGCCGTCATTCTGGCGTTCACGGCAAACCAGTTCACGTTGCTCGGATATGGCCAGTACCTCGTGGCGAAGCCCAACGAGGGCGCCGACACGGTATTCCACGTCACCGTGCTCCATCTCTCGCTCGGCATCGTGGCATTCGCCATCACGCTCGTTCTTGGGATACCGCTCTCTTGGTTCTTCCACGCCCCACTCTTGATGAAATACCTGCCGTGGATGCTCGCGGCAGCCATGCTCGAGCGGCTGTACTTCGTTCCCGAACGCGTGCTCGTTCGGGAGCTCGATTTTCCGCGTGTGGCGGTCGCGCGGTCGCTTTCGGAGCTCACGTATTCGATCTCGAGCGTCGCTTTTGCGTTCGCCGGATTCGGGGGCATGGCCATCTTGCTCGGCAACATCGCTCGAGGCCTCGTCAGGCTCGCCATCACATGGCATTTCGTGCCGCGCAAAGCGTGGCTCACGCCGACGCCGCTTCGTAGGGAAGTCTATGCGCGCATCTTGAAGTTCGGATTGCCCCTCGGGGCGAGCCAAGCCCTCGCGTTCGCGAACACTCGGTTCGACAACCTCCTCATGAAGCGCCTCTTCGGAAGCGACGTCATGGGCCGCTACACGCTGGCGTACAACCTGGCGGACGTGCCAGCGGAGCAAGTCGGCGAGCAAATTGCCGAAGTGCTGCTGCCTTCGTTCGCCCGGATGACTCCGGCGGACCGGAAGACGGCCATTGTTCGCGTTACCGGGATCATTGCCCTCGTCATATTCCCGATCGCCGTTGGTTTCGGCGCCGTTGCGCTCACGGCCGAGCGACTGATGCGACCGGAATGGCACGGTATCGGGGCAATGCTCATGGTGCTCTGCGTGATGAGCATCACTCGACCGCTCATCTCGAAGGCCCACTCGTACCTTCAAGCCACCGACCGAACCATTCGCATCACGCAGCTCGAGGCCTTCAAGCTCGTAGCCGTCGTCGGCTGCATCTACGGTTTCTCGCGGTTCGGACCACTTTGGTCGTGTTTTGGCGTCGGCGTGGCGTTCCTCATGGAGCTCTCGCTCTCCTGGTTCATCATGTCGCGAGGGGATGGGATTCCGTTCACCGCCTTCTTCGCCAAGCTCCTGCCGCCGCTCATGGCATGCGTGCCGATGGTGGTCTCGGTGGAGCTCACGCGCCGCGCGATGCTCGAGCTCCCGGTGCTCCTCAGCCTGCTCGTGCAAGTGCTGGTCGGGGCCGTTGCGTACGGCATCGGCGCCCTGGTGCTCGCGCGGTCCCACGCAACCGAGTTTCTCACGCTCACACGCAGTGCTCTCGAGCGCCGCGGAAAGAAGAAGGGTGCGCCCGAAGCGGTGTGACGAAGGTCCTCGCCGACGCGTCGCCTCTCGCGGCACTGGCGGGCGAGCGGCTCAAGCCTCATGCTGAGGTCGACAGAGCTCGATCCCAGCGACGTCAGCCCATCGTCATGCCGGTTGAACCAAAAAAAGCGACACCAGCGTTCCTGGTGTCGCTTTTGCTCTCGAACGAGAGGATAGGACTCGAGGCCTACGGGACGAGATCCGCCGCGCTCCGCGGGAGGATTTTCCGGTTCGAGAACGAGAACGCGCCCACTCCGACGACACGCGTGAACACCGTTCCGTTCGTGAATCCCGGAATGGGCTGCGGAGGCGGCATGGCGGCAGTGCCCACCCCGTAGCGCGCGAAGATGTCGTCGTCGAGACGAAGCCCACCGGTGACCACGAGCTCGTAGAACGGCCCCGTGTCGGGGTTGTCGTTCGTGATGGTCACGTTGTTCAGCTGAAGAAGCATGCTCTCGAGGCCTTCGGCCGTGGCCGCCGCGTTGCCGTATTCGGCCGCCGTGACGACCACGGGAGCAAAGGGCAGGGTGGTCTGTGTGCCGGTACGCTCGAGCGACGCCACGATGATGGTGCTGATGCCGAAAGACTCGGTGTACACGCCGGTCACGTTGATCTCGTTTCCGACCGCGATGCCCGTGGTGAGGCCGTCGGAGCGGAGCGTGATCCCCGTGAAAGGAACCGGAACGGGATTCGGAGCCTGAAGCCAAATGCGGTCGCTCGTCTTGCGCGCGATGACGCGTCCGCCGGTAAACGAGACGATCGTGCCGGGCTTCGGATGCTGCGGCGAAGAGAAGTTGCGAATGTCGACGATGGTGCCGGGGCAGGGCGTCGCGCCTGGATTGGCGACGGGACATCCGTCGCAGGCGTCGCCGTAGCCGTCCTTGTCACCGTCCTCTTGGCCTGGATTTGCCAATCGCGGGCAGTTGTCCGTGCCGTTGGGCACGCCATCCCCGTCGACGTCGCCGGCGATGGGATTGGCGCATTTTTGGCCCGGATCGTTGGGGCAAATGTCGCAGGCGTCGCCCACTCCGTCCTTGTCGGTGTCGGGCTGGACACCCTCGGGGTCCATCGGACGCACCGGGTTGAACACGTCGAGGCAGTTGTCCTGAATGTCCGGAATGCCGTCGCCGTCCTTGTCCTCCGCCGTGATCCCCTTCGCATAGCCGGTCCGGAAAGGAACACAGCTCGGCTCGTTCTTCGGTGTCTCGTTCTTGCAGAAGTAGAGTGGGTAGATCGCCTCGCCAGCCGTGCGCAGCGACGTGAGCGTGAAGTCCACGGTGGACGTGCCCGCGTCGACGCAGGCGCGTTTTGCCTTCCCACAAACGCCACCGGCCATCGGCTCACAGCGGTCGGCTGCGACGGGAACGAACGGTCCCGTCGCGAATAGCGCATCGTCTCCGTAGAGCGCCTTGCCCCCACGAAGCACGAGGGCGACGTTTTCGACACCCGCGTCGAGGACGGCGCGGTGGTCCTTCGATTTCGAGCCGTCGAACACGGCAACGTCGGCGAGGTATCCGGGCTTGAGCGCTCCAATCACTGCGCCACCGCCCACGGCCATCGCGGAGTTCGCGGTGGCCATTCGCCAGAGGTCGGCGTCGGTGAAGTGTTTTCCGTAGTACTTCTGGTTGAGCTCGTCGGCGCAGCGAATTTCGCGCCCCATGTTCATGGAGCCCGAAACGATCCAGTCGGTTCCGAGGGCGATCGGCACGCCGGCCATATCGAGCATGACGACGGGGGCGGTATCGCCATAGAGATCGACGTTCGACCGCGGCGACCAGACCACGCTCGATTGGGAAGCGCGCATGTTCGCCGCTTCCTTCGGGCTTGCTGCCACCGCATGAATGACGGCGGTTTGGGGCTTCAAGAGGTCGAAGCGACCATCCTCGCCGGCGCAAACGAGCTCGTTTTGGGCTTCGTCGTCGATGCCTTCGGCGATGTGTGGAAGGTAGCCCGTGAGCTGGTCGACCTCGGCGCCGGTGGTCCGCCCGTTGTCGTATTCGCAGCCTGTCTTTCGAAGTGTTCCCGGGAGCGGAAAGACGTCCGAGTCCGCGAGTTGAATGGGCATTCCCTCGAGCGACTCGGCCGCGTCATCTGCATTGCGCGCAAGGCCTTTGGCGCCGCCTCCGCCCGCTATCGTGGTCGTCCCACTCAGGATGTAGCGGAGCTCGCCATAGGCCTGAATGGTCGTGTTCGCGCCGCTGTCGTAGGCAATCCGTGGCCCGCCGCGCCTTCCTTGCCAGTCCGCGCGGTTCAAATAGCGCGTCGTGCCGTGGCCAATGGGCGGGTTGTTCGCAAAGGTGATGTGCTCGTGGGGATTCACGAGACCCGGAGAAATTACGCCATCCGGGCACGTGATGACCGAAGCGTCGGCGTACGCGGGGTGCGCCGAGCAGTCGCAGCCCACACACGCCAGCTTTCCGCCGTCGATCAAGATTTCGCCGCGGTGGAAGGTGTCGTTGGGACCGAGCACCGTGCCCTGAAGCACGACGCGCCCGGCACCGGTTCCCGCTTTGGTGACGGCGCACGTTCCGCCGCCTGTCGCCGGGAAAGGCGCTCCTGCGCACTCGGTCACTTTCGGCTGAGGGTTCTTGCTCGCGTGTGCTTCGACCTTCGGGGGCGGCACGTAGACATCGCTCGTCGGACCGCCATCCCCGGCATCGCGGCCATTCAGGATCGGATCGTCGGGGATTCGGCCATCGTCACGGCATGCCGCGAGCGACGAAGCCCCTGCAATGGCGGCACAAGCGATGGCGAGCACACGGGCCACTCGAGCCTTTGGAGCTCGTCGAGCGAAGGACATGGAACCTCGGAAAAGCACGGGGAAGATAGGATTCGCGAAGCGTCGGACATTGTGACGTGTTCCCGCCCCTCTCGCACGGAAAGTTCGTCACGATGCACGTACATCGCGTCCGCATGGTGCGCCGCGTCGAAGGTGCGAGCGGTCCCGTCGGGCGCTGCCTATCGATGCGGAAGCTCGGCCAGAATCGGAGCGAGACCTCGCGTCAAAGCGCCGCGCCAAAGCTGGAGCAAGTGGCCACCCGGAGTTACCGCGACCTTTGCGTCAAGGTGCCGCGCGATGCGCTCGGCGTGGGCTACGCCGGTGATGGCGTCCCCTTCCGCCCCGATGACGAAGGTGCGTCCGCTCGCAACGCGCGAAGGTCGGCTGTATGGGCTAACCACCGCATTTGCGCGCTCGAACGCGTCGAAGAGGCGCTCGGATTCGGCCCCATGGCCAAGCTCTCCGTGGTCCCGTGCGAAGTCTGCGACGGAGGCGAGTGGCACCACGGGCACGACGAACGCAAGGTCGTCCTCGAGCGTGGCGAGAAGCGTGACGGTGTGGCCGCCGAGGCTCGTTCCGACGATCCCGACCCAAGGCGCACCTTCGGCGCGGAGGTGCGCAACGAGAACGCGAAGGTCGTAGATGGCCTGTCGGAAACCTTCGTTCGTCAGTGCAGGATCGACACTTGGAAACGGAGGCGGCCCCTTCCCACGCGAGCCCCGGCCGGCGTGGTGTGGAAGGACGGGAAGGGCGACATCGATGCCGTTTTGAAAGAAGAAGTCGGTCGGAAACTTCAGCTCCTCGATCGCGTAGTTTCCTCCGAGGTAGCCGTGAAGGCACACGACCACGGGTCGTCCGAGCCCACCACGAAAGACGCGAGCGCGGCCCGTCAGGTTTTCACGCCGCGCGCGCAGCGGGTCTCGCATCTCGGGCAGCCACGCCGGAAGGTCGCTCGGCCACGCCAGATCGAACGTACCCGCGGCGTCGTCGGCGAGCCGTCCTCGCAGTCGCGCCACGCGTTCGGTCGTGACGTTCCCGGCGTCCGGTCGCACGAAGAAGGCGTCGTGCGGGCCGTCGAGCGCGGGGGCGTAGTCCTCGGCGGCTTTGAGCAACCACCGAAGCTTCTTCTCGGTCGTCAGGCCTCCGTGGGTGGCGTCGCGCCGCGCGCTTCGCAGGTGCACCGCCGAAACGACGGCGCGGTCGATGCCTTTCGCTGCGAGCCCCACGAGCTTGCGCCCGAACGTGAACGGGCCGGATCTGTCGGGCGGTTTCACGTGAGAAACCTTGCCCGGAGCTCTGGGGTCGGAACTCGGCAGGCGTCGCCTTTGCCGAACCATCGGTAGCGGTTCTTGGCGATGAGGTAGTAGCCGAGATCGCGCAAAAACCAGGGAACGACGAGGAACGCCGAAAAGAGGAACCACGGAAACGTGAGGCGTGCCGCGATGCGGAGCGCCGCACCCGAGCCGTCGTAGGTCTGCTCGCCGACCACGAACACGATCGACGTCGGATCGCCTTCGGGCAAGGGGCTGCCTCGGGAGCGCAAGAGCTCCTTTCCCGCTTCCGACTGGAACGACGCGAACTTCAGCTTTCCCTTCGGATCGCGATCGATCATGAAGTTTACGGCGCCGTTGCAGAGGTTGCAGACGCCGTCGAACAGCACGACCGCGGGCGTTTCGCTCATTGGGCGAAAGAATACGCTGGGTGAGCCCGCGGTGCGAGGTGGGAATCGGTGGGAATCGGTGCGAACGTTTCGTGGCTTCGGTCAGCCAAGCAGGCGGTCGAGGTACGCCGCGCGGTGATTCAAGAAATCGCGTGTCACCATCACGTGCTCGAGGTCGTCGTACGCGACCTCGGCGACCGGCGTCGTGTCGAAGCTAAGGATGCGCGCGCGCGGAAACGCGAGAAGGATTGGAGAGTGCGTGGCAATCACGAACTGCGCGCCCGCCTTTGCACCTCTCGCCAAAAGGGCCAGGAAAGCGAGCTGACGGTGTGGGGAGAGCGGAGCCTCGGGCTCGTCGAGCACGTAGAGCCCTTCCGGCTCGATACGCTCCTTGAAGAAGTCCATGAAGCTCTCGCCGTGGGACTGCGCGTCGTAGCGGCCGATGTGCGACTCGGCGTTGGCTTCGTCGACATGCAAGCTCGCGTCGGGCACCGAGGGAACGCTCCCTCCGTCAATCTCGATCCTCTCGCGAAGGAGCCGTGCCGCGGTTCGCGCTTGGCGCTTCAAGAAGCCGAAGAAGTCTTCCGCGCGGAGAAAGAAGCCCTTTCGCGAGCGCACGCTCCAGGCGAGCCGAAAGTCGGAACCAAGCTCGCGTTGCGCCGCGAGCGACGGATCGCGCGAGAGGTCTTCGCCGCCCATGGCCGGGAGCTCTGCGGCGCACGCGAGCGCTTCGAGCACCGTCGATTTCCCGGAACCATTTTCGCCTACGAAGAACGTCACCGGAACGCCGAGCTCGAGGCGCTCGAGCGAACGAACGGCCGGAATCGAGAAGGGAAACCCTTCGCGAGGCTTTGCGGATTTTCGCGTGATTCGAAGAAGGTGAGCCATGGCCCTTTGCTTTTTTGAACGGCCCCGCAGGCCGGAGCCTAGGGCCTGTCCCTGAATTCAGCTCCACGTCGGTGGAGCGGCGTCTTTTTCGCGCCTTCGTCGTTGTTCGTCGTCAACATAGCCGCAGTATGCCTCCTCCTCACGCGCGCTCCCGTTCGCGCGCGAGAAAA
>JAYUKI010001263.1:0-7710 GCA_043764595.1 Myxococcales bacterium | reverse complement strand
TCCTGTAGAGTGAACGCAATGGAGCTAACGGAGCGCCGTGTTTACCGCGGCCCAAGCCTCTACGCGCACTTCCCCGTCATGCGTCTCACGGTCGATCTCGGCCCGCTCGAAGACTGGCCCAGCGCCAAGATCCCGGGCTTCGTCGACGGTCTTCTCGAAGCCATGCCCTCCCTGCGCTCCCACACGTGCTCCTACGAGAGCGCGGGCGGTTTCGTTCGCAGGCTCTCGGAGGACGGCGGAACCTGGCTCGGCCACGTGCTCGAGCACGTCGCCATCGAGCTCCAGCACCTCACCGGCGCCAACGTCGTTTTCGGCAAGACCCGAAGCGCCGGGGCCGTCGGCGTCTACCATGTGGTGTTCGAGTTCGAGGAAGAGCGCGTAGGCGAGGCCGCGGCCGATCTGGCCATCGAGCTTTTGCACCACCTGCTGCCCGAGGACCTTCGCCCGAAGCGGGCGCGTGGTGACGGAGACGAGCCGCCCTTCGACTTTGGCGCAAAGCTCGTCGAGCTCGTGGACTTCGCGCAACGGCGCCAGCTTGGCCCTTCCACCGGAGCCCTCGTTCGTGCCGCCGAAGCGCGTGACATTCCGTGGATGCGCCTCAACGACCAAAGCCTGATTCAATTCGGCCACGGCAAGCATCAAAAGCGCATCCAAGCCACGGTCACCTCGGAAACCCGCCACATCGCGGTATCCATCGCCTCCGACAAGGAGGAAACGAATCGCATTCTGGCCGATCTGGGGCTTCCCGTTCCGCGCCAGCGCGTGGTCCGCTCCGCCGAAGCGGCCGCGAGCGCAGCCTCCCGCCTCGGATATCCGGTCGTCGTAAAGCCGCTCGATGCCAATCACGGCCGAGGGGTGTCGCTCGATCTCAAGAATGGCGACGAGGTCCGCGCGGCCTTCGACAAGGCTCGCGAGCACGCACGCAGCGTCGTCGTCGAGAATTTCCTCTCGGGCTTCGATCACCGCATGTTGGTCATTGGCGGCGAGCTGGTCGCCGTGGCCAAACGCGTCCCCGGACACGTCGTGGGCGACGGCGTGCACTCGATTGCCGAGCTCGTGGCCATCGTCAACGCCGATCCGCGCCGCGGCATTGGCCACGAAAAGGTCCTCACCCGAATCGAGCTCGACGCGCAGGCCGAGCGCCTGATGGCCCAAAAGGGCGCTTCGGCGGCCACGGTTCTTCCCAAAGACGAGGTCTTTTTTCTCCGCGGAACGGGCAATTTGTCCACCGGAGGCACGGCCATCGACCTCACCGACGTGGTGCACCCGGACAACCGCGAAATGGCCATTCGCGCGGCGAGCGCCATCGGGCTCGACGTGTGCGGCGTGGACTTCATCACCGACGACATCGCCGAGAGCTACCGCGAAGTGGGCGGCGGCATTTGCGAGGTCAACGCGGCCCCCGGCTTTCGCATGCACGTGGCCCCGACCGAAGGCAAATCGCGCGACGTCGCCGGCCCGGTCATCGACATGCTCTTTCCCGCGGGCACTCCGTCCAAAATCCCCATTGCCGCCATCACGGGCACCAATGGCAAAACGACCACCTCCCGCATGCTGGCCCACATCCAAAAGATGAACGGGCACACCGTGGGCCTCGCGACGACCGACGGCGTCTACATCGACGGCGTGCGCACCGTGGCCGGCGACATGACGGGCCCTCAGTCGGCGCAAATGGTCCTGCGGGATCCGGCCGTCGATCTTGCCGTGCTCGAAACGGCTCGCGGCGGCCTGCTGCGCGCCGGAATGGGGTATCGAAGCTGCAACGTTGGCGCGGTGCTCAACGTGAGTGCGGACCACCTCGGTATCAAGGGCATCGATACCCTCGAACAGCTCGCCGAAGTGAAGCGCATCGTCATCGAGGTGGCGCGCGATTGTGCGGTCGTGAACGCGGACGACCTTAATTGCCTAAAAATGGCCGATCACACGAAGGCGGCCCGCATCGCCTACGTGACCATGAATCCGAAACACGATCTGGTCCGGAAGCACATTCGGGCTGGCGGGCTCGCGGCGGTGCTCGAAGAGGGCATCAACGGCCAGATGATTACCCTCTACGACAAGGGGGTTCATTTGCCGCTCTTGTGGACCCATCTGGTCCCTGCCACGATGGAAGGGAAAGCCCTCCACAACGTGCAAAACGCCATGTTCGCGGCCGTCATGGCCTATGCGATGGGCGTCAAGGTCGAGAACGTTCGTCAGGGCCTCCGTACGTTCGACACCTCGTACTTCCAAGTACCGGGCCGCATGAACGTGTTCGACAAGCTGCCGTTCAAGGTCATTCTCGATTACGGCCACAATCCCGCGGCCGTGCAAGCCATGGCCGATTTGGCGCGTCGCCTCGACTGCAGTGGACGGCGCATTTGTGTGCTTTCGGCCCCCGGCGATCGTCGGGACGAAGACATCGAAGCAATCGCGCGCATCGCGGGGAAGGCCTTCGATCACATCGTCGTGCGCCGCGACGACGACTTGCGTGGTCGCGGATCCGACGAAGTCCCCAAGCTCCTCGAGGCGGCCCTCTTGGCGAGCGGCTACCCGAAAGAGCAAATCGAGGTCCTCCCGGACGAACAAGAGGCCATTTCGGCCGGCCTCGCTGCGGCTCGTGCGGGTGACCTCTTGCTCATCTTTGCCGACAAAATATCCAGGAGCTGGAAGCAAGTCATCTACTTCAAGCCGGATTGGGAGACCGAAGGCCGGTCTTCTCCCCCGCCGCCACCAAGCTCCCACGCACTGCCGCTCGGCCTCGAAGTGGCGGGTGCGGCGAGCGACGAAAGTGCCGCAGGAATGACCGTGATTGCCGACGAACGCGGTGTGCGTCTTGCTCGCGAGCAGGACGACTGACCACGTGCAGCTCGTTGACGCCCGACGCCTGACTGGCAAAAACATCCTTGGCGAACGCCCTCTCGTCATCGTGGAGCTCGCGCTCGACGCAGGCGATACCGTGTCTTCCGCCCATGCCGCCTATGGCGTGGAGCTTGCGCGCATGCGCACGGCGCTGGGGCTCACTGGCGAAGTGAGCCTCGTGACGCGGCCCCATCACGGGGGTGTGGTCTTCGGGTATGCCGCGCCTTTGGACACCATGCTCGCGCACGCCGAAGCGAGCGAGTGGGCCGCCGAGAGCGCCGTGAAGCTCGTGGGCGGCCTTGCAGCCTCGGAGCTCGAGCCAAAGCGTCTCGAGATTGCGGCCATGCTCGCGAGGCTCGAAAATCCGCGAGTGGCGCTGCTCGAAGACGCCTGCCACGCGAAACACATTCCCTTCTTGTGGGACGACGAGGCCATTACGCTTGGTGAGGGGCGGAGCTCGCGCACGTACCCACTCGGCTCGCTTCCGGCCCTCGAAGAGGTTGGGTGGGACGAGCTCTCGAGCATTCCGACCCTAATGGTCACCGGAACGAACGGCAAAACAACGTCTTCGCGTTTGGTCGCGTTCATGGCGCGGCAAGCCGGCTTCGTGGTCGGCCTAACCTCGAGCGACGGAGCCCTCGTGAACGACGAGGTCCTCGCAAGCGGAGACTTCACGGGTCCTGCGGCGGCGCGGCTCGTCTTGCGCGACACGCGGGTCGACTTTGCCGTGCTCGAGACCGCACGAGGCGGCATCCTGCGTCGTGGGCTCGCCATCGACGCCTGCGACGTGGCCTTGCTCACCAACATCAGCGCGGATCACCTCGGGGGCTACGGCATCGACGATCTTGCCGCCATGACCGAGGTCAAGACCGTATGCGCCAGAGCGGCCACGAAGGCCGTCGTGCTCAATGCGCTCGATCCGAGCCTCTTGGCGCTCGTTCCTGATCTCACCGTCCCCGTGATCCTCTTCGCCGACGTCGAAGCCCATCCCGAAGGCGCCCGTCTTCTCACGGCGCACGCCGAAACATGCCGCAAGGCAGGCCACGAAGCCACCACCATCTTCACGCAGAATGGCCAGTTCGTCCTCTCGCGAGGAGAGCAAGAGACGGCAGCCATTCCCGTGCGCGAAGTGCCCATTACGTTCGGCGGCGCGGCGCGATACAATGTCGAGAACGCCCTTGGCGCGATCGGAGCGGCCGTCGCCTTGGGTCTTCCGGAAGCGGCATGGCTTTCGGGCCTTCGCGAATTCGGTCCGCGCGACAACCCCGGTCGAGGCGATGTCGTCGAGATGGGCGGAACGCGCTTCGTGCTCGACTATGCGCACAACCCCGAAGGAGCACAGGCCCTCGCTTCTCTCCTGAGCGGCCTGAAGCGCCACGAAGAGGGACGATTGACCGTCGTAGCGGGCAGTCCAGGCGACCGCTCGGACGCGGACATCGTGGCATTTGCCGAGTCCATCGTGGCCATGAAGCCCGATCAAGTCTTGGTAAGGGAGCTCCCCAACTACCTACGAGGACGCGCGCTCGGCGACATTCCTGAGCTTTTTCGAAGGGTCGTCGAGGGAGCGGGAGTCGCGTTTGGCCTCGTGCAAGACGAAGTCGAGGCCATCGACCGCTGCGTGCAAGATGCGCGACCGGGGGATTTGGTAGCGATTTTCCCGCATGTGGATCGGGAGGAAGTGGCAGCGCGTTTGGCCAAGGGGAAGTAGGAGTCCCGTTCGGTGCCGGTCCAACTTCCGCCCTCGTATCCTGAGCGCATTCCTTGGTCACCGAAGGTGCCTGGTCGATTGGCCCACGAAAATGGCCCCCCCTGCGAGCTAAAGAACGTTCCCGATGAGCTTCGGGGATTCCTTGCAAAAGAACTCTTTAATTTGGTTCCAGCGGTCGTCGTCGAGACCAGGAGGAAAGACCGGATCCTTCTCCGCATCCTCGAAATACGTGAGCGCGCGGAGCACGTGATAGAGGTCGGCTTCTTGAACGCCAAAGCGCTCTAGGTAGGCTCGTGCGCACTCGCGAAGCCCGATGCCAGCGTTCACGATCTCGAAGAGGTCCCAGAAGTCCCTTCGAAGGCCGCGGCGAGAAATGGCCGACAGCTTCATGACTGCCAAGTCACGAAGTCCAGCGAGCGCCACTCCAAATGTGTCCAGAGGCGGTTCGAGCAGCGGATATGGATAGCGCACGAAGTCGACGGGCAGGCCATCGCACAGAAGATGGAGCGCCGCATCGGTCTCGGCGAGCACTTCCACATGGTCGAAGCCCTTTTGAACGGCAACCTTCACTTGTCCGAAATCGGCGGTCGGCGTTCGACTGAAGAAATCGAGGTCCGCCGAACGGCGGTGGGCGAGATGAATGCCGAGAGCCGTGCCTCCGGCCAGGTAGAAGCTGGCCATCACCGGCAGTTGACTCAGTCGATCCAGGGCGCGGCGTTGGTTCTTCGAAAGGGTGGGGGCTTCGCCCATGGTTCGTCTCCGGCCTCGAAATAGGCTCGCCAGAACGTGCGCGTTCGCTCGCTGATGAGCGGGTGTGCGACCTCTCGAAAGAAGCGATGGATACGCGCCTCCCCGTAGAGCGCCAGAAGCGCTCGGACGTCCTCGAGTCGTCCGTTCTCGAGCACGCGGGCAAGAATGGCGTCCGCATGCGCCTCGACGTCGAGGGTGTCCCCGTCGAGATCCCAAAAGAGCCAACGCATGCTCTCGGGCAACGTACCCATGACGAGCAGTGTAGCACGGGGTCGTCCCACTTCCCGACGTACAGCGGCTCGAAGGCGCGGGGCGCCCTTCGGCACCCTTGGGCGGCCACGGAGGAAAGAATCGCTGCCCGAACCCGACTAGACCGCCTCGACGTTTTGAGGCGGTCCTCACTACGCTATTGTGCACTTTGCCGGCTGAGCAGACCGGATCTATTGCCTCGTGAAGGTGGCCGAAAAGTTGAACGCCGTCGAGTAGAACGTCATCTTGTTTCCGGTCACGACGTAGCTCGTGTACGGAACGTCGCTGTCGCCTGCTTGCGATTGGCAGACCTGGGTCAGGCCCGGCATGATGCCCGTGGGAGCGATGGTGAACGACTTGCGCTTGGTCACACCGGTTTGGTCGTTGATCAACTGCCCGGAAGTTCCGCCTCCGCAGATCTCGAGGGTCTGACGCAGCGTGGTGCCGGCGCCCACGAGGGTGCCCGCATACCCCACGGTCTCGGTCAGGAAATACCGACCATCCTGGATCACTCCGCCCGTACCGGTGGGAATGGCGGCCGCAGACATCACGAGGGTCACGTCGGTCGCGCCGTTCACGATGGCGTTGCACTGCGCCCCAGCGTCGACCGTCGAGCATGCGATCGTCGGCTTCGACGAGTCAGGGGTCGAGGCGTCCGGCTTCGCCGTGTCCGAAACGTTCGCGTCGACAGGCGACGACGTGTCCGCGACGGAGCTGTCCGTCGGCGTGGACGCCTCGGCGGCGCCAGCGTCCGTCGCGGTCGCGGGATCGCTCGAACACCCGACGGCGACGGCAATGGTGAGAAGGCTCGAGAGCGATACGGAGCGAAGAACGTTCATGAAAAATCCCCCTTGACGGCATACTACCGAGTCCACCGTATGCGGACCTCATCCGGAGGTACAGAATTGCGATAGGGACTTCTCAGAATCGTAAGAAGGGCGTCGAGTACTTGGATAGCGACGACCGCTACTGCACTTCACAGAAATTCGGTATCTCCGTGAAGATATGAACTGCGTCGGGGGTGGAGTGCGGGGCTTGGACTATGCCGAAGCCGCGCAAAAGCAGGGCAGGAGCACCGTGCGCTTCGAGGACCGCAAGGTTTTGATTCTCTCCGAGAATAGCCCCATCGTTGGGACTTCGGAGGAAGTGGCCGCGGAGATCATGGAAAAGTAGGATTCATCCAAAGCGGCAGCTCACTTCGACGCGCACCGCTCGCGGGGGACCACTCGACTCCCCTCCAGACACTGGACCAAGGAGACGGCCTCGGAGGCCGCACCGTGGGTCGTGTAGTGGCCGTTTTCGTGGATGTGGACATACCCCTTTTGGGAAAACGCGTAGGCCTCCTTTCGGGCGAGGGTGGTCACGTCGACGAGGTGCACGATGTTCGACTCGGCGAAGACGAGCAAGGAGCCCAAGACGCCCACGAGGGTACCGTCGAGTCCGTCGAGGGGCACCTTCCGCACCACGCGCTTCTCGGTCGCGGACACGAAGACGAGCTTGCGCCCATTCCTCTCGACCACGGCGTAGATGCCTTCGTCGGTCGCTGCGGCGGACATGACGGTTTCGCCCACATCGACGCCTACGCTTTCCTCGGAGACGAGGTCGTCGACGTACACCACGCGGCCGCCCCGCGGCACGTGGAACGCGAACGTCCTGCCGAGCCCCGCGCTCCCTTCCGACGAGAAGCCCTTACATTTTCCGCTCCTCGTGCAGTAGCGAAAGGAGTTGTCGAGATGGGAGTCGCTGCGCAAGACGACCCCATCCCCCGAAACTTCCCCCGTGACGACTTCGAAGTCGACGGAGAAGCCGCCCGTCCGATGACCGGCTCCGTCTTCGATGACGACATCCCACATGGGCTCGCCGCCCGGAGCGGTCTCGGGGCGAACGATGCGAACGCGTTCCTTCAGGCTCGGTGCCGTGGCAGCAACGACGCGCACCTCCTGACCGTCCTTGCTGGGCTCGCCGGAGAGCGACACCACGAACGCGCCGTCGCGGATCGTGACCCGCGCGACCGAGGCGGTTCCGCTCGCGAGGACGGTCACCTCGCGTCCACTCTCGAGCTCGATGAGCCTTCCGCCGGCGTAGGCGAAGCGACCGTCACGAGAGAGAGGGGACGTGCTGACGTGGTGAGCCAGGGGAATGGCCTTGCCACTGGGAAGTCTCAC
>JAYUKI010001262.1:0-2305 GCA_043764595.1 Myxococcales bacterium | reverse complement strand
GCCATCACGCGCTCGATGCCGAACGGGGGCTTCTCGTACCGCTTGGTGAGCCTGTGCAAAATCGCGTGGTTCGCCCCGATGGTGCGCGCGAACGGCAGCTTCGAGTACGGGCTGTTCGGGTCCCTGAGGATGCCCGCGAGCACCCCCGAGATCTGGGCCATGGGGTCGAGGAGCGAACGGTGGAGCTCTTGGAGGCGGTAAAGCATGGGGTCGGAAATCCGGGTTCGATCGGAAGAGCGCCAGTATGGGATCGGGTCAGAAATTGTGCAATGCAATATGAGCAAATTTCCGAAAAATGTAGGCTATTTGCTCACGGTTGGCGCTGCGAAGAGTGCGTCGCACAAGGGTTTCGCGGGCGGGAGCTTGGCTCGGCCGTACGCCGCACGACGGGACGTTTTGTGCGAGGTGTACTAGTCAGCTCGACATGAGCGACAAGCGCCTCCTCTTCCTCGAGAGCCTCATGCAAAAAGGCACCGACGACCCGATGGCGTACTACGGCCTCGGCATGGAGTACCGAACCCGCGGCCGCGTGGACGACGCCATCCGCGTGTTCGGCGAGCTACGCGAAAAGAAGCCCGACTACGTCGCCATGTACCTCATGTGCGGCCAGATGCTCGGCGAGGTGGACCGCAAAGACGAAGCCCGCACGTGGCTCGAACAGGGCATCGCGTGGGCCAAGAAGACCGGCAACGGTCACGCCCAAGGCGAGCTCGAGTCGGCCTTGAGCACGCTCTGATTCGGAGCGTGCTCGCGCTGCTCCGTCGTCGGGATGGCTCGACGCGCCTTCGAGGCCGCGCGAATCGGCCAAAAGTCGACTAGCGCGTGCTCTTCACGGGGCCTGCATCGCCGCAGACTCCCCACGTGGTCCAGCCGCCGTTTTCGCACACGAAGAGGTCCTCGCAGCCGCAGCAGCCGCGCGTGCAGCCGAGGGCCGTGCCGAGGGAGCAGTCGGGAGGCTGGAGGTTCGTGCAGCCCGGGCCGCCGTACGCTCCAGGAGGCACGACGAGGCCCGAGTCCCTTGCGGGAATCGATGCATCCTGCACGGTTGACGGTGGCTCGGCATCGGGGAGCTCTTGGCGCGGGGGGCAGGTGCGCTCGAGCTCCCAGGTTTGGTCCTCCCGGCACAAGTAGACCGCTTTGCACGCCGGATCGGTGCAGGCCACGCCGCGCGATTTCGGGCAGCCGCCCGCGGGGATGTTCCGACAGGGCTGCGCCGTGGGCGAATCGTCTCGGCAGGCCAGGAATGCACCACCGGCGACGGCCGCGAAGGCGAGAATCGAGAGAGCGACGACCGTGCCTTTCATTGCGCGCTCACCTCAGCACGAAGGCGGCGCTGCGTCGAGCCGGGCCCCAACAAGTTCCGGTTTTTCCCAAGGGCAGATCGGGTACCGTCCACGCATGCGAAACCTCACCCGCCTCGCCGTTTTTGCCCCCGCTGCCTTCGTCTTGATTGCCGCTGCCGCGTGCGGAAATGGGGCGCTGAAGGTTCCCGAGCCTCCCACGTCGGCGTCGAGCGTCCCCGCAGCCTCGTCCACGGGCCCCACCACTCCGGGCTCCACCACCACACATGTCGAAGAAGACGCGGGCCTCGGACAAAAGCTCGAGACGAAAACCGACGGCCGCTCGGGCGAGGACATTGCCGTGAAGGTCAAAGCCCGCAAGACCGAGACGCGTGCTTGCTACGACAAAGCCGCGTCCAAAAACCCCAAGCTCGAAGGCGACGTGGACATCAAGTTCGTGATTGATCCGCAAGGTGCCCTGACCGACGTGACCGTCGACCCCGCGCACACGAACGTGGGCGACGAAGCCATTGGCAAGTGCCTCGTCGACATCGTCAAGACTCTCAAGTTTCCCCCGAGCGCCAAGGGAATGGAGACCCGCGCCCACTACCCGTTCAACTTCAAACGCAATTTGGACCAGTTCCGCGCCGCACGCGACGCCGGAATCATCCAGCAATAAGGCCCGGCTCAGCCCGCTTCCAAGAAGGGCTCCCACTCGGGAAATCTGGCTTGCGTGGACATCACGAGGTGGGTGGTAAGCGCCCACCTCGGACGGACGGGCTTCCGCGCGAGGCGCATGTTGGCCTCTTCGGGGGTCTTCCAGCCCTTCTTCAGATTGCATATGCGACAGGCCACGACGAGGTTCTCCCAAGTGTCCGGACCGCCTCGGGATCGCGGCTGGACGTGGTCGATGTTGAGCTCGCGCGGCGTGGGGCGCTTCTGGCAATATTGGCACTGGAAGTCGTCCCGAATCATCAGGTTCTTCCGGGTGAGCCGAATGGCGAGACGCGGCGTGCGGTCGTACC
>JAYUKI010001261.1:0-2311 GCA_043764595.1 Myxococcales bacterium | reverse complement strand
TTCCAGGAAGCCGCTCGCGGCGCCTGGCGCGAGACCTACCCCAAGGCTGGCCCGCAGATCCTCGAGCCCATCATGAAGGTCTCGGTCGAAGGTCCCGTGGAGTTCCAAGGCGGCATGACCGGTCTGCTCATGCAGCGCCGTGGTCTCATCCTCAGCACCACCGAGGCCGACGGCTTCGCCCACGTCGACGCCGAGGTTCCGCTCGCGGAAATGTTCGGCTTCTCGACGACCCTTCGCTCGGCCACGCAAGGCAAGGCGGAGTTCACGATGGAGTTCGCGAAGTACTCCCCGGTTCCGACCGGCATCGGCGAAGAGCTCGTCAAGAAGCACAAGGCCGAGCTCGAGAAGGCCAAGAAGTAACCCTTCTTTCCTTCACTCGAAAAGGAGCCCCTGCGGAGACGCGGGGGCTTTTTTTTTGCGCGACCTCGCGTCGGGCCCGTACACAGATGAAGCTCAGGGCGGTGCCTTCCGAGGCGCGAGATCGATGGCCATCTCGTGCTGACGGTGGACCTCGACGAAACCGGCAGCGCTCAACGCGTGGGTTGATTGGCTCTCGGCGGGCTCGTTGACCACCAAGAGCTTGGCGAAGCGATTCTTGAGCTCGGCGAGGAGCCTCTCTCCCGCGCCTACATCTCGCATCCCAAGGGCGGCGATGCGTGCAGCGGGCGGATTGGCCTTCGTACCAGGGGGATCGAGCCGGAAGATCGCCCACGCGCGCCTATCCGATTCGTCGTCGAGAGCCACGCCCTGCAGGCCGCCCACGCCGAGAAGCGTCGGCAGGTCGCGTTGCCAACAGGCGGGTACGAGCTCATCGAAGCCCCGAAGGAGCTCTCGTGCGTCCACGTTCGCCAATGCGATCGCGGGCGCCACCGTAGTTCCAAGCGCATCCCGCGCGTCGGGTCGGGCCCACTCGAGCGTGACGAGATCCCGCACGGGACGAAAGCCAGCGCTCGCGTAGACCCGAATCGCGCGCTCGTTTTGGCAGAGTACTTCGAGGGTGCATCGCGTCGCACCGCTCGTGCCCGCGACCGCCAACATGTGTCGCGTGAGCGCCAAGGCGAGGCCCTTCCCGCGAAACCTGGGCAAGAGCCCGAAGCCCCCACACCAAGCACGGTCGCCCCGCACGCCCAGGAGCGCCACGCCACTCGGCTCGCCGTCGACGACGAGAATCGAGGAAGCATGCAGATCGAGGTGCTCGATGCGAACGCGCTCGGCGAGTTTCTCTTGCGAAAGCTCGAACGGAAAAAAGTATCCCTCGAACGATCGCGAGAAAAGAGTCGCCAAGCGACCGAGCGGAAGCGACGCGGCAGACTCGAACGAGACGTGGCTCATCGCGATGGCCTCAGACAAAACGCATCGTCACTTCATCGCCGCTCGCGACGGAAACTCGATCGGCGAGGAAGAGCTCGCCATCGAGTACATATCCCCGCCGCTCGCCCAGGAACCGAACCTCGACACGAGAGGCGAGCGCGTCCACTCCTGCGCCGCGAAGCTTCTTTCCGGCGAGCACGAGCGGCATCTGTGGACCCAGAGCGGCAGGGCCGAGGGCACTCCCGACCGCATGAAAACGGTCTATCCGCTCGCCAGCGCGGTACGTAAGGTGCATGTGGAGCCCGAGATCGCGGACCACGCTCCCTACGAAGAGGCTGTATCCATCGTGGGGAATCGTCTCGCCATCGACCACGAGCTCGGCACGCTGTGGGTCGAGGACACGGCGCGCCAAGCGGCCGCCGACGAACGAGCCTGCGAACACCTCGGCGACGATTCGTGCCGCTGCGCCGAGGCCGAGCGCCGAGCGGTCTGGACGGTCCGCGTAATAGGCCTCGAAGAAGGCAGAAACGAGCCCGAAGCCGAAAATGAAGCCCACGCGGGTGGTCTCGATCTCGCGGCCGTCGACGGTCACGTAGTCACGAACCTGGAGCGGCCGAAGCGTCACGTGTCTTGCCGTGCCGCGCGCGAGGGAACGGAGCAGCGTTCGTGTGTAGGATGCACGGTTTCCGCGAATGCCGAAGTTTCGCCCGATGGTGCAGACCGTGCCCCCCGGGACCACGGCGACGTTGGGAAACGCCTGCGGATCGAACGCGCGGCGCATCTCGGAGAGACCGGCCATCAACGTTCCGTCCCCCCCGGCAAGCACGACGGTTCGGGCGTCTCGGTCCGCGACCGAACGGAAGACGTCGGCCAATTCGTCGAGGGAACGCGTCTCGCGCACCAGGACGTCCGGAGACCGCGCCTCCCTCAGGGCGTCGAGAAGCGGGCCTTCTTCGCGAAGATGGAGGGCGTTTCGATTGACGACGACGACGACCGGGCG
>JAYUKI010001260.1:0-7746 GCA_043764595.1 Myxococcales bacterium | reverse complement strand
AGCACCGCCACGTCGGAAGCCTCGATTCCGTCTTGGAGAAGTCCCTCGACGAAGTCCACGGCGAGCGCCGCTTCGGCTTCGTTCACCACGCCCTCGGGTGCACGCTCTCCCCGCCCGACGACCGGAATGGCCATGACCGCCGAAACGAGCCGTGACGAAACCTCGGTCAGCGAACGTGCTTTCGTCCGCACGTCGAGTCGGTATCCGCTCCAACGCGAGGCCATCGCGACGATGGGAGACTGCGACCGAAAATGCTCCACGAGCGATACGTGTGAACGAACGCGCGGCTCGGCCACGGCCTGCGCGGACGTGGTCGCGTCGGCCCCCATGCGGAATGGCGCGACACGCGCGGCGTCGAGACCTTTGACCAGGCGCTCGTCGACGCGCGGATCGAGCGTGTACACCGGCGGGAGCTGCGCCGTGTCTCCGGTGAGCATTGCGCGGCGCGCACGTGCCAATGCCGGAATCGCATACACCGGCGCGCACTGCGCCGCCTCGTCCACCACCAGGCGGTCGATCACGTCTTTTTGGAGGGGAAACACCGTGCGCATCGACAAAAGCGTGCACCCCGCCACCGGGAAGAGCGGAGCGAGATCCAAGAGGGCTTGGGCAAGCGGCTTTCCTCGGGGCGCGACGCCCTCTCCCGCCGCCGCAAGCGCGCTCTTGAGTCTAGTTCCGAGCTCGGTTCGATGCTCGCGCGCCCACGCATCACGAACGAAGAGCGCCGCCTCGTAGAGCTCGGGATCGGGTGCGAAAGCTCCCGCTTTTTCGGGACGCCGCGCGAGCTCCGCTTCGATCGCCAAGAGCTCGTGACGCGAGGCAGGTACCACGAGCATCTCGCGTGTCTCGACGAGCTGCGCAAGCACGGCATCGAGAGACGCGCGCTGAAGTGCGGCATCCTCGCGCGGCCTCGTGGCATCGAGCGGACCGAACGGCGTCGGAATCCCGAGCGCCCTCAGCGCGGGCTCGATGCGTGGCGCTCGGAGCTCGTTCGCGCGAGCCCATTTTTCGCATGCGCGCTCGACCGAAGCATTTTTCCCTTCCAGATGAAGCACGACGAGCTTCGACGCGGCGTCGGCGTGCTCACGCAAGGCCCGCAACGCTTCTTCGAGGAGCACCACGTCCAAGCTCGGCAAGGACCGTCCCGCGAACCGCTCGATGCGCGCACGCAGCGCGGCTGCTGTTTTCTCGAGCTCCCCTCGGCGCGAAGCCTCCGCGTCGAGGACCTTCTTCGCGGCCGTCCGCTCGCGATGGAGCGCGCGCATGGGCTTCGCGCGTTCGTCGAACGCCGCACGTGCGGCGGCGAGGCTCATGGCTCCCGGACGAGCGAGCGCCTCGAGTGCAATGGCGAGCGCGTTCACCGTGACCTCGGCGAGGGTGCGGCGACTGCCGAGCCGAAGTCCGAGTGGAATCGACGGCGCGCGCACGAACGGCGCGAGCGCATGATCGACGGCCGCGTTGTTCGTACTCGTGACGACGAGTGGCCACGCCATGGAGCGCGGGGCTTTGTCCCAATGCCCGCCGAGGGCGCACGCGACGACCGTCTGCGCGGCCACCAAATGAAGGAGCGCCGTCTTTCCGCATCCGGGCGGGCCGCACACGGCCACGAGATCGCTCGTGCCCTCGAACGCCTGCGCGGCAGCGAGCTGCGAAGGGGTCGGAGCGATGGAGCCACAGGACCACACGGGCTCGTCGTGCGGGGCGCTCGCCGTGGCCCCGAGGTACACGGCCAGCGGACCACGTGGAGGCAAAGGCTCACCCGCAAGCGCGCGCAGATCGGTGCGGAGATTGCTCGTCGGATCGCCGCGTGGGGGCAGCATCACGAGGCCATGCGGAAAGCACCGAAGCGCACGGCTCGCGGATGCGCGTCGCGTCGCGGCCTCGCAGAGCGCATCGAGCTCACCCGACGTGAGTGGGCCGGTCGCGACGCTCGCATCGTCGTCGCTCGACTCTCCGCCGGAATCGAGCGTGCGCGTCGCGGCCCGCACGAGCGCCCCAAGACCGCCTTTTCCTCCTTGCGCGGCCCTTCCGATGTTCGCGAGCGCCGCACCGTCGAGACCGAACAGGGAATGCCAGACGCCGCCGTGGATCGCGTAGGCCGCTTCGTCGTCGATCTCGAGGACGAGAGCCGTGGGCAACGGCATCGGCGCACCGGCTCGCGCGCCGGCTGGAACGTCCCACTTCCGGTCACCGAGCAGCCACTGCGCACGCCCTCCCCCGAGCGAAAAGAGCGGCGCGGCACGCGCGCTCCCTTGCTGCACGAACGTGACGAGGGGAAAACCAAGGGTCAGCGTGTCGTCGGCTTCGGTGGCTTTGAACGTGGCGTGGGCCTCGAAGAAGGCCGCAGCTCGCGCCGGAATGGGCTCGAACCGAAGCGACGACGCCTCGCCAAGGACGAGGTCCGTCGCGTCGTCCGGTGCGTCGGAGAAGAGGCGTAGCGAGAGGGCCGCGCCATCTGGAGCCGACGACCGAAGCACCGGATGCGGGGCAAAGACGTCGCCGACCACACGAGGCGGAGGGGCCACACTCGCCTGCTCGCGGGCCATCTCGTCCAGCGCGCGAAGGCCATAGCGCAGAGGATCGAGCGAACGTGCGGGGCCCACGCGCGGACTAGAGCACCGATTCGGTCAAAAACCCATCGGGTTTCGTGGAGTTACCGGACGTGTCGATCAGGGGTCTTTGAACCGCATGCATCGGCCGCCCATCCAGCCCGCCTTGAACTCGGGATAGATACCGCGGGCGTTCGAACCGCTGGCGGCCCCAATCCCGTTGAAGTGCCCCGTGGCAAACGCGAGGCCCGCACCCACGGTGTCGGCCAAAGCCATCTCGTGCATGTTGCCACGGAGGTCCATCCAGGGTTCGTCGCCCGCGTTGATTCGAACCACGTCCTCCGTCATACGACCCGGAGCGGCAACGCGATTGGCACCGTCGGTCACGCCCGCGCCAGTGGCGGGATAAAAATAGGCGAATGGCGCTTGGCCTGCGTCGCACGTGAAGTTCGCTTGGGGCGCGGTCGAAGACAGCGCAACCATGCGTCCATGCTCGGCCGTTTCGCACGTGGGGCGTGCACCGACGAGGCGACGGCTAGCACCGGTGTTCGCAACGAAGCGCAGGACCGCGCTCGTGGCGAGTTGGCCACCGTCCCACGCGCAGAAGGCGGCGAGCACGGCGTTTGGAATGCAGTTCATCGATTGGGTATCGAGCTGCGCCTGTGAGAAGAAGCGCTTCCCTCCGAGGTTTTTGTCCACCATGACATTCTCCGGATACCACCACGTGGGATACCCGTAGATGCCATTGGAGGTGACACGGCAGTTGTCGCCGTGGGTGTAGAAGTACGTGCCGCCATACCCGAAGATCCGGTCGAGGCCCACGTCGCCTACGGTGCCGAAGTCCTTCGTCGCGTCGATGCCTCCGCGCGGAATGTCGACGATGGTCGAGAAATTCGTGGGCATCCACATGTTCCACTCGGCGTTCCAATACGCCGGCGGATTGGCGTCGACCCACGACTTGATGTCCGGGACGCCGCCGTTCGCCTGCATGATTCGCTCGACGAACGTGCGGACGCGACCGGCGGTAACCTCGTATTTGTCGAGGTATACCGTCTTGCCTGGATTTCGCGGATCGGTGAAGCCGGGCACCGGGAGCGCCTTGCAGCAGCTCTCGTGCATCGCCGTCGCACTGCCTACTTCGCCCGCGCCGCAGGTGGTACCGCCGTTCGGGTTCGTGCAGCTTCGCGCTTCTGCACAACGCTTCGTCGCGTCGCAGCCGTCCGAGGCGCAATCACGGTGCAGCGCGCACACCTTGCCCGTCGCGCATTTTTTCCCGACCGGAGGCGCCGCGCCACCGCAGTCGATGTCGGACTCGTCGCCGTTTTTTACGCCATCGCCATAGGTCGCCGCCACGCAGACGTTGCCAGTGCAGACACGGCTGCCACAATCCGACCCCGTGGTGCACGCCGTTCCAGGAGGGCACGGCGGTGCGTTGGTGTCGAATCCGGTGGGGCCTTCGCCGCAGTCGACGCCGGTCTCGTTGCCGTTCTTGAGGCCGTCGGTGCTCGTTGGCGCTTTGCAGACTCCGCCCGCGCATACGCCGTCAGCACAGTCGCTCGGCTCTTTGCAGGCCTTTCCCTCGCTACAGCGTTTGGCGTTCGTGGGCGCGGCGCCGCCACAGTCTACGTCCGTTTCCGTTCCGTTCTTGACGTTGTCCGTAGCGCTCGGCGCGAAACAAACGAAACCGCGGCAAGCGAGACTCTTGCAGTCGGTCCCCTTGGCACACGACTTTCCGTCGTCGCATCGGGGTGCCACGTTCGGATCGCCGCCGCAGTCCACGTCCGTTTCCGTTCCATTCTTGATGCCATCGGCGGCCGAGCGCGAAAAGCAGACGGAGTCCTTGCAGACGTTGCTCACGCAGTCCGCCGCCACCGAACAGCCGGCGCCGTCCGCACAAGGCGGAGAAGCGCACGTGGTCTTTCCGCCCGAGTCGGTCGGCACCGAAGCGTCGGCGACGGGGTCCGCTTCGTCGATCGCCACGGGGTCGCCGCACGCGACGAGCGAAGCGAGCATGGCGGCAAGTGCCGACACGTATCCGACAGGCACCACGGACTTGAGACTGCGCATCGGGGGACCTCGTTGAGCCTGCACTTTCCAAACAGCGCGGCGTGACAATCCTCAAGCGTCCCTCAGGCGGGAGCCCGCCGCAAGGGGATTCGGGGCACCGCCCAACACCGCGGGTGAAAGCCCCCGGGTACGACGAGTCCGCACACGCGCGCCTGCAATGGGTACCCTCGCGGGATGTCCGCGCGACGAGAGCTACCCTCCATCGACTCGCTCCGTTGCTTCGAGGCCGCCGCGCGAACCCTTCGCTTTCGTGAAGCCGCACGCGCCTGCGCGCTCACTCCCACGGCGTTCGGTCAGCGCATTCGCAAGCTGGAAGAAGACCTCGGGGTGGAGCTTTTCGCCCGAACCACACGACACGTGCAGCTTACACGGGAAGGTCTGGCGCTCGTGCCGCTCGCACGAAAGTGCCTGCTTGCGGCCGAAGCGTGTGCGCGTCTCGCCGAGCCTGACGACGCGCAACCGGCCCTCGAGCTCACGCTCGGCACGCGCCACGAGCTCGGGCTCTCGTTCGTGGTCCCGTCCCTGGATGCGGTCCGAGAGCGCGTGAAGGGCCTCGAGCTCCACCTCTATTTCGGCTCCGGGCAGGACCTTTTGCTGCGCATCCGCTCGTTCGACATCGACTGCGCGATCACCTCGTCTCTCTTGGTCGACCCCAAGCTCGATGCCCACAAAATCCACCGTGAAGACTACGTTTTCGTCGGTGCAAAGAGCCTGATCGCGCGCGAGCCTCTCTCGAAGGCCGAGCACGCGAAGGCTCACGTGCTTCTGGACGCTTCGCCCGAGCTTCCGCTCTTTCGGTACTTCCGCGACGCGGAGAACGCGCCCGTGCTCGCGTTCGGCAAGGTGGTGCGGAGCGGCACCATCGAGGCCATTCGCCAGCGGGCCAAAGCCGGCGCGGGCGTGGCGGTCCTTCCGGAGTATCTCGTGCGCGACGACTTGGCGAAAAAGCGACTCGTTCGACTCTTCCCGCGTGTGCGGGTCTTGCACGACTACTTCCGCTTGGTCTTCCGCAAGGACGACGTGCGTCGCGCGGTCTACGAAGACCTCGCGCGCGCCTTCGCCGCGATGCCGCTTCGCTGATTGTAAGGCTCCATCGATACAATGCGATGCGGATCATACGGATGGTCCGGACGAGGAACGCGCCGTACACCGAAGAGCGAAGGGCGGGCGCTCTTCCTTCGCCTCCCTCCTCTCGAAAGGACACCTCATGAACCGTTCGTCGCGTTTTGCGGATCCCGCGTCTCCCGAGGTCCGAGCTCTCGCCGCGGCCATGCGCGTGGCGCTCGGCTCGGCGCTGGTCGTCGCGTGCGGAGGTCGCCTCGCCCCCGAGCTCGAGGGTCCGATGGTCGTACCCTCCGCAGCGTTGGACTCTCCACGGGCGACTCCGACCGCCGCTCCGACCGCCGCTCCGGCTACAGCTCCGACCAGCGCTCCGGCTTCGGAGTCGCTGAAGTCCTGCGAAGCTCTCCTTGCGGCGGCGTTCCCGGACGGGGGCGCACCCTTCTTCGTGAACGACACTCCTCCGACGACCGACCCGGCGCTGGTGGCGTGCTGCGATCGAATCGCAGCGGCCGCCGCGCCCGGGGACCGGACGGAGATCATCCGAGCGTCGGGCTGCTGCCACGTCGATTTTGCCGAAAACGGGGCCGCTTGCACGCCTTGGGGTCCACCGGTTCCGCCCTCCATGCCCGCGAGGCTCGCGTGAGCGCCACCACGGATCGTGTGCTCGATCTCTCCACGCCGTGCGCACGCGTCGCGGAGTCTCTCGACCTCGAGGTCCCGCGGGACTTCGCTGCCGCCACCCGCGCCACCTGGCTCGGACGCATGGTGAACGAGCACCGCTCCGGCACCGTGTTCGAGCACACAGCGGACGGCCTGGCTCGTGCGGGCTGCTCCAAGGAAATCGTCGACGAGTGTCGTGGCTTCGCAGAAGAAGAGAGGCGTCACGGGGTGCTCTGCGGCGCCGTCGTGGTGCGCGCCGGAGGGGAGGCCCGCGTCTCCATCGGAGCGAACGAGCCATTTCCCGAGCACGCCGACACCACCCCTCGCGCGGCGGCCGTCCGAAACCTGATTTCCATCTCGTGCATGGCGGAGACCGTCGCCGTGGCGCTCATCGGAGACGAACGCGAGCGGATGCCCGAAGGACCACTTCGTGAGCTGCTTACGGGCATTTGGGCAGACGAGGTCGGGCACGCACGCTTCGGATGGCGCACGGTCGCGGACCTTCTCCCGACGCTCGATGCGGACGAGCGCGAGGCCGTAGTCGCGTACCTGCCCGTCGCCTTCGAGCACCTCGAGAGGCACGAGCTTTCCCACCTTCCCGAGGGAATCCAAGCGTCCCGAGAGGGCGAAAAGTACGGCCTTTGCTCCGGCACGGACGCGCGCGAGCTTTTCTACGTCACGGTCGATCGCGCCGTCGTAGCCGGGCTCGAAGCGCTCGGCTTGCCGGCCCGACACGCTTGGGAAAGTCGGGGACTATCCGAAGTCGCACGAAGGAACGCGGTCGACGCCTGTTCGAGCACCAAGGCTCGGCCTTTGCCCACGGCGATGACGAGCCCCTTTGCGTCGCACGCGCGGTCGTAGTCGCACGGCTCCGTCTCGTAGACGTACTTGCCCTTTGCGTCGAACACACCGTGCCACGCGGGGAGCAGGGACTTCGGACAGGCGAGCACGTACTTCCGTTTGGCATGGCCAAATGCGGTATCAGGAGAGCGCAAACGCGCGGGGAGCATTTGCGGCCGCGTCCATGGCTCAGGGCAAATTGATGCCCAAAATGAAGAACACGAACGCTCCTCCCACGAGGTGCGAGAGCGTCACTCCGAGCACGTGTGGCCTCTTGGCGAACATCCATCCCCACACGACGCCGGGAACGAACATGGCAGCCGCGAAGAAGAACGACATGTGAAGGTGGTTGACCGAGAAAAGAAGCGCCGCAACCAGAATGGCTCGCGCGTGCGCGAACCTGCCGCGCAGAAAGAGCCAGAGCCCACTCTGGAGGGCGCCTCGAACGATGATCTCCTGGGCCACGCAAGACACGGCATAGATGGTCAGGAGACGAACGACGTTGGGCTCCGAGAGACGCGCCACGACGTCGGTGCGCTCGAAGAGGGGGTATCCCTTCCAAGGCTCG
>JAYUKI010001259.1:0-7750 GCA_043764595.1 Myxococcales bacterium | reverse complement strand
ACCTTGTATTGTTTGGTGTAGTTTCCACCGTTCTTCGACCACGCGGGCGACGAGAGCGAGTACGTCGAGCGAACCTCGGCGCCCGGCGCGATGTTCTGGTTCCAGGTGACGTAGCCGGTTCCGTTCCAGGCCTTGGGGTTCGAAGGCGTGAGGGTCTCGAGCTCCTTGTCGGCGCCTTCGATCAGGACCACCTTCGTGATCTCGATCGCTGCGGCGCTGCCTTCGGCCGAAGCCTTGAACGAGATTTGCACACCGGACTGGCGGCAGTAGCCACCGCACCCGCCGGGAGCGATGTCGCCGGAGCCGGGCTCACGAGGGGCAGCGCCAGGAGCCGGAGCGCAGCTGCCGGGTGCTGCGGGTTTGGCGTCGGCGGCCCCCGCCGCGACCGCGCAGCCCTCGTCTCCCAACGTGAGCCCAGAGACCGCCGCCGTGACCTTCAAGTTGGTCGACGTGACGACCTCACCTGGGATTTCGGTAGCAATGCTCCCGCTGCAAGCTGCGAGGGCGACAACGGAACCGAGGAGGAGAGCTTTTTGCCACATGGGATTCAGACTTTGCAACCAAGAGGCCAACACGCTTTTTCAACGATTTCAATCGGTTCCAGGGTTCTTCCTGCGTGCCGCCCTGTGCCACTTGCCCTCGCGTGCCACTTCCGGTTTTTTGATTTTCGACCGCGCAGGGCGGAGAGTTGCAAAAACCATGTGCCCCCGTCGACGCTCGAACCAAGCGTCCCTCGCCGTTCTGTTCTTCGCCACGACACTCTTTGGCTGTGCCCACTCCACGGACGCCGACTCGGGCGGTGCCAAGGGACAACCCTCGGGTGCAGCACGAGACGCTTCGCTGCCACCACCGGTCGAGGTGGTTGCTCCGCACGCGTGGCTCGACGCGGGCGTGGCGGACGCTGGTCCAGACGCGAGTGACGCGAACGCGAACGCGAACGTGCCCGATGCTTCCGCCCCGAGCGCCGAAGCTCCTCCGGGAATGAAGCGCGTTCCGGGTGGCACCTTCACCATGGGCGCCGAACTGGGCGGCCAAGGCGACGAACGCCCCGCACATCCCGTCACGCTCGCGCCGTTCTTTCTCGACGTGACCGAGATCTCGCACGAGAGCTACGCCGAGTGCGTGAAAGCCGGGGCGTGCCGTGCGCCGGATCCGAAAATCCTCTCGCGCTTCGGCGGAGTCTTCGTAGGTCCGAAGAAGCCCGTAACCGGAATCTCGTGGAGCGACGCGCGTGCCTACTGCACGTTCCGAGGAAAGCGTCTGCCGCGCGAAGCCGAGCTCGAACGCGCCGTCCGAGGGGACGACGGGCGCCGCTACCCGTGGGGAAACGAGCCGCCCACCCACGAGCGCACGGTCTTCCAAGCCAGCAAAACCGAAGACGTGGGCACGCACCCCACGGGTCGCGGCCCCTACGGACACGACGATTTGGCCGGGAACGTATGGGAATGGATGGAGGATCTCTACGATCCGTTCGCGTACACGCGGGCCGGCGCGAACAAAGGCGAGCCCGGCACATGCGACGAAATTCTCGCCGCCCAGAACAAGCTCCGCGCCGAAGGCAAGCAGGGCTACACCGGCACGAACCCCATCCCGACCGAGTGCGAGCGCTCGATCCGCGGCGGCGCCTACAACTACGACGCCGACGGCCTACGCAGCACGAACCGCGTGCACCATCCCGGAACGTTCAAGCTCCTCATGACCGGAGCCCGCTGCGCAAAGGACGCCAGCTAGCAAGTCGCGTAGGCCGCGAGGGTCTCCCCAGCCACCAGAGCATCCTGCGCGCTGAACCGGCGAGGTGAGCGAGCTATTTCGGATCGGTCCCCAAAGGGTCTGACGCCCCAAGATGCAGACGACTGGGCCACGAATTTGGTCGCGCTCCGCTCGACGGCGCCGACGGGTTGGCGTTCAACGCTGCAAAGCGATGCCGGTTCCAATGTCGAGGCCTGGATCGACTGTGCCTCCGGCGCGATAGCGATTGCCCCAGCTGGGGCGTTGCCAGCTAAGGGCCCGCTCAGAAATACCTTGCCCGTATCGGCGAGGACCGCGCGGCGGAGGCAAGGCGCGGCGACGAGGAATAGTGCTGTATTTTGAGGAGCGGCAACGCCGCATCCAGCGTGCGGGACCGGCGAGATGGGCAAGTTATTTTTGAGCGGGTCCTAAGGTCCAGCAAGAAAGAACTTGCCCATATCGACGGATATGACCCTTGGAAGTCCCCGACGGGGCTCTTGTATCCGAGGAGGAGCGACGCTCCTTGAAAGTCCCCGACGGCCCCGATGGGATTCAACCTGTTCGGTGCTCGAGCTAGTCGCGTGAACGGACCCGAGGCCCATGCGGTTGTCGAAAAGTCGACATCGTGGTGAGCGACGATCATCGCGTCGAAGCGCGAGCAGGCCGCTGCGGTCCGCCGAGCCGAGTGTGAGCGTGGATTCGGCTGCGGTTGCGCGGGCCCAAGGCTCTGGCCGCTTGGCCCGGGACTTGCTGTTGTGTGGTTGCTCCAACCGGCGCTTGGCCGTTTCGGGCCTTTGGTGAGGCGCAGACGAATGACTCGACGCAACCTATTCCCCACGAGCGGCGTTTTCCGCGACGACAATCGCCTTGAATGGCCTTGCTTTCGTGCCGGGGTGCGAGCTCACCGATAACGCAGGCTCAGTCGTCGGGACTTTAAGTACGACCCCTAAGGCGCGCGGATATGACGCCCTGGGCATTGTCACGTAGCAACGGTTTGATTTACGAGAGGAACAGAAATGAAGCTATTTTCCCAAGTGTGCAAAATGAGTGTCGGCGCCATCCTCGCAACCGTCTTCGGCGGGTGCTCGCTCGATACGGTCGAAGCGGGAGCTCAGTCTTCTGGCGGAGAATCGACGGAGGCTCTGATTGCAAACAATGGGAGTCTGGTGCCAACGAAGTCGGTTACCTACTGCTTCCGCGAGCCTCCGGCCGGGTACGATCCGAACCGTTGGACAAATCTGAAGAATGACTTTTCGAATGCGATAAGCACGACCTGGGGCAACGTATTTTTCTCCAATGGTTCCAGGGTGCTCGATATTTCGCTGGTGCCGTGTTCGGGCAGCGAGACAATAAGGGTCGACTTCAGAAAGGACACGTATTCCGGTGGGGAGTACACGACTGCAGGTCGACTCATTGAAATGGATCGCGAATACGTAACCGGCCCCGCTGGGAACGGATACGGGTACGATTCGACGGCGAGACAAAATTATTCTCAGAGCTACTTTCGGTACGGGGCAATTCATGAATTCGGGCACGCCCTTGGGTTTGCTCACGAACAGAACAACACGGGCTCGACCTGCAATATCGCCGCGGACATTGTCAATGGCAGTGGCACGTCACTCACCGGCTACGATCCTTCGTCCGTGATGAACTACTGCAATTATTCGCAAGCTCCGGCACTTTCGGCGCTAGACATGGCAGGCTTTCGAGCGGCTTACGCACCCCTCACCCCCTCCGCTCTACACCTTGAGAACGCGGGGTCCGGAAGCGACGGTCGGACCATATGGATCTGGGGGAATGGCTATGGATTCAACGCGGGTACCAAGCTGCGCTACGGCGGCTCTTGTGGGGATTCATCGAACTGGTACGAATCTACGGTCGATGTCACCAAACCGGACCTCGGCGTCGACTGGGTAGGCAACCCTGGTGTCGGTGGAATTGTGCAGCACCTCGAAGCCGGAGGATCGATAAGCGTCAGAGCGGTCAATGGCACCTTCGTCTCCAATTGCTTCACCGTTAGAAGGAACTGGTAGCCTCAGCGGTCCATTCGGTTGCCGCGTGCCCTCGCCCGCCAGGACTCGCGAAGGAGTGGCCTGGAGCTCGGCGGAGATATGGCACTTTGTGGCCAAAGAATGAGGGCTCGGGACTTCTCGTTTAGGCCCCCGAGCCCTCCGCCGACCCACGAACGCACGGTCTTCCAAGCCAGCAAGACCGAGGGCGTGGGGACGCACCCCACTGGACGTTGCCCCTACGGACACGACGACTTGGCCGGGAACGTGTGGGGGTGGATGGAGGACCGACTCCTAGCGGAGGTCGCTCCTCGGCACGCCTTGAGCTTTCCTCGCCGAGAACGTCTACGGCAGCGTGTGTCGCTCGCACATCGCTAGGACAGTGCTCTCCTCCAGGTACGGAGCGGCCGTCCATTGGGATCCGATGACGTCGCGTACCTTTCGGGCGGCCGAGTCGGTCGGTGCATGAACCTCGAGGACCACGTCGAATCGACCGCCTCGCGTACCCGGATCGCGGGCGAACAGCGTCCATCGGGCGCCCGCACCGCACTCGACGGCCACTTTGCGCAGCTCTTCCACTGCCAGCGCCAGCGCACCCGGGACGACACGGGCGAGCGCGACTACCTTATCTGCGCTTTGTCCCGGGCCTGAGTCCGCGTCTCTGCTCGAAGAAGCCCGGAACGCACCAACTTGGACCGCGACCACTCCGCCCCCGCCCGCATCGGCTGGGAGCTGGCCGAGGAACGCGGCGCTGAATCGGTCCTCGGGCCACTCGTTGCGTGAAAGGAACGCGAAACCATCGCCGGCTGCGTCGCGTTCGGCGAGGACGATGCGCTCGAGGCCTCGATCCAGGAACGACATTGCAAATGGCGCCCAGCGGGTGAGAAAGGCTTCCCGATCGAGCAGAGTCTGGAAGCCTACGAATTGAACGATACGCTTGTCGTACATCATCGATTCGGCTCTCCTGGGTTTGTGCGGGGCGGCTCGGAGCTCTGCGTCACGCGCCAGCGAGCGGCCAGTGAAACCAGCTCACGAAGGTGTCCTCCACGAGCTTCGCGCCGATGTACCCGTTCGTGGTCAAGGTCTCGGTGCTCGCGACACCGTACGCGCGGCCCACGAGCTCGCTCACGATCTGAAGGCCATACCCAGAGCCACTCGTCGAGTAGCTCCCGAACAGCGCCGCGGGCTCCTTCTCGAGGAGGTCGACGAGAACGGCTCGTTGCTCGGACGAGATCGAGTTCGCGACGACGACGCGGAGATCGCTCTCGAGGGTCAAGAGCCACGCGGCGATCGCCGGGCGATCGGCGTAGCGCACGGCGTTGTTCATCAAGTTGTAGGCAATGCGATCGATCGCCGCGCACTCCACACAGCTCTCGGCGACGACCCCCTCGGCCGTGCAGACGACTTCGACGACCACCGATTCTCCCCCCACGGTCCCCGTGAGCTCGCGGAGTGCGTGGGCCAAATCGCCGAGAGAATGAGGAGATGCCGCAAGATCACGCGCTCGTGCGGCGAGGTCGAGATCCTTGACTACGTTGCGCATCATCTTCATGTGGTCGCGCGTGTAGATGGCTAGCGCACGCCCCATCTCGACACTGTACGGCACCCGCCCGAGCCTCGAGAGCTGCAGGAAGAGCGCTGTCATCGCCCCCCCGCGGATGTCATGCAGCGCCTCGGCGAGGTGAAGGTCTTCTGCGCCAACATGCCGGAGGCGTTGCACGAAGTCGGGGACCTTTTGGCGCGCCACGAAGGCGAGCAGCGGCGCGGGGTCTGCGAGATCGTGCTCGCCGCCGACCACGCCAGCGAGCTCGGAGAGCATCCCGTAAAGAGAGGTGATGACGGCCGCGTCCTCGGTCCCGAACGCGCAGAGCTCCACCGCCTGCTCTTCGGCTCGGTATCGATCTGCGCGATGGTTCGCGAGCGCCGGCGGCGCGAGCTGCAAAATAGCCTCGAGTGAGATCGGCACGACCCATTTGTACGCTACCCGAGAGCTCCGGGGCCCGAATTCATTCGCTCGTTCACCCGACCGGCCGCGTCAACGGCAAGCTCCCATTCGCGTCACGAGCGGACGGACGCTCGACCACGACGAGGCCAGTGGCTAGGGGAAGAGATCTTGTTGCCAGCCTTGTCAGGGTCACACTCGGTGGGTGTTGATGAAGGGACGGCACGGGCCGGCTCTCTTGCGGGGAGACTTGCTGCTTCCTACTACCAACGTCCGCGTTAATCTGCGGTTCGGAGGTTCCCATTGGCAGCCAAGAAAAAAGCACGCACGTCGGGTGGGTTGGAGGAAGCGGTTCGAGTCGCGCGGGAAGCGGTCCATAACGCAAAGGTGGCGCTCGCGAAGATCGACCTCGCGAAGCTCACCGCAGAAGAACGGAAGTTTTCCTCGGGGCGGATGCGCGAAGGCGAAAGCGCCGTGGCGATGGGTCTGCTCGACGCCATCGACGCGCATGCGCCGACCTTTCACTCGCTGGCCGATCGTGACGGCGGCGAAGATCCGGCCGTGCTCGAGACGGGCCCGTCGAGGGACGCTCTCCGCCGACGCGCGCTCCTCGAGCCGCTCGCAAAGGAGCTCGACGAGCTTCACACCTCCGTCAGCGACGACATGCTCGTCAGCGCGGCGACCGCCAAGCTTCTCACCGTCCCCGCCTACGCGATCGCCAAGGCGAACGCGCCGGTAAACGCCAAGCTGCGCAAGGCCGTGAGCGGAGCCTTCGACTTCTACGCGAAGCTCGGTCGACGGAAGAAGAAGTGACGCCGTAGCCCTCTTTTGGCGTGGCCGCGGCGGTGCGGGTGTGGTTCGACCGCGGGCATCCCAGTTCGTCCGCGGGGCACGTTCGGTGCCCCGCAGGGCACTTCGAGGCTGGCGCGCGACACCGTGGGTGCCCCGTGGGGCATCTGGGGGCACATCGAGGGCAATGGAAGGTCGGTTCGGGACAGCGTGGGTGCCCAAGTGTGGCTTCGGGTGTGGTTCGCGTCTCGTCGGTGCTCCGCACGCCTTGTCCAACAGTGTCCATCCGAGCCCATCCGACAGCCGGAAAGTGCCTTGATTCGCCACGCTCGTCGGAGTTTGTGCCCTTCGCCGCGAGGCTCGCGCATCGCGCCTACCGGCGGCAAAGCGCGAGGCACTTGTCGGCGGACTCTTTGCCGGTTAGTCCGACGAAACACTTGAAAACTGCGCCGTTGCGATCGGCTTCGGAGCAGTCGGGGCCGGGACCAGCCTTCGCGCTTCCGAACATCGAACGGTTCATCTTCTCGACGACCACCGCGACCTCGTTCGCGGTTCGGAGGGCGACGGTTGGCTTCTCGTGGAAGTACCCGAATGCGCGAAAGTTCCACCGCGGCTCCGTTCGGGTCGCGGGGTTCAGCGCCTCACGCTCGCACTCTTTCATTCCCGTACCGGGCAAATTTTTGCACTGCACGTACGCCGTCACGCCCGCTGGCGGCACGTACCGAAAGGTGAAGTCCTCGGCGACGCGGGCCCGGTGAATGACACCCTGGCGGGTCGCCGTGTGGCAGCTCACGCAGTCTTGGGTGTTGATGTCGAACAACGTGGGGTTGTCGATTTGATGGGACTCGCGCGTGCTGGTGACGAAGCGCTTCGTAGAGAGCAAGTTGCCTGCGTGTACCTCGTGCTCGGGTCCGCTCACGGGGAGGAAGTTGTTCGTGAGGACGTTGAACCCCTCGACCAACACCCGGCTGCGCTTGAACGTCGGGATCGGGAGCGGCGCGAACGACCAGCCGTTCGTGCCCGGAACGAGCGCGCCGCCGAAGAACACCCAGAAGTCGGGCGCGTTTTTATCGTTCGAGCGAAGACCCATCATCGTGATCGCACGCGCCTTCGATTCGGCGACGCGGTTCCGGATGAAGGTCCGCACGGCGTCCGCGACCCGCGACCCACCTTTCTGCGTTTCGGCGGCCAGCCCCGGGTGAACTCCGAGCGGGACACCGGCCGTCTTCGCACCGACGGAGCTCGCGGCCTCTTGGATAGAAAAGAGGTCGTCCGCCATCCG
>JAYUKI010001258.1:0-7754 GCA_043764595.1 Myxococcales bacterium | reverse complement strand
AGCACCGAGGCCACGGCTCGAACGTTCGGGAACGTCTTCGGATCCAAGGACTCGTATCGAGGCGTCCCGAGCTCGTCCGGGGTCCGCGGAACCAAGCTCCAAAGCGCGTGCCCGACGACGAACGCCAAGACGGTTTGCACGACGGACAAAGCCTGAAGGGGTTCGAGTCCGTGGTGGCGTAGGACGGCGAGGTTTCCTTCGAGACGGAAGAGGGACTCGGGGGTCGTGGCAGGACGCGACGCGAAGAGCGGTATCGCATTCGGATGCTCGGAAAGGGCCGCGCGAAAGGCTCGTCCTTGGTGGCGCGCATGGTCCATCCACGTTCGCGTCTTGGGGGCCGGCTCGATGCGCGACACGATGCGCTCGTAGACCCCATCGAGCAGGGCCGCCTTGTTCGGAACGTGGTTGTAGAGGGACATCGCCTCGAACGCCAAAGCCTCTCCGACCCGCCGCATCGACAGCGCTGCGAGTCCCTCGTCGTCGACGATCGTCTCGGCCGCTGTGAGAATCATCTCGCGGGAGAGCATCCCTCGTTTTCGTTCGTGCTTCACTTGACAACTTACACCATAAGCTTACGGTGTAAGTCATGTGGATTCGGCAGCAAAAGGCCACAGCGGTGGCGAGGGGGCCTGGGCGTCCATTCTGCGAGCGCGAGCTCGAGAGCTGGGTGCAGGCGCTGGCACACCCGCGGCACTTTTGGGCGGAACGTTCCGAGAACCAGAGGATTGGCGACGTGATTGCCGAGGAGCTCGGCCGCATCGGATTCCGCGTCGAGGCGAAGGGGCGCTACCGCAATATCGTGGCCCTCCCCCGGGAGGAGAGTCGCCCATGCACCCTCGTGTGCGCCCACTACGACTCCGTGCCCGGGTCGCCTGGCGCGGACGACAACGCCAGTGGCGTCGCGGTGATGCTCGCGTGCGCGCGGCACGTGGCCGCGTCGCGCGTCGCGTACGCGCACGTGGGATTCGTGGCGTTCAACGCAGAGGAGGACGGGCTCCTCGGAAGTCGCGAATTCGTAACGTATGGGCTTCCCGAGCTTCGGATGACCGTCGAGATGGTCCACGTGCTCGAGATGTGTGGCTACAGAGCCTTCCACAAGGGAAGCCAGCTCGGGCCGCTTCCTCCACGCCTGCTTGGAATCGATGCGGGCACGTTCATCGCCATGATTGGACGTGGTGCCAGCAACCGGACCGTTCGGAAGGCGCTAGGCGCCGAGCTCGCCTCCACGGTTCATCGCGTCGGCCTCGAGACCACGGAGCTCGCGAGTCGGGCCCTTCCGGACCTTTCGCGAAGCGATCACGCGCCCTTTTGGAGCGCCAATATCCCCGCCGTTTTGTGGACGGACACGGGCAACTTTCGGAATCCAAACTACCACCGGGCCTCGGATACCCCGGAGACCCTCGATTACCGGTTCATGGCCGACGTGACGAAGCTCGTATGCCGCCTACTGGAGAGAGACCCATGAAAACTCGAGCCGACGACGATCACGGAGCCTTGCGCGAACGACTGGAGCAACGTTTGCGGTCGCCTCAACGGCATCGCCTCCTCCACGGGTATCCCATGGCTCCTCTCGTTCCGCGCAAAGCGGCTACGCGAGAGGCGGACTGGCTCGACGCGCTCGACGCGTCCGACGGGCGCCCACTCCTCGTGGGTGTGCTCCCTCATGCCTCCTGCAACCCGAAGGTCCGGGGTTGTGGCTTCTGCACCTTTCCTCACGAGAAGTTCGAGCGAGACGTCGTGACGACCGTCATCGAGCACGTCGAGAAAGAGGTCCTGTCGCGCCTCGATCGCACGCCGACGCTCCGGCGTCGCAAGGTGGGTGGGCTGTACTTCGGGGGCGGCACGGCCAACCTTTCCCCTCCTTCGTCCTTTGGTTCGCTCGCCGCGACCTTGGCATCGGCGTTCGCCCTTTCGGAGGCCGAAGTCACGCTCGAAGGCGTTCCGAGATACTTCATGCTTCACGAAGGCAAGCTGCTCGACGCGGTCGAGAAGCTCGGCGCACGAACCCGCCGGATCAGCATGGGCGTGCAAACGTTCGATTCCGACTGGCTGGCCCGAATGGGACGGGAGGCCTTCGGGGACGAAGGCGTGATCCGGGACGTCGTGCTCGAAGCAAAACGGCGAGGATTCTCGACGTCTGCGGACATGTTGGTGAACCTCCCGGGTCGCCCCATGCGCGACGCGATGCGCGACATCGAACGGGCCATCGAGCTCGGGTTCGATCAGATCTGCGTCTACCATCTCGTGCTCGCCGCGGACTTCGACGTACCTTGGGCCCACGACCGGTCCCTCCTCGCGAAGGTCGTGGACAACGGCACCGCCTGCACCGTATGGCGTGCCCTACGCCGCCTGTTGCTCGACGCAGGTTTTTTGCAGACCACGCTCACGAACTTCGAGCGTCGCGACGTCGTCGGGACGCCTCGTGCCTTCGCCTACGAAAAGGCCAGCTTCGATCCTGCACGGTGGGATGCTTTGGGGTTCGGTCCCGCAGCCATTTCTACGTTCACCGATCCCGTATCCCGAACCGGAGTGAAATGGATCAACGCCTCCCCGAGTGCGGCCTACGTAGAAGCTGTCGGAGCCAGCGGGTCGGCGGTTTTTCAGGAGTTCGTCTACACCCCGACCGACCTGCGCCTCATGCACCTTACACGCAACTTCGCCGGGCTCGGGGTCGATTGTGCCGACTACCGTGCCTTCTTCGATTCGGACCCCGAAGAGGACTTTCGCGCGGAGCTTCGAGTCCTCCGCGAAGCCCGCCTCGTGGTCCGCGACGGCGACCGCATCGAGCTCACCGAAGACGGGATGTTCTTTGCGGATTCGGTGGTCGGCACGCTTGCCAACCATCGTGCGGCGACGATTCTCGCCAACGGCGAAAGGTCCGGCACGCGCCACCACATGGGATGAGCGTCCGCCTCGCTCAACGAGGAAGCGCCGTTTCGATGCGTGCCCGCGTGGCGCGGAGAGTGGCCTCTAGCGTCGGGATTCGGTCGTCGGGCGACGAGTCCTCGAGGTCGCGCAGCGATTCGGTGAGGAACGCGAGAGCGGCTTCGCGGGTCACGATCCGGAAGTCGCCCGACGATGGGCCCGTTGGGTAGTTCGCACGAGCCTCGGAGATCGACAGGCCCTGAACGACCACGACGCGCACGTCGAACCGATCGCCTAGCTCCATGCAACAGCACTCTCCGAACGGGTAGCAGTCCTGCCCGAGGAACGGATGAGCGAGGGCCTGGGGTCCGAAGTCGTAGTAGGAAAAGACAAGGGCTCTTCCCGGGAGCTCGACCACGGCCGGAAAGGCCCGAAGAGTTCCATTCGAGTTTCGGCCCAACGCGACGATGCGGGACGAAGGCACTCCAGCGGCGACGTCCTTTGACGGGATGGGCCGAGGCACGGCAGTCGCAGGCGCATCGGGTTGTGTGCGGCTTTGGCACGACACAATGGCCAGCAGCACGGCCAGGAGACCGGAGAGCACGATGGCACTCCCCGGCCCACGGCGCGGCTTCACTTGCCGGAAATCTCGACGTAGCTCACCACACGGAGGCCGGGTACGAGACCTTCGCGGTCGTCGAGCTCGAGCAAGACCTCGAGAACCTTGGTGTCGATGCGCTCGGTGGGATCGTCCGTACGAACGTTCTTGCGCCCCATCCGACGACCGAGCTCCACGACACGCGCCGCGAACTTCTTGCCGGGATAGGCGTTCAGCGTCACGAAGGCCTTCGCGCCCTCTTTCACCTTTCCGAGGTCACGCTCGTCGAGGTCCATGCGCACGCGGAGCTTCCGAGTGTCTCCGACGACCGCGATGGGATCGCCACCTTGCGGGTTGTAGTACTCGCCCGCCCGAAGCTTCACTTGGAGGATCTTCCCTGCAATGGGAGACCGAATGGTGAGACGATCGAAGGTCGACTTGGCCTGATCCCGCCTCGCGATGGCCGCTTGCACGTTGGCTTGCGCGACGAACACGTCTTCCGAACGAGCGCCGCTGAGCGCCGCGGCACGGCGCGCTTCGGCCGACGAGAGTGCGCTCTTGTCCGCGTCCGCTTGACGCTTCGCACGATCGAGCTCGTCCGCCGTCACGGCTCCCCCCTTCGAGGCCACGGTGACACGATCGAGAGCGCCTTGCGAGAGCTCGGAGCGCGCCTTGGCCCCTTCGGTGTCGGCCACGATGGCCTCGCGGTCCTCTTTGCGGAGCCCTCGGGCGGTTCGCATGAGCTCGGCGCGGCGCACCGAAAGGTCGGCCTCCGCAGCCTCGAGGGCGGACTTCTCGGCTTCGTTTTCGAGCTCCGCGACGGGCGCACCTTGGGCGACGTCGTCGCCCTCTTTGACGAGGACGGCCTTGATGCGCCCGGGGATGTGGCTCGCCAATTTCGTCTCACGATCGGCGGGCTCGATGATGCCGTTGCCCGCAACGAGCGCCCCTTCGGGAACCTGGGTTCTTTCGTCCGCGCCGGCTTTTGGCTTGGCTTCCCGTTCGGCCTTCTTGATGTCCTTTTCCGTCGGAATGGTCTGCGGTCCCGCGAGGATCGAGCGGGTCACCATGGTGACGGCGAAGAGCAAAAACAGGCCAAACGCGATGGCCCCATACGAAATCTTCTTCTTCATGGCTTCTCCACGATCAGGCCGTCTTCGATGTGCACGATGCGATCGGCCAAATGAAATATTCGGTTGTCGTGAGTGACCACGACGACCGTGTGGCCGTGGTCCTTTGCCAGCGCACGCAGAGTCTCGGTGACGGCAAGTCCGTTCTGGGCGTCGAGCGCGGCGGTGGGCTCGTCGGCGAGCAGGATGGGAGGGGCCCCGGCGAGCGCGCGCGCGATGGCGACACGCTGGCGTTGTCCACCGGATAGGTCTCCAGGTTTGCTCTCGAATTTGTCGCCCAGACCGACCTCCGAGAGAAGCTTGTGGGCCTCTTCGGTGGCCGCTTTGCCGGCATAGCCTCGGAGCTCGAGCAACATGGCGATGTTCTCCGTCGCGGTGAGCGAGGCGAGGAGATTGTGGGCCTGGAAGACGAACCCCACGTAGGACAGCCGCAGGCCGGCGAGAGCAGAGTCTTGCGCGTGGGAGATGTCTTCGGTGAAGAGCTTGACCTTCCCGCTCGAGGCCGTCAGCACGCACCCCAAAATGGAGAGCAGCGTCGTCTTTCCGCTGCCGGAAGGCCCGGACAGCATGACGAACTCGCCGGGCTCCGCGCAGAAGTCCACGCCCTTCAAGGCTTGGTAGGCCGTGGCGCCCGCGCCATAGGTCTTCTTGACGTCGCGGCACTCGATGGCAAGGTCGGTCATCGGAACACCATCGCCGGCTCGACCTTGCGAATGCGAAGCAGCGCGAGCGAAGAGGCCATGACGCACATGAACACCATCACCACGACCGTGCCACCCGTGAGCTGTGGGGGAAGATTGAGTGCCAACTTCGCGGAGCGAATCCCAAGTGCCATACGGGAGACCAGGAAGAGGCCGATGATGGAACCGAGCACTCCATAGATGACCGACTGCACGAAGAGCAGCATGGCAAGATCGGTGTTTTTCGCGCCAATCGCCTTCAGCGTGCCAAACTCCCGGATGTTGTCCACGACGGACGAAAACATCGACAAGGACACGATGACGAACCCGACGATGAGGCCGAAAATCGTGCTGGTTCCGAAGGTGATGCCAATGGGCGTTTTTGTCAGGACGTTCTTTACGATGGCGCGCTTGAACTCGTCTTTCGTCATGAGATCCGAGTCGGCGAGTCGAGTCTTGAGCTCGGCTTTCACTTTTTGGGGATCCGCGCCTGGAACGAGCCGCACGAGTCCGAAGTTGGCGCGGTCACGCGGCGTCTTGGTGAGCTCGCGGGCGAGCTCGTAGTCGGCGAATGCGTAGCTCGGGCCGAAGGGAATGAGCCCCCAGGTGAAGCCCCCGACCGTGATCTTTCGGCCGTTGACCTCGCGGACGCTTCCGAGGTTGAGCCCTCCCAGGGTCTCGCGCTCGGAGTCCTCGAAAATCATGGTGTCGGGACGGCCGAGCATGTCCTTCTTGCCAGCCACCATATTCCACGGGCCACCCATGTATTCGGGAGACGCCACTCCGACGAGGTTCACGGGCTCCTGGCCGCCCGCAGGAAGAGTGACTTGAACGGTTTGGAACACGAGAGGCTCGGAGCTTGCCACCCCAGGAGTCGTTCGCGCCGCGAGGATTTCGGCATAAGGCACGACCTTCCCACCTTGGGTGGTTTCCGCGCCCGGCGGAAGAATCCAGATGTCGGCCGTCGTGTTCTGCACGAACATGATGTTCTTGTAGACGAGCCCGAGAAACGTCCCGAGCTGTTGGTTCGAGAGAACCACGGCGAAGACCACGCCGAGCATGGTGCCGCTCATCTTGAGCCAGTCGTGGAACATCATCCGAATGCCCGTGCGCGCCATCGTGCGAAAGCGCTTGAAGATGCTCGCGCGCCCGCGAATGGGCTGGGCGATTTTTCGCGGCGCCGGAACGCTCCTCCGTGAGCTCGGCGCTTCGCTCGTTCGCGGGAGAGCGTCGGTCGTGCTCACGGGCGCCTCTCTTCGTAGGCATTCGCGGCAATGCGCAGGTCCGCGCGCGCGAACAAGAGGTCACCGTCGGCTTGGATACGGGTCACCTCCGCTTGGAAGGCGTCGCGTTCGGCGGTGAGGACGTCGAGGAACGTTGCCGTACCGGCTTCGTAGCGTTGTTTGGCGAATTGAGCCGCAAGTCGGTTGGACTCGAGCCCCGCGCGCGAAGCCGAAGCTTTGTCAATTTGGGCACGCACGGCATGCCACGCCAAAAAGACGCGGTCGCGAGCCGCCGCACGCGCGCGCTCTTCTCGAACTTTGGCCGCGGCCGCAATGTCCGATTGGGCGTTGGCAGCGACGATTTGGCTCGCGTCGAACTTGATGGCGACGGTGGCCGACAGTAGGTAAATGCTCTCCTTGTTTTGGAAGCCCGTCGCATTGGTGAAGCGGTTTTGCGCGGCGATCGAGAGCGTGGGCAATAGGCTCGAACGCGTGGCCGTCGCCTGACGTTCGGCTGCGCGGGCTTCGTCGGCCGCGGCGCGCACGTTCGGGTGGGCATCGCCGCCACGCGATTCCCAGTCGGCGAGCGAGGCTTCGGGCGTGAGCTCGGCGGAGAGCACTGGCGCGCCGTCTTGAGGCTTCTTTCCCGAGTCGGTTTCGAGGGCACGTCGTGAAGCGGCCACCTGGTAGGTCGCGTCCGCGACGAGCTGACGATCCTTGGCCACTTCCGCTTCGGCACGCTTCTGGTCGAGCTCCTGTGCGAACCCTGCTGCTTTGCGGGTGTTCACGAAGGCGAGGTTCTTTTCCGCCGTCTCGAGAGTGCGGCGCGCAGCCGTAAGGACCGCTTCCGTGGCGACGACTTGGTAGTAGTCCCGGACCACCACACGGGTCACGTCGAGGCTCGTGCTTTTCACGCGGGACTCTGCCGCCTCACGCGTGCGCTTCGCGGCGCCAATGCGCTCCCACTGCCCGACGTCTACGAGGGTCATGTTGGCGGTCAGGTAGAGGTCGAGCTGGTTCTCCGGAACGATAAGCGCCGTGCCGGCACGTGCCTCGAACTGGTTGCGGGTGTAGGTGCCCGTTGCCCCGAGCGTGGGCAGAAGCTTGATGGTGGAGACATCCGCTTCGGTCTCGCGCTGCGAGAGCACGGCACGCTGCTCGCGAGCGTCGAAGTTCTGCGTCTTGGCCGAGGACACGAACGCGTCCACGGGCTCGAGAGCGCTGGCCACTCCCGGGCACACGCCCAGGGAAAGGAGCA
>JAYUKI010001257.1:0-2315 GCA_043764595.1 Myxococcales bacterium | reverse complement strand
AGCCTCATCTACACGAGCGGCACGACCGGTCACCCGAAGGGCGTCATGCTCTCGCACGGGAACTTTGCGTCGCTCATTGCTTCGCTCGCGCCCCTCTTTCCCCTCTCGGCGAACGACCGTGTGCTGTCGGTGCTGCCGCTCCACCACACGTTCGAGTTCACCGCGGGCCTGCTGCTGCCGTTCTCGCGCGGGACCCGCATCCTCTATCCGGGGGAAATTACGGGCGATCGCATCACGAAGGCCCTCAAGCAAGGCCGCATTACCGGCATGGTCGGCGTGCCTGCCGTGTGGCAGCTCCTCGAGCGGCGCATCATGTCGCGCGTGCATGCCGAAGGCGCCGCAGTGGAGACCCTGTTCGCCGTCGGTGGCGACGTGTCCCGTTGGCTCTCGAAAAACGCGGGCATCGACGTGGGTCGCTCGCTCTTCGGCACCGTGCACGAAGAGCTCGGCGGACACGTCAAGTGGCTGATTTCCGGCGGCGCGGCCCTTCCGAAAGACACCCAGAAGCTCTTCTCGGGTCTCGGATTGAAGCTCACCGAAGGCTATGGGCTCACCGAAGCGTCGCCTGTCTTGGCGGTCGCCAAAGCTGGCTCGCCCGCAGGGCAAGTGGGCAAGGCCATTCCTGGCGTCGAGCTTCGCATCGACTCACCGGACGCAGAAGGCGTGGGCGAGGTCCTCGCACGCGGCCCGAACGTGATGGTCGGCTACACCGATCCGGAAGCCACGAAGTCCACGATCGACGCGGCCGGTTGGCTCCACACGGGCGATCTCGGCAAGCTCGACAAACAAGGTCGCCTGCAGATCGTCGGTCGCTCGAAGGACGTAGTCGTCACCGCGAACGGCGAGAACCTCTACCCCGACGACCTCGAGCGTCTGCTCGGACACGTCGCGCACGTCGAAGAGCTCGCGTTCGTCGGCGTCGACAGCCCATCGGGCGGCGAGCGCCTCGCGTGCATCGCCGTTCCGAAGACGGACGACACCGTGCCTCGCAAAGAGCGCATGGGCCGCGCCGACCGCTCGCTCCGCGATGCCCTCGCGAAGCTTCCGTACGGCAAACAGCCCTCGGTCGTGCACTTGTATGATGCACCTTTGCCGCGCACGTCCACACGCAAGGTGAAGCGCAACGAGGTTCGGCTGATTCTCCAGCGCACGATCGCCGCCACGCAGCGCTCGAAGGACGAAGCGGCAGGCGCCACACCCGTGCGCGCGGCCATCGCCGGGCTGAAGGGCATGAAGCCGAGCGAAATCTCGGGCGACATGACCATCGCCGGGGACCTCGGTCTCGACTCGCTCGCCCTCACCGAGCTGCTCTCCGCGCTCGAGTCGAAGGTGGGCACGATCGAGCCTCAAGAGCTCCAGAGCTGCCGCACGGTCGCGGACGTCGAGCACCTCGTCGGCACCGAGCGCCAGAGCCTTCGCCCCACGAAACCCGAGCCCGCCGCCCGCTACCGCATCGAAGGTCGTGCGGCCCCGCGCGACGACAAGGGCGAACACGACGCGTTCACGCTTCCTCCCGAGGTGCAGAACGTCGGAAAGAAGCTCATCGGAAAGCTCCAGGACACGTTCTACGGAACCCTGATGAGCTCGCGCGTTTCGGGGCGTGCGTTCATTCCGCACAACCGGAACGTGCTCGTGGTCGCGAACCACGCGAGCCACCTCGACATGGGCTTCGTGCGGCACGCGCTCGGCCCCTACGGAGAAGACGTCGTCACGCTCGCGGCGCAAGACTACTTCTTCGAGAAGGGCAGCTTGAAGCGGGCCTTCTTCGAGAACCTCACGAACCTCAAGGCCATCGACCGCAAGAGCGGCCTTCGCGCGAGCGAACGGCAGGCCGGCGAGGTTCTCTCGCAAGGCAAGACCGTGCTGATCTTCCCCGAGGGAACACGCAGCCCGGACGGCGACGTGCACGAATTCAAGTCCTTCCTCGGACACCTCGTGCTCACGTACGGCGTGGACGTCTTGCCGCTCTACCTCGGCGGCACGCGCGAGGCGATGGGCAAAGGCACGCGCATCCCGACCAAGCGCGATCTGTCGGCGCGCATCGGCCCGGTGCTCGCGCTGGCCGATCTGAAGCGCCTCACCGAGGGTCTTTCCTACGGGGACGCCTCGCGCGAGGTTGCGAAGATGGCCCACGCGGCGGTCATCGCTCTTCGTGACGGCGACGTGCTCGACCTCACGCGGGTCGACTCGCTCGACGGCACCAAGAAGAAGAAGGAGCACCCGCTCGTCACGCTCTTCACCGAGCTCGGCACGAAGTTCCGCCCGGAGCGCGTGGAGCGCCCGGTGTCGTTTTACTTCACGCTCGGCGGCGAAGA
>JAYUKI010001256.1:0-7755 GCA_043764595.1 Myxococcales bacterium | reverse complement strand
CACCCGCTCGCGCCCTTCAGCACGAACATGACGGGGACGATCGACATTACTCCGGCCGACGCGACCGATATCGAACAAGGCCTCTGGTACGTGAACGTTCACTCGGCGATCAACGCCGACGGCGAGCTCCGCGGACAGCTCCTCGCGCCAGGCGCCACGATGTGGGTCGCCAAGCTCGGTGGCTCGCAGGAAAATCCCCCCGTCGTCACCACGGCGACCGGCGGAGCCGCGGTCATTCTCGACAAGAACAAGACGAGCCTTCGTTACTTCGTGACGTCGACCCTCACACCCACCGGCGCGCATATCCACAAGGGAATTTCCTCGATCAACGGCCCCGTCGTCGTGACCTTCCCCACGCTCGGCACGTCGATCACGGGCGTCGCGCCCGTCACCGCGGCGGACGCAACGGACCTCGAAGAGGGCCGTTTCTACGTGAACCTGCACACCACCCTCAACGCGAACGGTGAAGTGCGCGGACAGCTCGTCAAAGCCGGCGAAGCGCTCTACCTCGGACGCATGAGTGGCCTCTCCGAGGTTCCCCCGCTCACCACGGCCGCCACGGGAGGCGCCCAGTTCATTCTCGATCCGGTCACCCGAATGCTCCGCTACGAGGCGGTCTTCACGGGTATCACCGCGACGGGCGCGCATATCCATGAAGGCGCCGTTGGAACGAATGGCGCGGTCATCTTCCCGCTCACGATCGCCGGTGGCGGAGCGAAGGGGAGCGTGACCCTCACGCAAGCCAATGTGGATACCCTCCGTGGCTCGGGGTATTACGTGAATGCCCACACGGCGCTGAACCCGGACGGAGAGATTCGCGCGCAAATTTTGGCGCCCTGAGTCACAGTTAGGGGTAGTGGACGCGCCGCTGTTGCCGAGAGGTGATGGCGGCGCGTTTGCTTTTGTTTGGCGTGAATCGAACCTCGCACCGCGGAGGCCGGCCCCTCAGAAGCGCGCGCCCGCAAAGACAAAACCGCCTCTCTGGCCGGGCGCGACACCGAACGAAACGGCGCGCGGAGAGCTAGTGCTCGGCCACAGGTAAAGGAGGGCGCCGCCTACGAGCGCCGTCACTCCGGCGCCGAGGAAGACGGCCGTGAGCGCGTTGTCGCGCGCGATGCGATCGTTCGCGCCCACCACGTCGAGCTGCGATGCCCCCGCCGGGACGCTCGCGGAGCCCGCCGACACGCCGAACCCGACGCCCGTGCCGGCGAGGACTGCGCCGAGCGCGAACGTGCCGATGCCGAGGGCGCGTCGCGTGTCGGAGCTCTGTGCGCTCGGGGGCTCGTCGGGCGCCGGTGCGAGCGGCGGAGGGAGCGGCGGCTCCGTGTACGAAGCGACGACGCTCGCGTCGAACGAGAGGGAAAACAGGCTCGAGAACGCCTCGTGCGCCGCCCCTCGCGAGGCCACTCGGGGCGCGGCTTCGGCGAGCGCGGCGAGGCTCACGGCGTCGTCACCGGGCGGCAAGAGGAGCTCGCGATCGTCCGATACGCGCCGAAGGTACGCGTGGCCGGTGGGGGCCGGGCGCACGAGGTAGAGGTCGGTGCCTCGCGTGTTGTGCACGTCGGCGAGCCGCACACCCCGTGCATCTTCCAAGTAATAGTGACCCGCGTGCGCACCGTCGATCGTGAGCCTCCGCCCTCCCGCGGCGCGCAGATCGACGAGCGCGTCGGCGCCGCCGGGCGCACGTGTGTGCACCTCGGGGCGAAATTTTTCGTTCGGGATCGAGACGTTGGCGCGCGCGACAAAGGCGGCGAGCTCACGGTAGGTGACGCGTCCGTCCCCGTCGGCGTCGGCCGCGCCGTAGAGCCCCGAGCGCACCTCGTGACTGAACACGCCGGCCTGGAAGGCGTCCCACTCGTGGCTCTCGCGCGCGGACGACGTGGAGAGCACGAGGCCGATCCGCGGATCGGCGGCGAGCTCTGCGTCGGCGGCGAACGCTTGTACGGCGCGCCGCTTTCCTCCCGCGCCGCGCGCGTACGCGAGGAAGTACGACGAGCACGCGTCGACCACGAGATGGATGCGCTTCGCAGGTACCTTAGCGAGCGCCTTCGCGAGATCGGCGCCGGTGAGCTTCGTGTCCTCGAGCGTGACGTAGCCGCGTCCCTGATCCACGCTCCCGTGCCCGGCGTACGTCACGTACACCGTGGTCTCCACGCCGCGGGCGTTCGCGCGCGCCACGTCGTCGGCGAGCTGCGTGATCGCGGCGTCGAGCTCGGGTCTCTTGGGCTCGCGTGCCTCGGCCGCGGCCTGCGGGTGGAGGCGCTTCGTGTTGTCGTCGAGCCGCGCGAGCACAGTCGTGCGCGCGCCCAAGAGCCGGAACAAATCGAAGTACCTCGCCGCGTCGTCGTCCGCGTATTTCAGCGGCGCGACGTCCTTGTCGAGCGACGTGTTCACCCCTACGACGAGCGCGAACGTCGCGCTCTCGGGCTCGGCTGCGCGTGCCTCGCCTGCCTCGCCTGCAAAGAACGCGAGGCTCGCGAGGGCCGCAAAAGCGATGCGTGTCTTCGCGCTCACTGTGCCACCTCGACCGTCACCACGACGTCCGTCGTATCGGGGAGCGTGAGCGGGCCGAGCGGCGCCCTCTTTCCAACGAGCGCGCCCTCGACCGACTTGACGGTGCGCGGGGCGTTCGCGAAGAGCGCGTGAATCTCGAGAGTGCGCCCGTCGAGATCGTGGGCGATGGCCTCGCGCAGCGGGTGGAGCCCCGGCCCTGTCTCGACACGCACCGAGGCCGGATCGTCCTTCGGATCCGTCCACGACGGGTGGTACCAGAAGACGTGGCCGTGCTCGTCGAGGCCGAAGATCATGAGCTGCCCTTTGCCCTCGACGCTCTCGTAGGCGAACCCGAGCTCGGTGTCACGGCGCAGGGGTCCTGCGTCCTCGAGGGGGCTCGGGGCGCCGCCGGAGCTCGTGTAAACACGCACGTACGGCGGGCCGTTCGCGAGCCCACCACGCGACGCGAACCCGTCGTCCGGCTTCTTTCGCCCCGCGAGGACGAGCAGCACGATGGCGGCCGCCGCGACGAGCCCGAGCGCCACCACGACGAGCCGAGGCCGCGTACGCGTGGAGCTGGAGGGCGTGGCCACCGCGTCTTCGGACACGAGCCCGAGGCCACGGCCTAGCCTCTCCTCGAGAGAGAGAGCCTCGGGATCGAGCGAGGCCAACAGCGCGCGTCGCTCGTAGTACTCCGTGCAAGATGCACACGTCGGGAGGTGGGCGCGGAGACGCGTTTCGTCTTTTGGTGAGATGCGCCCCTCGAAGTGAGCGTCGACGAGCGCCTTCTCGATGCATGCGATCATGATCCACCCTTGGGGCTCGTCGCGAGCAAGAACGTGGTCAAGAGCTCGCGGACGCGCGTCTCCTGGTAGGCGAGGGTGGAGCGGCTCATCCCGAGCTTGTCCGCGGCGTCGCGCTGCGGGAGCTGCTCGAGGAACCTCACCTGGAAGAGAGGCGCGTACTTCTCGGGCAAGACCTCGGCGCGGAAGCGCTCGACGATGCGCTTGGCGTCGCGCTCCTCATCGTCGCGGGCCGGATCTACGGCGACCCACGTTTCGTCGTCCGGCGCGGGCTCCTCGCGTCGGCGTTTGCGGAGGAGATCGATCGCCGCGCGGCGCGCGATGGTGCGGAGCCACGCGCCGAGGTTCCCCCCGCGAAACGACTCCCGCATGCCGGCGTCCGCGAGCATGCGGCAGAAGATCTCGTGCGCCACCGTCTCGGCGTCCGCGGTGCGAAGGAGCTTCTTCGCTTCGTCGACCACGGCGCGCACGTGCCCCACGTACGCCTCCTCGAGCGCACTGCGCTCCCCGGCGTGAAACGCGAGGACCCACGCGTCGTCGGTCGCGCGGGCTCCTCCCGGGGGGCGCAGGAGCGCCATGAAGAAGGCGAAGATCACGAGGTGTGTTCGAGGAGGATAAGGCCTACTTGGTCGCCGTATAGACGGACGCGCTGTCGGCCCAGAAGATGCGCCCTTGGTCGACCGAGAGCACGTACGCGGTGGTGCTCGGGTAGAGGTCGACGACCTCGCGCCCGTCGCGGGACGCGCGCGCGATGCCTGACGAACGGGAGAAGAAGAGGTGGTTTCCGTCGGACGCGAGGGCGAGAGCGCCGACCGACAGACCCGAGCGCTCGCCGAGGACGACCTCGACGGCCCCTCCGTCGAGTGGAATCGAGTAGAGGCCGTTGCCCGCGCGAAAGTAGATCCGGCCGTCGACCGCGACGGGGCTCGCGGGGCCGTCGAGCCCCGTGGCGAGCGTCTCCACGACGTTGGGCGCCTCGCTCGCGGTCATCGCGACGCGCTTGATCGTGCCGTTCTTTTCGCCGGATGTGCCGCGCTCGACGAAGTAGGCGAACGTGCCGCGCGGCGACGAATAGACGCGCACCTCGTCGGGCCGCGTGAGCCCGTCGGCGAGCACGACGGCAGCGGCGCGCGATCGGGGGACGAGCGTCACGCGCCCGGCCTCGTACTCCGTGACGACGACGGCGTCTTTGGTGAGCGCGAGAGACGAGGGCGTCGTCACGTTGCCGTAGAGCGAGCCCGAGCCACCGATATGCCACTCTCCATTCGAGCGGAGGGAGATCTCGATGACCTTCCCGATCGAGTACGACGTGGTGAACAGCGTGTCTCCCTCGACGGCGAGGCTGCACTTCGGGTTGTCCGCGAGCGGAGTGCGGAACTGGGAGACCTTGAACGCCCCGCCGTTCCGCGGTGCGCCGACCACGAGCCCGTCGGCGTTTTGCCAATACACGTAGTCGCCGGCGGAGACGATGCAGCGGGCCGACTGCGCCTTCGCGAGCTCGTACGGGTTCTGCGCGCCGATGGGACCGAGCGGTGCGTCGCCGCCGCCGTCGGGGCCGAGCACGCCGAGGCCGGAGCCGCAGGACTCGCCGGGGCCGACGCACATGTTCCGTGAGGGGCAGCACGTCCACCCTTCGGAGCAGGGGCAGGCGCGCTCCTCGAGGGCGAGCTTGGCGGCGCACCCCTGGGAAAGAGCGAGAGAAAGCGTGGCAGCAACCGCGAAGGCGAAGGCGAAGGGCTTGGAGGTCATGCCGAGGGAACGTGCGGGTGGGCCGCGATGGACGAACCCGCGTCTCTTTTTTTGTGTGGCGACGGGGTTCATTGGGAGCGCAGGCGAATTAGGCCACGTTTCGCGCGCTCGCGCATGGAAGGAAGGCGGAAAGGGGGCCGCCGTGAGGGCGTAGGATGGGTGGCGGGAGTCCTCGGACGATTTCGCCTCACCACGGGAAGATAGGTGAAGGCGTAGCGCTTCGGACGCTCGAGCTTGGCGGACGCGCCGACGAACGCGCGGAGATAGAGACGCGGAAAGCCGTAGACTTTCACTGCCCAACGCCGTCTGGGTCACCGACGTGATCTACAAGCCTCAGCGAAAGCAGGCTTGTTCCCGAAAGGTTCGTAGTGCGGGATCCGCCAGTGGCGCACCATGCCCATCGATCACTTCGCCGGCTTGATTCTTGTAGGGAGGTTGGTTCGCTTCAAACGAATGTTCACCTGGTATCAAACCCAGAAATGCAGCCGCGCTTCGAAACGGCCCGTAGTTTTCGTCTTGGACAGTGATGAACTGACCAAGTTTGCTTGTGGGGGTACGGGATGTGCCCAAGGTGAACCAGTCTGCAATGGGCAATGTGCCCGGGTTTACCCCGTCACCGACATCGTAGGGCGAGCCAAGCATGCATGCGAACTTCACGCCTCGAAAACGCGCAACGTAGTAGGCAAGGTTTCCACCTTGTGAATGGCCACTCACCGTCGTGTCCGACCAGTTGAGGTTGTTCGGGTCGAGTCCAGCTGGAAGCGTGATTGCGGAGCTGCCTTTCAGTGCGGTGAGCAAGACCCTCAGGCGATAGTCCGCACCATTGGCACTGTCGACCGCATAGGGAGACTTGTCGGTTCCGCTCAAGACTTCTTCTCGAATCTCACCTGCACAGTTGTCGCGATTGTAAGAGGGCTTCGACTTCGCACAACTGTCGTTGACGCTAAATCGATTGTCGTAGGCCACTTGGATGACCGCAAAACCCTTTGCTAGAATCTCCGTAAGCCACACCGCAGAGTCGAACGTGCGGGTGCTTTGATTGTAGGGTCGACCAAAAGTTCCCGTATAGTGAATCCAAAGTCCCTTCGCTGGATCGAAGTTTTTGGGTATGCCCACAACATGGTACCCAAAGCCGAGTGTCTGATCGGCCATTGAACCCATGCCGTAGACATCTTTCGTTTTTGGATCAAGCCCGCTTGGTTTGACAGCGCATAGGCTGCCCGAGTCCACGGCCTTGACGTCGTCACAAAGGGAACGCGAGGCATCCTCGGCGACGGCGGCATCACTGGGCGCGGGTGAACCATCTGGCACGGAAGCGGAAGCGTCCGGTTGAGCGTCTGGGGTCACGGACGGTGCTGAATCTGGACCGCTGCACCTTGCAAGGGCGAGGGGCAGGAGCGTGATACCAACGAGCACGGAAAGTTCGGTCGATTTCATCGGAATCGAGCGCTGCATCAACCGTGCCGCAACCTGGCACGCAAATCTCGTGGATTTGCCGCGTTTTTGTGTGGGATTGGACTGCCTGAACCTAAATTGGTTCAGGGGACTCCAGTCCAAGGCGATGGGCCATCATGGGTGCAACGTCACTGAGGCGAGGACGTCCGCGACGGCGGCGCGAGCGCGACCTCTGGCGCAACGCCGAGGGTCTTGGCGCGAGCATGAGGGCCTCGGACTGGGCGTCAGAGAGGTCGAACGCGAGCTTCATGCGCAGCAGTGTCGCGAATGGGCGGTCACCTGCCGGTAGATGCGCCGAGGGGAGAGAGGGAGAGCGGTTGTACCGAAGCGACCGTTCTGTCCACCGTTTGGAGACGTCAAGCGAGGGACTACGCCTTTGGCGGAGCCGGGGCCATGCCCCGCGCGAGACCCTCGCAGGAGGCTGTTTGGCATATCAAGGAGCCTGTGTCCCCTGACCTCTCTTCACGTCAAATCTTCGACTTCACCAGCGCGGCGGCGGTGGTGAGCGCGTCTTTCGCGAGGCCCGAGGCGGGGATCATGGAGACCGCGGCGTCGATGGCCGCTTTGGAGTCGCCCTTGGCGAGCGCCCGTGCGCCTTCGAGCCCGCGGAGCACCACGCCGATGACCGGGAAGGCCGTCGAGGTCGCGTCGAGATAGGCCGTGAGCGCGGTGCCCACGTTTGGTCGGGTGCCCGAGCTCGCTCCTGCTGGCGAAGGCTCGGGTGCGCGCCCCGCGTGCGGCTCGCCCATGAGGCGCACGTCGGTGCCTTTGGCGTCGCGCTCGGCCATCGCGATGTACGGGTCGAACATCTGGTTTACGGAGCGCTCCACTTTGCCAAACGCCTCGTCGCCCATCGTGGCGCGGTAGTACTTTACGTACTCCTGTTTGACCGTGCGGAGGGAGCCCGCGGCCGTCTCCACGTAGGCCTCGGCGTCCTTGCGCGTCGCGGGCGGCGGTTTGGCGGCGAGGGCCTTGCGAGCCTTCGGAGGGAACGTCTCGAGCACGCGGACATCGCGCGTGGCGACGGCCGATTGGTACGCCGCGACGTGCGCGAGCGCGAGGGCCGCGAGCTCGTCCATCGCGCGGACCACGTCGATCTCGGCGCGGATGCGCTCGTAGTCCACGTCCTCGAGCTCGCCGAACTGCGCGCGAAAGGCGACGATGGAGAGCACGACGTCCCAGTGGCGCTTGCGCGTGAGCGCCTCGATCTCGTGGTGGGCGTCGCTCGCGAGACGAACGAACGCGTCGAGATCGC
>JAYUKI010001255.1:0-7765 GCA_043764595.1 Myxococcales bacterium | reverse complement strand
TTGATGGCGGGACCGCCCTTGTGGGACGGAAAACGGCCAAAGACGATGGAGGCCTGGGTCGCCCTGGGGCGAGAGGTCTTCTTTCGGTATCCGATGCGCGGCGACGTGATTGCCAAATACGCCGTGGAGCATCCGGCTGAAGCGGCCACGCGTGGAGTGGTCAAGTTGCCCGACGGGACGTATCCGGGGCTCGTCCATTTCGTGGACATCGACGGCAAAGAGGCTCTGGGCATCACGTGCGCTCTGTGCCACTCGAGCTCCGACGGCGCCACGGGCTTGCTCGTCGGGGAAGCGCGAAAGAGCTTCGATTTTGGCGCGCTTAGGCTTGCTCATGCGGCCTCGGTGAAGGGGAATATCGAACCCGAGCTTGCGCGTCGCATGCGCCTTTGGGGACCGGGTCGCGCGGACGTGACCGAGGACGACGACGAAGATCCCGTGGCCATCCCGGACCTCTGGGGACTGCGTCACCAAACGCATCTCACGCAAGCCGGGACGATTCGCCACGAAGGGCCCAGTGCCTTGGCGATTCGGCAAGAGACGCAGCTTCTCACCTCGAATCACCAGAAGATCCGGCCGCCGCGCGTCTTGGCTTTTGCGCTGGCCCTCTTCGTTTACACGCTGGACGGCCGCACCGATGCTCCGACGAACCATCCCGGGCAGCCTCTTTTCGCCCAGCACTGCGCGCGTTGCCACGCGAACGTGGTGCGCGGAGGGGACCTTGTTTCGGCGGTGAGCGTCGGAACCGACAGCGCGCTGGCCGCGGGCCAAGCACGCGGTACGGGGTATTACCGGACTCCCGCTCTCGTTCGCGTGAAACACGGCGCGCCTTTTTTGCACCACGGCGCCGTGAAGAGCGTGCGAGAGCTCTTGTCGCCCGAGCGCGTGTTGCCCGGATACCACGGGGGCGCCGTTGGAGACGGACCCGTGCCCGGGCACGTGTTCGGCACCGAGCTTCCGGCGGCCGAGCGAGAGGTGCTTGCGGGGTACGTCGAAGCCTTGTGAGGACCGACCTTCGTTCTGGTCGAACCGGTCGAACCTCATCGAGAGACCCGGCCGGGCGGGGCAGAGCCTTTGCTACATCATGGGTCCGAGGACGAAGGCGAGCGCATCGGGGAGTCGGCGGCGCCAAGAGTCCTCGTCGTGGCGGCCCTCGGAATCTTCCACGACGCGGAGGTCGTCTCCTTCACGGTATCCGCGTTCGCGCAAGAGCGTCGCCATCGCTCGCCCTTGGCGAGTGGCCATCGCTTCGATGACCTCATTGTGAAACCCTCCGGACCGCTCGAGCCCCCAGTCGAGGTAAACCTTCGGGCGATTGGGCCCTCCATACGTGGATGACGTTCGCCGCCAAAGCTCGCTCCGTCGGAGGTCACCGAGGCTGGCGGGGCCGAAGTCGATCCCGACCCAGAACGACGAGCTCATCGCGACCACGTTCCCGAACGTCTCCGGGTGCCGACCCGCCGCATAGAATGCGGCGAGGCCGCCGTGCGACGATCCAACGATTACGGTATGTGCGGCGTCGGGTAGGGTGCGGTAGCTCGCGTCGACGAATGGTTTGATTCGTGTTCGGAGATAATCGGCATATCCGTCGACCGCGCAGCACGGGCGGCCGGGCCCGGCGAGGGCATGCGTGTACTCGCGCTCGCGGTCTAGGGGATGCACCGCGACCACGATCACTTCGGGCACGCGCCCACTTGCGTAGAGCTGCTCCAGGGCCTCCGCGAAGGCCCAGGTCTTTCCAGCAGCGCCACCGCGAAAGAAGGCAGTGTCTCCGTCGTTCACGTACAGGATCGGGTATCGGCGGCCCGACGTTTCGTAACTACGAGGAACGAAGACGTGCACTTTGCGGGGCGCGTCGCTGGGGCCGAACGACATGCGGTCGTAGGTGTGAAAGAACCCCGCGGCGAAACCCTCGTCATGGAAGTAGGCCGTTTGGCCGCCTTTGACGAAGGGCCCTCCCGGCAGCCGACTTGCCGCGGCCTGCTCCGCCATACCTAGCTCCGCCGTGCCACCTTCCACGCCGGTGCACGCGCCAATTTGGAAAAGGAACACTCCTGCCAATAGGAAGATGTTTGCCTGCCTCATGCCAAACGAGTCAGCAAAGATCAGGCCACGTAACGCAGCGAAGAGTGACGTCGCCTCTCCAGCCTCAAGGCCAAATCGAGCGAGCATTGCGTGATTCTCGCAGAAACACCCACATGTCGCGTTGGATCGCGCCAGCCCGCGAGAGGTCTCCTCCGCTCCTTCGCGTCCTCCGCATCGACTCAGAATCGAGCCGCAAGTCGGCGAGGCACGCTTGGTGCTGTGTGCGTTTTTGGAAACAGCCCGTCGCAACGTGAGTCGGCGCGAATCGCCGCCAATGCATCCCGAAGGCATCATTGGAAAATTCCAGCAATACCGCAATAGGTCCGGGAACGTTGGCCGCGCGGCGGACCCTAGTGCGACAAATAGGATGACTCCCTTCGGCTTTCGCACGTTCAGCTGCGCTGCGCATCGTTGCTTAGACGACTATCCGTCGTCGTCGTGCGCTTGCCGCCCGGTGGCGGTTGAAGCACCACCGAGGCTGGCGCGGGCCAGCGAGGCCGCTCCGTTTCGTCGATTGCGAAGCGTGGCCCGAGCGTGGAGTCGGAGAGCGTTTACGGCTCACCGAAGCTCTTGAGCTGCAGCCGTGAGGGACGCTGTCCGCCATCAGGACCGAGCTCGGCGAGGTGCTTTTCGACCCGCGCCCGTTCACGCTCATGGGCGCGATGAATTCGGCACAAATCGGGCTACCAACTAGCACCACTGATCCGGGGCAAATGTAGGCACCTGCGCCACCCTCGAACGGTCGCGCGCCGCATTGCCTCTACAATTGCGTTCCAATGGCTCGTGCTGCACTTCCTGACTCCGCCAAGACATTAGGGCGTAATGGTGCAACTGGATGGCACGGCGTGTGCTGATGGGAAAGTATGAAGCTCAATTCCTGTCTACCGGTCGTTTCGGTCGGCCTCTTTCTTTCCTCTCTTTTGGGATGTTCTGCGGAGGTCGATGGGGATCCCAATGCCGGGACGGAATCGCAGGCGGATGGCATTCGTGATGCCAACGGAAACGAGGCCGTAATGGCGCTCACGGATACCTATCTGAAGGTCAGCACTGCCGATTCGTCCACGCTCGCCGCTACCGACCGATGTTTCGTCCGCAAAGGGACAAAGGTCACGTTGAAGGTGCCGAAGGGAAGCGGGGCTCATGTGCAGGGCGCGCTCGCGTCGGCACATGGGTGTGAAGGGAAATTCGCAGGCGGAGCGACGGTGTTCGTCTTTCGCGCTCACTTTTCTGGCTGGTCGTCGCTGCCGACCGCGCCATCTTCGAATCCAATCGCCGTGCCCTATTTCAACCAGTACGACGATGCCAGCGTCAACCCTGGTGGCTCGTGCGGAAATACGTCGACCGCGATGCTTCTGCGTTTTTATGGCATAGCCAAGACTCCTGATTCGGTTCGTTCCACATATGACGGTGGCGGCGATTGTGGAGGCGGATACAAGCCCTGGCAGTGCCCAGAGGGACTTTCGCGCATTCAGACCGCCGAGGGACTCAAGTCGCGCTACACCCGCGCGGGCAATCGAGGGGCCATCAAACGCCAAATTGACGCTGGAAGGCCGGTCATCATCCACGGGAACTTCACTGGCGCAGGCCATATCATGGTCATCGTCGGGTACGACGACGCAAAGAAGGAGTGGATCACGAACGACCCCGCGGGCCGCTGGTGCGGGGCGGCTTTCGGCGGCTATTCGTCTTGCGGCGGAGATCGAGTCTCGGGAGCCAGCCGACGGTACTCTTACAGCGCTTTCTCCGACGCAGTATTGGGCGCGGACGGAGACATCTGGATGAGCACGGCCTCAAAGTCGGCGTTCACACTTTGATCGAGCGAACTGGGGAGCCGAATCCATTGAGCAGCTCGATATCTACGAATCGATGCCGAACAAATGTCCATACCTACGAGGCGATGCCGAACATGAAGTCAATGGCGATCTTTCGTGTCAAAGCAAGTTGGGCCCTAGGCGCGCTCTTTCTGGTACCTCTCCTTGCCTGCTCCGCCGAGCTCGACTCGACCAACGACGATGCGATCGCGGGCGAGTCTCAGGACGGCGTAAGGAACAGTCGTGGCGCCGAAGAGGTCGCCGCTACCGCAGACACGCTCATCAAGTCGTCCGCAAAGGATTCATCGACGCTTGCAAGCGAAGACAAATGCGCTATCCGAAAGGGGGCAAAAGTCGCATTGATCGACCCCCAGGTGAGCGGGGCTCACGTGTTTGGAAAGCTCGCGTCGGCGCACGGGTGCGGCGGCAAGTTCGGTAGCGGTGCTACCGTGTACCTCTACCGTGCCCACTTCACGGGTTGGTCTGCGGAACAGCCTGTAAGTGCGCCAGGGGCAGGGCCTATTGGCCCTTGGGCATGCTCCGGTGTCGTTGGGAAAACACGCCCACCGGACGGACGCTACTGGATAACAACCTTTGGGGCCTCGAGCGCCACATCAGGTACGACGTGCGACGACGCCGAGGACAACTGTATTGGCGCGTGCACGGGGAGCGCCGTCAAAGACAGGCTCTGTCCGGCGAGCCAGGTGAGCACTCCCGCCGTATGTCAACGGAGCATCAAGTGGTTCGTTGCAGACCAAGCACGTTTCGGTTGCGGATCGCGCGTGGCGGTAACCAATCCGAGCAACGGCAAGTCGGTCGTTGCCTATGTCCTCGACGAGGGCCCGAGCTGCTTCGTCGAGCGGCGTGTGTCCGCGCCGGTCCTCGACGCCAGTCCCGCCGTAAATACGTACTTGACAGGCTCCTCGCAGCACGGCCCAGGTGAGGTGAGAGTCCAGGCCGTTCTCGTGCCCTCGACCACACCGCTAGGCCCGCGTTGATGGCGATGTCTCGAAGTGCGTGACGGGTGCGACCGCGCTCCCAAGCCCGCAAGCCGGCAAGAACGATCCGCTTGACGTTCACGTGTCCGTCCGGGACGCTTCCTGCATGCTCCTCCGGTACACCGAAGCGGGATTTCCGCTGGCGCCAACGCAGGCGGAGTGGGACGCCCTCTCCGAGGCCGAACGCGACGAGGTCGTGGCCGCGCTCCCTGGAGAGGTGACGGACGCCGAGATGTCGCCGCCCGAAGGGGACCGCCACTTCTGGGCCAAGACCCGGGCCTTGAGCACCCTCCGCGGTTACTTCACGAAGCAGAAGCGACGCATCTACCTCGCGGCCGAGCTGCCGACCTACTACCCGAACGAGCCCCGGTTTGCGCCGGACCTCCTGGCGGTGCTCGACGCCGACGACCACGAGCGCGACAGCTGGATGGTGAGCCGCGAAACGAAGGGCCACGACTGGGTGCTCGAGGTTCATGTCGGCGGCGATCGAAAGAAGGATGCCGAGCGAAACGTCACTCGGTATGCGCGACTCGGCATTCCGGAGTACTTCCTGTACGACCGCGCGAAAGCGCACCTCAGCGCGTACCGCCTCGCGACTCCCGATGCGAGGACGTACACCCCCATCCTCGCCCAGCACGGGCTCCATCCTTCACGAATCCTTGGGCTCGACGTCCAGGTCGAGAAAGACCGCCTCCGCTTTTTCGCGGGAACGGCGCTTCTCCTCGAGAGCGAGGAGCTCATCACGCGCCTCGAGGGAATGCTCGACGAAGTACAGCGAAGGGTCGAAGAAGAGACGCGGCTGCGTGAAGAAGAGACACGCCTTCGTGAAGAAGAGACGCGGCTGCGTGAAGAAGAGACGCGCCTACGCGAGTCGGTCGAAGCCGAGAACGTGCGGCTCAAAGAGGAGTTGGCGGCGCTGCGAAAAAAGTGAGGCTCGCCGTCGTGGCGAGGCGAGGTCGGGAGCGAGCTCCAAGAGACCCCATCGAGCGCTCGAACCTGACCGACCAGAGTCGTGTCGAAGTGGATCGACGCCCGGCTCTCGTTCCCTTTGGCGCGGCGTGGCACACGCGCTCACTTGAAATTCTTGGCATTTTGTGCGCGTCTCGCTCCGAATGGCGTTTGGCACATTCGATGCTCTTGGACCAGGCATGAGCAAGCCCCGTTTCTTCGCGGTCGCCGTAACCGGAGTCCTTCTTGCCGGTGTGGGCGACGCGTCCGCCGAGACCGCAGGAGCCGCAGCCCCAATGTGCAATCAAGCGACGATTGCGGAGACGGTCGCTACGAAGGCGCCTGTCCCTCTCGACGCGCGCATCCTGCTTCGACCGGGGGGCTGCTTCCAGCCCACGACGGACGTTTTCTCGCTTCGCCTCGAGAGCGCAGCTCCGGGATCCGGTTCGATCGAGCTCGACACGACCACCATTCGGGCTTCCGTCGACGGCACGTTCGCCTCCATCAAGCCCAAACAGAAGCTGGAGCCGTCGACGGCGTATGTTCTGACTCTTGCGCCGCGCGTGGGCACGCCTGGCCAGTCTGGTTCGAGCGTGAAGTTCACCACCGGCACGGACGAGACCACACCAACGATCGAGACTCCGACCCTCGAGGTCGTCTCGGGGACGTACATCCCTCCTTCGCAGGGCGTGAGCCAGGCAGGCGCGACGTTCAATCTGCGTCTTTCGATGCCCAAAGGCGGAGCGATTGGCGGCGCGTTTTACGTCAACGGCAAGAAGCTCACGAAGGACCCCAGTGGCAACGACACCGACGGGCTCAAGACCTTCGACGGTGAAACCACGGTGGAAACCTCGACGTACCGAGCGATCACGCCTGGCGAAACCACGTGCTTCACGGTCGTCTACGAAGATCCCGCAGGTCGTGTCTCGCCGAGCTCGGCGTCGTCGTGTTTGGTCGCGGCGCGTGGACCGGACCCCGTCGTCGGACCCCAACCGCAAGTGCCGACCGAGAGCACCGTCACGAGTGGGGTGGGCTGTTCTTCCTCGCCGGCTTCTGCGCCTCTCTCGAGCTCCACGGTGCTCGGAGCCTTGGGCATCCTCGGTCTCTTCGCCTTCCGTCGCCGCAACGCCCGATGAACGGCACGCTCCCGAGCTTTCGACGAGCGGTTCGACCGCGATGCGAGCTTTCTCGAGCTTCCGTCGGATCCGTACCGAGCTCGGACTCTCTCTAAGGCCTATCGCGCGGAGCGTCGGCTCACGAGGCGGCCGAGCAGGCCGAGGGCGCATGCCAACCCGAGCCACGGCGGCTCGCCCACCCCGAGGCCAGGGCCGTCGCAGGCGCAGCCGCCCGCAGCTTGGGCGCCACCTTCGCCGAAGCTCGGCGCTGCGTCCGGACAGGGGCCTTCCGCGTCGGGAGCTTGCGCCGGGGCGTCACGCACGAGCGCGTCGGCGAGCTCGTTCACGTACACCTCGAGCGCGGTGTACTCGCCCTCGAGCGGCTGGCGCGCGTCGTCGGGGTTCGACGGAGAGCGCCCGCGAGACCTCTCCCACGCGTCGGGGAGCCCGTCGCGGTCGGTGTCCTCCGGGGCCTCGGTCGGCGTGAGGCCCTCCAGCAAATCGCGCGGTGGCTTCGCGCCCCACGCCCCGCAGCGGGTGCGCACCTCCTCGATGGTGCGTCGGGTGACCGTGTCGCGAGGGAACGCCCCCGACCGCCTCAACACGGCGGCGTAGGCCTCGCCTGTGGACATCGTGCGTGCAGGATACACGATCCCCGGCACCGGGCCGTCGGTGCCGGTGTCGACGCCCGCGGGCAGCTCCGCGAAGCTCGGGTGGCGCCCGCGCTCCGCGAAGGGATCGCGCACGTCTCCGACGAGCGTCGGAGGATCGTCCACCCGGTTGTCGCGCACCACGTAGCGCACGTCTCCGC
>JAYUKI010001254.1:0-2319 GCA_043764595.1 Myxococcales bacterium | reverse complement strand
CGAAGCTCGGTGATGTCGTGATTTCCGCCGATTGCCGCTTGTCCGCGTCGGCGCGTCCCGACTTCTGCGGCGCCCGCAGCGGGACGTTCGCCTACAAGCTCGTCGAGCAGCCTGGCGGCGGAAAACTGGGCGTCTTCTTCGCGAAGAGCATTCGCATCGAGCCCAATGCTTCGGTCAAAGTGGGCGGTGAGTCCGCCATCGCGATCGTCGCTCTCGACACGTTCGACATTCGCGGAAACATCGACGCTTCGGTCGCCACGCACCAGCCCTCCCCGGGTGGCTTTTCGGGCTCGCTCGATGACTCGAGCGCTCCGGCGAACGGACGCGGACCTGGTGCGGGTCGGGCCGGTACGACGACGAGCGGCGCGGGCGGCGGCGGCTTCTGCGGCATCGGTGGCGCAGGCGGCACGAACGACGGATCGCCGGGCGCCGTGGGTGGCAAGCCCAGTGGCAACGCGGAGCTCGTTCCGTTGATGGGCGGCTCGTCCGGTGGCTCGGGCACGATGGACTCCGGAAGCGGGGGCGGCGCCATTCAGCTCGTCGCCGGAAAGAAGCTCGTGGTCGCCACTTCGGGGTCGATCGGAGCCAACGGTGGCGGCGGCTGGAGCAGCGGTGTCGTCAATACGCAGCCCGGGGCTGGCGGCGGCAGTGGCGGCGCCATCTTGATCGAATCCAAGATCGTCGAAATGGCTGGAACGCTCGCGGCCAATGGTGGAGCAGGCGGTGGCAACAACAGCAACTACGTCGGCAAGAACGGGCAAGACGGCAAGACTGGCGATGCTCCCGCAACGTGCGAGTACACGAGCGAAAGCTCGGCGGGCGGCGCGGGCGCTGCGGGCGCCACGACCAATGGCGGCGAAGGAATCGCGGTCGCGCAGTACCCCGGAACGGGCGGCGGCGGCAGCGCAGGCCGGATTCGCATCAACGCGGACACCGCCGATCTTTCGGGGGTTCTCTCGCCGCAGATGGGTCCTTGCGCGGTGCAAGGCACGCTGAAGAAGTGAGCCATCCAACGCCGAAAGAAAGGAGAAATCGTCCACGCCGCCCCTTCCGCCGGGGGCGGCGGTCTCGTTTCGAAGGCATCGGTCCGGTGCTTGTCCCGAAGTGCCGGGTCGCGTTCGATCCGTTCCACCTCGGCTCTTTTGCGAACTGGTACGCCTCTTGCGGTCGGTCTCTTGCGTTGGGGCGGGCCGTGCTTATTCCATGACTGTCGGTCGACGCACGGAGTGAACGAGGCCGCGCGAAACCACGAATTTGTCGAAGGCGGCCGCTCGGCCGACCCCAAAGATGGTGCGCTGGGCGGGGAGCCTTTGCGCGAAGGAGGAGTGCCATGCGTCCTGAGAAAATGACCACGAAAAGCCAAGAAGCCCTGCGTACGGCCATGGAGCTTGCGGGACGACGCGGGAGCCCCGAAGTCATCCCCGAGCACATGCTCCTGGCCATGCTCGCCCAGGAAGAGGGCGTCGCGCATCCGCTCCTTCAAAAAGCCGGTCTCGACATCGAAGCCGTGGTGTCGGACGCCACGACCGTGGTGAACGGCCTCCCACGTGTGACGGGCGGTGCAGAAGCTGCGTTCTCGCGCAGGACGCTCGAGGTCATGCGCAAGGCCGAGGACGAGGCGAAAACGCTGCGCGACGACTTCGTGTCAGTCGAGCACTTCATTCTCGCCATGGCGAAACACGACCCACAGCTCAAGACGGTCTTCGAGCTCCACGGCGGCGTCACCTACGAAAAGCTCTTGAGCGCCCTCGCCACGGTACGGGGAACCCAGCGCGTCACAGACCGTGATCCCGAAGGGAAATTCCAGGCCCTCGACAAGTACTGCCGCGACCTCACGGAGGCCGCGCGCAAAGGCAAGAGCGACCCAGTCATTGGCCGCGACGAAGAGATACGGCGCGTGATGCAGGTGCTCTCGCGACGCACGAAGAACAACCCCGTTCTCATCGGCGAGCCGGGCGTCGGCAAGACGGCCATCGTCGAAGGCATCGCCTTGCGCATCGTTCGCGGCGACGTCCCCGAGTCCCTGCGGGACAAGCGTCTCATGTCCCTCGACATGGGCGCCCTCATCGCCGGTGCGAAGTACCGCGGCGAGTTCGAGGATCGGCTGAAAGCCGTATTGAAGGAAGTCGAAGGAGCGAATGGCAAAATCATTCTCTTCATCGACGAGCTCCACACGATCGTCGGCGCAGGTGCCTCGGAAGGTGCCATGGACGCGGCGAATCTCTTGAAGCCCGCGCTCGCACGGGGAGAGCTCCGCTGCATCGGCGCGACGACCCTCGACGAATACCGAAAGCGCATCGAGAAGGACGCAGCCCTCGA
>JAYUKI010001253.1:0-7781 GCA_043764595.1 Myxococcales bacterium | reverse complement strand
CGAACAGGGACGGCGAATGCGCGCGCCCGTACGCCCCCGAGCTCCCAGCGCCACACCCACAACCGAAGCCTCCGCCCGAGTCGGACTTCCCGAACGTGCCTACGCGCCCGAGGGCGATCCCCGCTCCGGGTCCGCCTCCGCCAAGCCCATCGAGACCCGCGGAAGGCACGAGCCCGAAGAGATCTCCGCCACTTCCCCACGTCTCCGAGCCGAACAGCGTTCCTGCAGGCGATCCACTCGACTCGGCACGTGCCCACGCGCTCGTGGGAGCACGTGGATCCGACGCCGAGCCCGAAGCGAGAAGGCCCACCATGCCGAACTCGCCCGCCAGCGTGAGCTCCGTACGACGCGAAGCTGCGTCGCGGGTGGCCGTCACGATGCCTTCGCCTTTTCGCGGCAGAGATAGTCCAGGTCTACCACCCTTCGATGCGGAGGCCGCGCCTTGCCCCGCCACGACACCGCGTGTGCCCGGATCCTCCGAAAAAACGATCGGCGTGGGCTCGTCGGCCTCCTTCTCGCGCTCGGCCTTGGCGTCGAGCAGCTTGCGCATGAAGAGCACGTCCTCGCGCGAGATGGGCTCCGCGGCCGTTCCGCCGAGCTTCGAGAGCCCGTGCCCGATGCCCAGCACGGCGAGCGCGTAGAGAAGCCCGACGCCGACAAAGAGCGGCGACGGCAGCCAGGTGCCGAGCCCCGAAGCAAGCTTGGCCACGGCCCCCGAGGCTTCCACCGAAACCTCGAGCGCCCCATCGGCCAACACCAGCACGACACGCTCGCCCGAAGCCACACGCTTTTGTCCGAGGTGAAGGATCACCTCTCGTGGGCGCCCGTTCGTCCCCAGCTCCGCGTACCGAGGAGTGCTCCCGAGCGGGTGGACCGCGCCATCGACCATTCGCTCGGTGCGCACCCACGTTCCCTCCGGAACGTGCACGAACGTCTCGGATCGCGTTCGCGAAACCAACACCACGCCGTCGGAGAGCCCAGGAACACTCGGAAGCTCGCGGCCCGTCCGGAACGAGGTGCGGCTCGCGATCCGGTTCGTGAACGCGACCTCACCGTGCCACGACGTCGTCACCCACACGTCCTCGCGCACACGGTCGGTCGAGCGTTTCGCCATCCTCGTGAGACGCGCTCCGCCAACGCGGCATTGGGCGCGCGACGCGAATTGTGCAGAATACACCCACCGCGAAAATATCCAGTCGGAGCGCACGCGAGGCGCACGTTCGAAAGCGAAACGGTGCCCGGACACGTTGGCCCTATGGACCGAGCCGCCGCCGCGCGTAGGCGTGAAGCGAAGCGTGGGCCTGCCTCCGTGCGGATAGTGAGCCCTATCGCAATGAATGCCGCCGACCCGCTTCTGCAGCGGTGGCGCGCGCCCGTGCCGAGTGCTGCGCTATTGCGTTCAACGGCAGACCGTGGGCAAGGAGCCCCTCGGCTGTCCGTGCAGGTCGAACGGCAGCTTGGCGAGCCACGAGCTGCAGCTCTGTGGATCGGTTCCGGGTGCCTTTTCGCAGATCGGAACCCAGCTTCGGCAGTGTGGCTTTTCTTCGTGGCAAGCCGAGATTCCGCCGAGGGCTCGGCAGCACTCCGCCGCCCGCGCGCAGTGGGCGGGGTCCTCCGCGCTCACCACGGCCCGATCGAAGCGCTCGGCCTGCGCTCTCGTCGCCGGAACGAGCCGACACGAGACGGCGTGATTCGTGTGCGGCGATGAGCTCGTCAGGCGAAGCTTTAGCGCTTCCGCGTCGCGCCTGAGATGAGCCTCGCCGGTAGCCTCCTCCGACAGCCCGAAGAATCCGCCCTGCGGCAGATCGACCTGGTAGTGAACGAAGCCGGCGTCGTAGGTCGCCGCGAAGCCGTCGCCCTCCCCGCTGAAGCGGGCATCGGTGCGGCGGACGTGCGTCTCACCGATCAGCACGCTCCAGCCTTCTCGGGTGAAGCGGTACACGCTCGACTTGTCGGTCGTGCCCTCGCACCGCTCGACGGTGTACCATCCCGTTGGGAACGACGCGGGATCCGTCGCGGGCACCGTGGTGGTTCCGATCTCGCGTGCCCATCTTGAAGCGGCCACGTTCCTCGCGGCCGCGTCACGTGGGGCACGTGCGGGAGACGCACAGGATGGCAGTGCTGCGATGACCCCCATCGCAAAGACGAGCCGCAGATCCACCCTTTGCGAAAGATGCCAAACGACACAAGGCGCGTCCAGGCGCTTCGCGCGCCTTGCGGAGGGTCTCATCGACCGGTCCGTCGACCGTTTCGCCATCCCCGTGAGACGCGCTCCGCCAACGCGGCATTGGGCGCGCGACGCGAATTGTGCAGAATACACCCACCGCGAAAACATCCAGCGGGAGCGCACGCGAGACGCACGTTCATGCAGGCCAAAGCGAGGCGCATCCACGGCGAAGCCAACGCTCCGCCCTGAAGGGCAGCGCTCGCAGCCGTTGGGATGCGCGGTGCACGCGCGAGCTCGAGGTCACGTCGGTTCGGGCGCCCGGACCTTGGACAGCTCCAAGGAATACGTGACGGTGACGACGCCATCGGTCCGGGGAAGAAAGAGCCCCGAGGTGACGCCGAGGATGCACTCCAGCAGGCTCGCGTGGCGCCCACCTGAGAACACGCTCACGGATCCGTCGGGATTGATCTCGAAGATTACCATCACACGAGCTTCGAGGCTCGGATCAGACACGAGGCCTGCTTCGTAACAGGCACGCAGCCGCCCCTCGTTCACCCGAAGCTCCCATTGGAGGACGTCTGCTGGCAGAGGTCCGTGCACGATCGATATTCCCCAGGAGAGCCGGAGGCCATGCGGCGCGAAGCCCTTCAGTGCTCCCGAGCACATGAACGTCCAGCCCAAGTCGGCCGTCTCCCGTCTTGGCTGTGGCTCGACCTCGCGGTCGAAGGAACCAGGCCAGAGGACGGACCCGACGCACCAGATCGACTTTCTCGTCAGCGGCTCGTCCAAAACGGTCGCCGCGCCAGGAGGTTCTGCGTGGCGACCTTCGTCCACGCTGCGCTTCGTTTGCGTCCCGCTTGGTGCGAGGTCTTCCGCTTCACGCTCGGCACGCGCGGCGAGCGCCCTTCGCATGAAAAGCACGTCTTCGCGGGAGGTCGTCTCGGGCTCGGTGCTCCGATGGGAGACCGCGGGCGCGAGGCCCAGCAGCGAGAGCGCGTAGGCTAGGGCGACGGCCACGACGAACGGCGACGGAAGCCACGAGCGAAGGCCCAGGCCGAGGTTCGCTTCCGAGCGAAAGAGCTCCACCGAAACCTCGACGTCGCCTTCGGCAAGCACGAGCACGACGCGGTCTCCTGCGCGAATGGGAAGCCGCTCGCCCTCCACCACGGCCTCGGGGGGCACGCCATCCTTCCACGGATCTCGGCGTACGTGCGCTCCCTGTGCCACGTGGACGTACGCCTGGCGACGCGGTCGCGAGACGAGCACGGTGCCGTCCGAGAGGCCGGGAAGGCTCGGGAAGTCTCGGCCCGTACGGAGCTCTGCGCCCCTCCGCAGACCAGAAACCCACACGACTTCGCCATGCCACGACGTCGTCACCCACACCTCCTCGTGCGGGCGCTCCGAGCTTTTCGCCATCCCCGTGAGACGCGCTCCGCCAACGCGGCATTGGGCGCGCGACGCGAATTGTGCAGAATGCACCCACCACGAAAACATTCAGTGGGAGTGCACGTGCCGCACGTTCGAAAGCAAAACGGCGCGCCTCCGCGGAGACACGCCGTTCGCTTGGTTCGAGAAACGCTTACTTCTGCGGGACGATGTTCCGCTTCTGGAGGAGGTCGGCCAAGGTGCCGAACTTCGCCTCGCGCTTCACCTGCGCGCGGTACTGCTGGTACGCGTTGCGCTCGGTGTCCTCGTTCATGGCTCGGATGGAGAGCTTGAGCTCGCCACGCTTGGGATCGATCTCGACGATTTTGGCGTCGAGCTCTTTGCCGACCGGGAACTCCTTGCGAAGGTCCGAGCCACGCGGCGTGCCGGTGGCGCCCGCGGTGATGAAGCCGCGTGCGTGACGGCCCGTCGCGCCGAGGATACGAACCGTGAGGCCCGCAGCTTCGGTCGAGACGATCTGCACGCGAACGGTGCGCTGCGGAGCGATCTTCTGGGGAGTCTCGTTCGCCGCGGCGCCGGTGGGGGCCGGGTGCAGCGCGATGCGATGCGAGCCGGGCTCCACGTAGGCGACGACGACGTCGATGGTGTCGCCCTCTTTGAGGACCTCGTTCGGGTGCTCGATGCGCTTGACCGAGAGATCGCCGACCTGGATGAGGCCGTCGACTCCGGGCTCGAGCTCGATGAAGGCACCGAACGGCTTGAGTCGTGCGACCTTGCCGCTGTGCTTCGTGCCGGCCGCGTATTTCGTCGCGACGGCCGCCCACGGATCGTCCACCGTGGAGCGACGCGAAAGCCAAATCTTCTGCTTTTCGTCGACCCGGAGGATCTTCACGCGAACCGTTTCGCCGACCTTGAAGACGTCCTTCGGCTGGTCTGCGCGGTTGTGGCTCATCTCGCTCAGCGGGACGAGACCCTCGACGCCACCGATGTCGACGAACGCACCGAACGACACGACCGTGCGGACGATGCCGTCGACCGTGGCGCCGACTTGGATCGACTTGAGGGCCTCTTCGCGGCGCTCTTTCGACTCGGACTCGAGCATCGCGCGACGTGAAAGGACGACGTCACGTCCGCGCTTTCCGTATTGCGTCACCGCAAAGCCGAGACGCTTGCCGACCATCGGGTGGAGGTCCGCGCCAAGGCGCAGGTCCATGTGCGAGCCCGGAGCGAACGCCCGGAGGCCGTCCACGTCGACCTCGACGCCGCCCTTGATGACGCCCGTCACGATGCCGAAGACCATGTTCCGGTCGCGGAACGCAGCCGCAACGAGCGGCTTCGCGCGACGAAGGCGCTTCGGGTGGTGCGTGAGAACCACGAGGCCACCCCGACCACCGTCGTTGTGCACGACGCCCACGAAGGGCGCGCCGGGCTCCAAGATGACGCGAGGAAGCTGGGGAGAAGCGTCTTCCGCTTTTTCCTTCGCAGGCGCAGGCGCAGGGACAGAGGCTTCCGCGACGGCGGCGGCCTCAGCGGCGACAGGCTCCGGGGTTGCCTCGGAAGACGTACCGCCATTGGCGGCTTCGTTGCCCTCGATGACTTGCTCCACCGTGAGGGGAGGATCGCTGGTGGCGGTGTCCGCGGCGGGCGCGCCGGGCGACACTTCGGTCACCGGGGCGGGCTCACCCGAGCCAGCTGCTTCTTTGGGCTCGTGATCGTCGTCTTCGGCGGCGAGATCGGCCTTTGCGTCTTCTTCCGAGATGAGAAGCTCGCGAAGATCGAAGATGGCCTTGCCCTTGCCGGACAGGTCGATGAAGAGCACGTCTTCGGTGGTCTCGAGGACCTTGCCGAAGACGACGTCGCCGAGGGCGAACGCAGGGCGCTCTTTCTCGGGGCGCTCTTGGCGCGGCCTCTTTGCCGGACGCGGTCCTCGGCCGTCTTTGCCTGCCGCAGCCGCGCCTTCACCCTCGGGCTGCCCCTCGGTGGTGGCCTCGGCGCCTTCGGCCGGAGCCTCGCCACCCTCGGCGGGCGCACCTTCGACGCGCGCACCTTCAGGCGCACCGGGCTTCTTCTTCCGACGACGACGACGGCGCTTCTTCTTCTCGCCCCCTTCGCCTGTGGCAGCAGCGCCTTCTTCTTTGGCGTCCGTGTCCGAGCCTTCGTCGTCGCCTTCGGAGGCGTCGTCTTCGGACGCCTCCGTCGTGGCTGCGGCGGCGGCTGGCGCAGGAGCGCCAAACGGGCTCGTGGGCGCCGAAGACGAGACGGCGTCACTGAGCACGCTGACCTCCGGAGAGGCGGTGTGGGGGGCGTCGACCGAAGAAGCTTCGGGGGACGGGGCGGGGGTGACGGGTGTCTCCGGTGTAGTCATGGCTTTCCCGATGGGGGCTGGGACCATAACCGATTTCTCCCCGCGCAACCGCCGATTTGGGCGAAAACGCCCTCTCTCCCTTATGGGTGGACGCTGGCGCAAAGAGAGCCACCGTACGAGAGCTGGGTCGACGGGTGAAACTTCGTTGAGTTTCAGCAAGTTAGCCAGCTTCGCATGGCTGCACGGACGGGATGTCGACCGCCGTTTCCAAGGGGTTTTTGAGGCCTTCGTTTTCGAAAAACGCAGGCCCCTCGACCACGATAGGTTCCCGAAGGCCCAGCTAGCTCGTGCCCAAAGCGTCGTAGGCCAGCCCGTGGAACGCGAGTCGGTTTTGGTAATAGAAGAGGAGCCGAGTGTCGGCGAGGACGAGATCGTCCCCACGAGGCGAGAGCACCTCTTCGACGTGGTAGCCCGCGAAGGCCCGGAGGGCATCCTCGAGGACGCCCTCGCCGTCGCGGTTTCGAAGCGCCGGCGACGCCACGATCTGTCCCTTTCGTTCGAGGTCGAGCACCTCGCCGAGAATGCGCGTGACCTCTTTGGCGAGCTCCACACGCGGCACGCGAACGTCGTCTTTCGTTCGAAGCATCGCGAAGAGATCGCCCTTGCCGACATGACGCCGCAGACCCCCGAAGGCCGCTGCGGCGACGACGTGGGTCGACATGACCACCGTCTCTTTTTTGAAGCCTCGCACGATGGCCTCACCGAGCTCGCGGGTGTACTCGGCGTCGCGCTTCGCGTCGCGACCACGCGTTCCGTCGCGACGTTCGAGGAACGACTCCGCCGGCACCACGCGTCCGCGCGCGTCGTGCGAGCGCCCTTCGTCGTCGACGAGATTTCCGAAGCAGTCGAGAGGCTCGCCGAAGCGGACGACGCACGCGCCGTCGAGGCCGAGAAACTTCTGCGAGAACGCCGCCACACGACCAACCCTCGTCGACTCGTCGTCGTCGATGATGTAGCGCGCCTTTCCTTCTTCCTGGAGGAAGTCGTCGATGAGCGTCTCGGCCTCGAGAGTGAGAAGGTAGTTGATGGTGGAGGGCACGAAAAAGACCTTCTTTGGTCTTCCGGCCTCCACCGTACGCGCGAACGCCTCGATGCCCGTGCCCGCCAGACCGAGCTTCAATTTGCGCTCGACGCCCCCCGATCGCGAGCGCGTGCCGCCCGGAAAAAACAAGCTGTGGTAGCCGCGCTCGATGAGAAGACACGAGTACGTCTTGAGCACGTCCTTGTAGAGCGAGTGACGCAACCGGCGATCGACGCGGTACGCGCCTAGGTTGTGCATGAAGTAGCTCAGCACGGGGTTCGTGAAGAGGTTCTTCCCTGCGCCGTACGTGGCCGGGGGAAGGCCGGCGCGCTCGAGGGCAAAACCAAACACCACCGAGTCCAAGTTGGAAAGGTGGGTCGGAACGAAGACGACGGTTCCAATCTCGGCGAGCCTGCGAATGTGCTCGCGCGGACCCTGGACGACGATGCGACCGTCGAGCCCGGTGAGGTCGAGCGATTGAGGCAGGTTTTTCATCATCGCGCGGGGCGACATGAGCGCGCCGAGGAGCGGGGCCATCGCGCGGGTGGCAAACTGGTACACGTGGGGATCGAAGTTGCCCGCCACGTCCCACGCATAGAGCTTGGCGTACTTGGTGACCGACTCGCGAAGCTCCGCTTCGGACATCCGCCCGAGGGAAGCGGCAAGGTGGCGCCACTCCGAAAGCTCGGGCCCGCCGCGCGGTCCGAGGCGGCGCATCTCGAGGTATGCCGCGTCCGACAAGGTGTAGAGCGGGTCTTTCGTGTTGGTGCCAACGCGCGAAACGACCTCCTCCACGATGCTGCTTCGCGCTTCGTTGAAGCGAAAAATGGGGGCCGCGCTCT
>JAYUKI010001252.1:0-7816 GCA_043764595.1 Myxococcales bacterium | reverse complement strand
GCGCAGCGTATGGGAAAATCGTACGTGCTCCGCTTCATCAGCGGGAAATATCAGGGTGGCGAGTTTCCGCTGGTCGCCGACAAGCAGATCATCGTCGGGCGCTCCAGCGACCTCGACATGGTCCTCGTCGAAGACATGGTGAGCCGCAAACATGCGCGCATCGCCATGGCCGAAGACCAGATCTGGATCGAGGACCTCGGGTCCACGAACGGCACCTTCGTCAACGGTGAGAAGATCAAGCGCGCGCGCCTGAAAGAAGGCGATCGCGTCCTCATCGGGACCAGCATCCTCAAGGTCATCGCCGGGGACGGCGCTCGCGAAAACGACGCTCCCCAGCCGGTCGCCCTCGAGACCGTGGCCGCCGCTCGGCGCACCACGCAGGGCAAGACGATGTCCGGGAGCATCGAAGAGGTTCCGCTGCCGGACCTCCTCCAGCTCTTCTCCACGTCGAAGAAGACGGGCGTGCTCGTGGTCCAGACGGACGACGACGTCGGCCGCATCTTCATGCGCAAGGGCACGCTCTACTACGCCCTCATCAACGACCTCTCCGACGTGCCCCCGCTGAAGTCGATCTTCCGGATGCTCACGTGGCAAAAGGGCTCGTTCGAGCTCGATCCCCCGGACGAGCGTACGTTCCCGAACGAGATGGACATGTCGGTCCAGGAAGTCCTCATGGAGGGCCTCCGTCAAATCGACGAATTCAACGAGCTCCGCGAACAGCTCCCCGACCTCCACACGCGCCTCGTGATGCCCGTGCCGCTCGCGCCGAAGCTCTCGGAGCTGAAGCCGACCGAGCTCGACGTGGTCCAGTTGATCCACAACTACGGACACCTCGAGTCGATCATGAACAAGAGCACGGCCACCGATCTCGAGACGGTTCAGGTGGTCTTGTCGCTCATCAAGCGCAAGTACATCCGCCCCGAATAGTTCAAGTTCGAGGGGCGCTGACCCTCGAGCTCCTCCGAGCGAACGGGCCTGAGAGTCCTCGCCTTCTCCGCTTCGCTACGAAGTCTGCGGGGGTCTCGACCTCGCAGACTCGGCCTCGACCCGGCCCGAAGACTTGGCGCCCTTCAGAGCGGGCGTCTCTCGTTCGAGGGGCGCTGCCCCTCGAGCTCCTGCCAGCGAACGGGCCTGAGAGTCCTTCTTTCAAGTTCGAGGGGCGCTCCCCTCGAGCTCCTGCGAGCGAACGGGCCTGAGAGTCCTCAACTTCTCCGCTTCGCTACGAAGTCTGCGGGGGTCTCGACCTCGCGGACTCGGCCTCGACCCGGCCCGAAGACTCGTCGCCCTTCAGAGCGGACGTCTTTGGTGGGAGTCGAACACCAATCCGAAGACTCGTCGCCCTTCAGAGCGGGCGTCTTGGCGTTCGTAGAGAGCCCACATGAAAGCCCCGATCGCTTGGCGACCGGGGCTTCTGGTGACTGACTCCCATAAGCGTGCATTTTGCACGCTTTGCTCGACTACTTCGCGACGTGCTTCTCGAACACTGTCTTGCCCGACGGCGAGGCCACGTTCGGCTCGGGCTCGACGCTCAGGGTGAAGTCGAACGATACCTCGGGAACGGTGCCTTCGAACTTCCCTTTGCGTTTGTCGGCGTCGAAGTCGAGGGTGCCGATGCGCGACCAAGCGGCATCCGAGCCCTTGCGCTGCCAGAGAACGAAGACCTTGCCCGAGTCGGCGATGCGGCCAGGCGGGGCGAGGTTTTCGGCCTCGACCATGAGCTTGGTTTGGTGCTTTGCCTCGTCGACCTCCGCCACCACCTTGGCATCGGCACCGTTGGCCATCTGTGTACCTTGCACTTGATACGTGAGCGGACCGCCGCAAGCGACCGCCGCAGACGAAGCAAGGGCGACGAGGGCGAACGAGACGAAGAGAGAACGAACCTTGTTCATCGAGGGCTCCAGGAAAGGGCCGCGAATCGGACGCGGCGCTCCCTCCAATGCAAGCCCCGAGCACACCCGAGCTCGCTTGCGCGGCGTACTCCCCTACGCGGCAACACGCGGCAATAATCTTCTATATTCCGAGCAGTTAGCCTCGGTAGCGACGCCGGCGGCCACCCTACGGAACGACACGACGCACGACACGACACGACGGGCGATGCAGCCTGGACACCTCATCTTCGAGGGCCGGTTGGGACGACAGTGGCGCAGATACAAAAGAAGAACGACACGGCCTCCGAAGAGAGCGTGTCGCTCAGGGGATTGCTCAGGAGCCCGCCTCGCGGCAACGCTCTCGAGGGACTTCAGCTCACTTGATCGAGCCGACGACGCTGCCCGACGCCGAGACGGCGGCCGTCATCTGAGTGGTGCTGTCGCCAATGCCGGAGACGACCGTGTTGAGGCAGGCGAGCCCCTTCACGCCGAGGTCGCCCGAGACCGAGCCCGCGACGCTGCCGCTCACCTTGCCGATGAGGCTGACGAACGCTTGGCCACGCGCCTGGAAGACGACGAGGAGGTTCGGGAGGTTCACTTTGAGCGAGTCGAGGTAGCGGGCTTCGATGTTGCCCTTCGCGACCAACGTGACCTGAGGCGGGGTGCACTCGGCCTTCGCGCTGGCCGAAGCCTCGCAGTTGGCGTCGCACTTCGCTTCGACCTTGCAGCCGCCCTTGAGCTCGCCGCCCTTGCAGGAGAGGGGCGTGAACTCCGCGTCGCACTTGCCGTCGCACTTCACCGTCGCGCCGGCCTTCGCCGTGCACTTGCCCGTGCAACCGCCCTTGCAGGAGCCCGTGCACTTCGCGACGACCGAGCCCGGCTTCGCGGTGCAGGTGCCCTTGCAGGAGCCTTCGCACGATCCGTCGGCTTGCGAGCCGGAGCCGGTGCCGACGCCAGCCTTGGCTTCGCAGGTGCCTTCGCACTTGCCCTGGCAATCGACGGCCGGCGCTTCGACCGTGGCGGAGCAGGCGCCCTCGCACTTGGCCTCGCACGAGCCTTCGCACTGGACCGAGACGCCGCCTTCGGCGGTGCATCCGCCCTTGCACTCGACCTCGAGCTTGCCGCCCTCGCACGTGGGGGGCGTCGCCTTGACGTCGCACGCGGCAGAGCCGCTGCACTTGGCTTGGCAGTTGGCCTTCGCGCTAATCGACGCCGAGCACTTCGGCGCCTCGAACGTGAGGGTCGCGCCGCCGCTCGCCGTAATCTTCGCACTGATCTGCGCGACCGCGAGATCGCACCAAGCCTTCGCCTGGTTGTCCGCGCCTGCGTTCGTCGCCTTGTCGCGCGCGGCTGCGTCCGCGTCGAGGTCGATCGCGATCGCCTGACAGGCGTTCACGACGTCGTCGAACGAGCCCTGCGCGACGGCGGAGAGGTCTGCCACGGCGCCAGCAGCAGCCTGGAACTGGCCGGTCGCTTGGGCGTTGCCCTCGATCGTGAAGGCCGTCGGATCGGTGCAGCAGAGGTCGTCCACGGCGCTACAGCCCTGGGCAAAAATGGGGATGGCGAGGGCGGCGGCGATGGCAATCGGGGCGCTAAAGCGAGTGGATTTCTTCATTTAAAGCTCTCCTTGAATGTTGCGTGAGTCTAGGCCGAGGGTTCACTCCCGCTAACCCCAAGCTCCGGATGGACGAAAACGTGTGCGACTCGAGTCAATCTGGGCGCGCCGAAAGGCAATTTTTTCCTACCCTGCGCGACCTTGTTTGGCACGCCTGCCCGAATGGCTCGGGAAAATGCGCACGCCAGCAGGGTACACGAAGAATCACGGCGGGAGAAAGTACTCTTCAGTACCTACATTTCCCCTCTGACTCATGCGTCATGGGCCGCGTACGCTACGTGGCGGGAACACCTTCCCTGCTCGTGCGTAAGACCAAAAGGAAACGCAAAACCTACGCGAGCGAGGCCACGGCGCGGGCGATCGACGCAAGACCTGCGGCGATACGCTCTTCCGCGAGCGCGTAGCTGAAGCGGACGTAACCCGGGGCTCCGAACGCACCGCCAGGCACAGTGGCGCAGTGTGCGGCCTCGAGAAAGAAGAACGCGAGATCTTCGTCGGTCGCGAGGACCTTGTCGCCGTGCTTTTTGCCGAGCAGACCTCGGCAGTCGGCGAAGGCGTAGAACGCCCCTTCGGGCATTCGGCACTGGATGCCAGGGATCGCGTTGAGACCTGCGACCATGGCTTTGCGACGGCCGTCGAAGCGCTCGCGAATGGCAGCGATTGCGTCTTGCGGGCCCGTGAGCGCCGCAAGGGCGGCATGCTGTGCAACAGACGTCGCGTTCGTGGTGCTCTGCCCCTGGACCACGTCGAGCACTTTCGCGAGGGCCACCGGAGCGATGGACCAGCCGATGCGCCAGCCGGTCATCGCGTAGGTCTTGGAGACACCGTCCACGACGACGATGCGATCGAGCATGTCCGGGGCAAGCTCGGCGGCGGACACGTGCTTGAAACCGTCGTAGACGAGCTCGGCGTAGATCTCGTCGACGATGAGCCAGATGTGGTGCTTGCGAAGCACGTCGAGGAGCGCGCGCATGTCCGCTTCTGGGTAGGCCGCGCCCGACGGGTTCGAGGGAGTACACAGAATGACGGCCTTCGTCTTCGGCGTGATCGCCTTCTCGAGGGCTTCGGGCGTGAGGCGCCAGCCGTTGGCCTCGTCGGTATCGACGAGCACGGGCTCTGCGCCCATCATGCGAACTTGCTCGGGGTAGCTCACCCAAAATGGCTTGGGGATGATGACCTCGTCCCCGGGCTCGTAGAGAGCGATGGCGAGATTGAAGAGCGCGTGCTTCGCGCCCACCGTCACCGTGACTTGCTCGGGCTTCGGAGCGAACCCACGCGAGCGCGCGGAGGCGTCGCAAATGGCCTTCTTGAGTGGCGCGATGCCGGTGACGGCCGTGTACTTCGAGGCACCGGTGTCGATGGCGGCCTTGGCCGCGGCGAGCACGTGAGCGGGCGGCTCGAAGTCGGGCTCGCCGACACCGAAGGCGAAGATGTCGAGCCCTTTCGAGCGAAGCTCTGCCGCCCGCGCGTTCATGGCGAGCGTCACGCTTGGGGAAACTGCGGAAAGGCGTTGAGCGAAGGCCAGCGACATGGGGGTTCCCTTCTCCGACGACCGCTAATGCGGCGCGCGATCGAAACGCGAAAACGCGATCGGGGCGGGAACGTAGCAGAATCGTTTCGCTCTGCGTCAGGCCTCTTTTGCCGCTTCGTCCTTCGGCTTGGCCTTCGCTTCTTTTTTCTCGGACTTCTCGGCCTTTTCCGGCTTTTCGTCCGATTTGTCGTCGGAGTCCACGTCGTTGGCTTCCTTCAAGCCGAGCTTGAAGTTCTTGATGCCTTGGCCGAGGCCTTTGCCAATGTCGGCGATGCGACCCGCGCCAAACAAGAGCAGCGCAAGAAGCGCGATGACCAATAGCTCCGGTGCTCCGATGCTGCCCATTTTGGTGTCTCGCTCTCTTCACTCGCGCTTTCGGCGCGAACAGTTTGTGCGCCCGCTGGCTGCGCACGCTTCCGCTTATTTCGTACCAGTGTGCGCACCGGCCGGCAAGCGTGAGAGCAACACTCCCAGAAGAACGCTCGCCGTGACGGCCAGGACTGGCACGAGGCCATAGGCCCAAAGGGATGGAGCGCGGGCCTCGAGTTGACGAAGAACGAAAAGCCCCAGGAGGGGACCGGCCACGCCAAGGCTCGCCGCACGGACTGTGAGCCGACGACTTGGGCCACCCGCTAGGATCGCCGCGACGCCGACCTTTGCGGAGGCCCACGCCGCAAGCGCAAGGACGAGCGCCCGAAGCCACGCGGGAAGGCTCGAGGTAAACGCGAAGGGGGGCAACCCGCGAAGAACCAGGGTTCGAACGTGGAGCGCGACGGCCATTCCGTCTTTCACGGGAGGAGTAAGAACACGAGCGTCGTCGAGCTCGAAGCGCGCGAGGTCCGGGCTCACATGCACGCCCGCGGCGGTGAACGTGAGAGCCGAGGCCAGCCCTGGAGGTTTTCCAACGAGCCTGGGAGGCAAACCGGGGGAACAAAGCCACGAAGCCTTCACGAGTGGAACGACATGCGCCTCGCGTTGGTTGGTCAGCGCGCACGCCGATTTACCCTCGTCCAAGAGCTCCTGGACGACGAGGCCCGGAGCGTTCGCGTCGCGTCCGCCCAGAAGCGAAAGTGCACCGAGCACCAGGGCGAAGGCCATCCCTTGGACGCGAAGCCGAAGGGTGGTTGACCACGGAGACTCACCAAGGGTCGCGAGAACACGCGCTTCTCCCCGCTCCACGAGGCGAGCCGCCGCGAGGGCCCACCCGAGAGGCCAGCCCACGACGACGGCCGCCTCCGCCGCAAGCACGAGAAGACTGCGGGCGAAGGGCCACGTCACCCGCCACGGGAGGTTCGGCTCGAGCAGCCACGGGAAAAGACGCACGAACGCCGCAAGCACGGCGCACGCAAAGAGAGCGACGGCCGCAAGGGCTGCAAACCGAAAAGCTTCCCTCGACAGCACCTGCACGACCGAACTGCCCCTTTGCACGCATTCAGAGCCCGAACGCTCGAACGATTACCTCACTCGCCGAGTCCTCTACAGCACCGAACAGGTGGACCCCCTTCGGTTTTCTGCAGTTTTGCCCGCCTCGTGTCGTTGCTCCCCTGGCGATGCGGGCAAAATCGTCAAAATGCTCGGTCCTTCGACCTCTCCGGCGCGCTAGCCCGAGGGGCGGCTCGGGACAACCCGCTGCGGTGCGTGCGAGTAAGGCAGAAACCCGGAGGATTTGACCCTTGGCGGGCCCGATTCGAACTTACTGACGACCCCGTGCACCGCATGGTAGCGTCGGGGGCTGCCACTGACAGTAAGGAACCGAGGCACACGCACAATGATGAACCGAGCTTACGACAAGAAGACCAGGGGAGTGGCTGCGCTGATGACGGCAGCGGTCTTTTTCGGCGCCACCATGGCCTATGCCCCCGAGGCCAAGGCGGAAGAGGTGAGTCCGGCAGCGAAGGGGGTCATCGGCGGAGCGTTGCTAGGTAGCGAGCTCGTCGTGATCACCGAAGCCATTATTGGCGTTCGCTCGCCTCTCGCGTACGGCCTCGGAGCAGGTCTCGGCGCGGTGGCCGGCGGTTTTGCGGGCTTCGGTGTGGAGCAGTCCGTCGCCGACGGTCGCATTCCGGTGGTCATGCTGGCAGGCGGCGTCGCCCTCATCATTCCGGCGCTCGTCGTGACCTTGAATGCCGTGAGCTTCCAAGGAAACCCCGACGCGAAGGAAGACAAAGCGCCGACCAACTCGCCCCCTGCCGATCCAGGCAAAGCGGGTCAGAGCCCGGTCGTCGGAGTGGAGCCGGCGGCCGCTCCCGCAGCGGCCCCTGCCCCCGCGACGCCAGCCACGCCCGCCGGTGGCGCGCCAGCCACGCCGACCAAGGCTCCTGTCGCCGCTGCGCCGGTCGTGCCTTCGCTCATTTCGTTTTCACCCACCGCGTTCCGCCTCGGCATGCCCGTGCCCGAAGCTCACAATGTGTTCTCGATGCAGGAGCGCCGCCAGCTCGGGATGGCTCAGGTAACCGAGGTTCGTTTGCCTGTGGTCAACGTCACCTTCTGAGCTTGCTCGCATACCGTGTGGGCGTGTAGGCCGCACGGCAGCGAAAAAGGGGCACCTTTCAGAGGGGTGTCCCTTTTTCGTTTCGAAGAAGAACAAAAGAACGACGTTGAGACACCGGACACTCTTGAACATTTCCGTGACATCCTGTGATCTAGTGCGGTGAGGTTCCGTGGACGCGGAGCGCGCGGATTCGGCGTGCTCGCGTGACAAGGGTCCCCCTCGCTTCCGGAGGTAATCGAGCGTGAACACGACGCAGCAGCGCCCAGGCAAGCCCGCAGATCCGATGTTGGGCCGTGTCGTCGCCGGACGGT
>JAYUKI010001251.1:0-2332 GCA_043764595.1 Myxococcales bacterium | reverse complement strand
CCCGTTCCCGTTCCCGTTCCCGTTCCCGTTCCCGTTCCCGTTCCCGTTCCCGTTCCCGTTCCCGTTCCCGTTCCCGTTCCCGTTCCACATGCCCTTCGACCACGAACGTCGTGTCTGTCGCGTGCCCTCGATTTCATCGTCCTCGCGGACAACACCATCGCTCAACTTCCTCAGCGAACAAGCGTGCTCCAAAATGAAGTGTCGGGAACGGGAACGGGAAGAGTCCGATGCAATCCGGGATTGCACCCATCACCGTCCACGATTCTCACGACCATCCGAATCCGCGGGTCCAAATGGAGGAGGCCGGCTGATTTTCGTCAAGACCAAGCCAGGCCTAGGAGGATCGCCCGGAGCCGACTTCTGTCGGCGAGGACGTGCGAGGGCGTGCCCAACGGCCAGGCGAAGGTATTGGCGAAAAGCAGCCGGCCTCCTACCGGAGGGCGTTTGTGCGGGCCCATTGCCCTGCTTCGTAGCGGTATTGTCCACCCTGCTGGAAGTACCGCGGACCCACCCACTGGCCTTGTGCGCCTCGATCCCAGTGCCCAGGAATCCATGCGTACTGCATGCCCGTCCAATGCCAGTAGCCGGCAACCCACGCGGCTCGAGGCTGCGGCGCCTCGGGCCGGGGCTCGTTCAGCGGGGCAGGAGGGGGACCGCTTACGACCACCCCGCGCGTGGGCATGCTCTCGGCCGTCGCCACACAGCCAACCATCGGAGACGCGAGCGCGACCGTGGCAAGCGAGGCGATCACGAAGAGCGAGGCCCGGCCAAGTGGCGAGCGCGATTCGCGCGATTCCCTTAAGAAGCTTCGGGTCTTCGTTTCCATGGTGCCGCTCCGACAGTCGTCGATCGTCGAGGTTCCCGAGCCTTCGTACGCCCACGAGGCCTCGTTCTCTTCCCTGGCAGAACGAACGTTCGAGCCCTTCCTCAAGATCACACCCGGAAAGATGCAGCGGCAAGTCGGGATTTTTCGGGGGCGCGCATTTGTCCTCCCTTCTCGCACCCGCCGCACCCGCCGTACCCGCCGCACCCGCCCTCGACACGCTTTGCGTCTTTCTTTGCGCCTTTTCTCCCACACGTGGCGAAAAGCGGCGACACTTGCCGCATGACGAAGGAAAAAGGCATCGAGGAGGAGCTCGCCGCCCTCGACCCGAAGCTCCGCGCCCGTCTCGACGGTGCCGGGTTCCGCGACGACCGTCTCGTGGCTCTGTCGAAGGCGCTCTCGGACAAGGCCGCTCTGTTCGCCAAGAACAAGCTCGTCGGGGAGGTGCTGCCCCCGAAGCCGGACGACTTGCTCGCTCTGCCCGAGCCCGGCTCTCCCGAGGCCACTCGCCTTACGGAGCTCGGTCAAGCGGCCATCGATCGCGGAGAGCTCGCGTTTTGCGTGCTCGCGGGCGGCATGGCGACACGCATGGGCGGAGTCGTGAAAGCCCTCGTCGAGGCGTTCGACCAAAAGACATTTCTTGACCTGAGGCTCGCCGAAAACAAGAGCGCGGGCGCTCGAGCCAAGTCTCCGGTGCCGCTCTGGCTGATGACGAGCGAGGCCACCGACCGCACCATTCGAGAAGCCCTCGTTGCTCGAAACGCTCCGGCGAACGTGCACGTGTTCATGCAAGACCTCGGGCTTCGACTTGCTCCGGATGGCAGCCTCTTTCGCGAGGACGACGGGGATCCGAGCGTCTACGCGACGGGGCACGGCGATTTCCTCGACGCTCTCAGGCGCACCACGCTGCTCGAGGACTTCGTTGCACGTGGCGGAAAGACCGTCTGGATTGCGAACCTCGACAACCTCGGGGCTTCGATCGATCCGCTCGTGCTCGGTCGATTCCTCGACTCGAAAAAAGGTGTCATGGTCGAGGTGTGCGAGAAGGCCGCGGGAGACCGTGGTGGCATACCCGTGCACGCGCAGGGCAAGCTCCAGGTCGTCGAGGAGTACCGGCTTCCCGAGGGATTCTCGGGCGACTCGGTTCGCGTTTTCAACACGAACACCTTCCTCGTTTCGGCGGACGCACTGTCGGCGCTGCACATGCCCTCCCTGTACTTCGCGGTCGAGAAGAAAGTGGAGGGGCGTGTCGCCATTCAGTTCGAGCGCCTCCTCCAAGAGCTCACCGCGTCCCTCGACGCCGCGTACGTCGTCGTTCCTCGTGAGGGCAAGAGGTCCCGTTTTCTGCCAGTGAAAGATCACGACGAGCTCGCCAAGAGACGCGCCGAGATCCAGGATGTCGCCCGCGCTCGCGGCATGGTGTAAGTTCCCGAACGCGAAGGATTTTCGGTGCAATTCGAAATCGTGCATGAGTTCGATATTCCCCTCGACGCCGTCGAGCTTGCTTTC
>JAYUKI010001250.1:0-7845 GCA_043764595.1 Myxococcales bacterium | reverse complement strand
TGCGAGTCCTGCAAGGCGCCCTACCAAATCGACGAGCGCCGCGTCCCCGCTAGCGGGATGAAGATGCGCTGCCCGAAGTGCGGGCACTCGTTCCTGGTACTGAATCCGAACGCTCCTGCGCAACCCGCAAGAAGCCCATCGATACCGCCCCCCGACGTCCCAGCTCCGCCCGATTTCGACGAGCTTCCGGCTGTCAAAGGCAAAGCACCTCCAGGCCAGCCTGCGCCGGACGCCGGACCCAAGAAGCTACCTTCGTTCACGGGAGCTCTCGACGGGCTGGACCTGCCTGCGCTTGCTTCGGATGCTGGTCTTCCTGCCATGGCCAAGGGAGCGCCGAAGCGCCCGCCGCGTCCTAGTGCGGCTCCTGCTCCTGCTCCTGCTCCTGCAGGCGCCCCGCCCATGCCATCGTTTGGCTCATTTGGCAGCGTCGAGGACGACCTCCCTGCGGTTCCGGGTTTCGGTTTTGGCGAGATCGACTTCCCCATGGCCAAGCCGGCGGCTCCTGCGCCGTTTCCCGCAGCGCCAAAGCCGCAGTTTGGCGACGTACGTGAGGCGACCGGCGTTGGGCTCCCTGCGCCAGTCGTTCGTCCTGCCCAGCCACTTGGGGCTCCCCCGGCAAAAGTCGCTCCTCCAGAGGCCTTCGGTGACATCGGAGATTTTGGAGTGGGCCTCCCCGCGGCGGTCCATCGCGGGCCGGGATTGCCGAGCCCGAAGGCTGCCGCGCCACCACCGGCCCCTGCTCCGGCGCCTGCTCCGGCCGCGTTTGGCCATCAGGATTTCGGCAGCCTCGACGCCGGCTTCGGTGACATTGGACTTCCCGTGATTGCGGGGGGCGGAGCAGGGTTGCCTGCAGTAGCTGGTGCGGGGCTCCCCGCGATGTCGCAATCAGGACTGCCCGCGATGTCCGGCGCAGGCCTGCCGGCCATAGCGCACGCCGGGCTGCCAGCCGCTTCCGGCGCTGGGCTTCCGGCGCGTTCGGGCGGCGGCGGCGGCGGGGACTTCGGTGGTTTCGGCGAGCTCGATTTGCCCAGCCTCATGAGCGACCTGCCAGGGATGGGCGGCGCAGGATTGCCGGCCCAGCAGAACGCATTCAACTCGAATCTTCCAATGGCTTCCCAGGGAAGTTACCTGCCCTCGATGGCGCAGGGGCAGGGGCTGCTTCCAGGACAGTCGAATCTGCCCGCGCCGTCCCAAGGCAACTACCTCCCGTCCATGGGCCAGGGGCAAGGGCTCCTGCCGGGACAGTCGAATTTGCCCGCGCCGTCCCAAGGCAACTACCTCCCGTCCATGGGCCAAGGGCAAGGGCTCCTTCCGAGCCAATCGAACCTCCCGTCGCCTCACGGTGGCTTCGGAGATCTCGATCTTCCGATGGCGCAGCAGTCTGTGGGGCAAGGCTTCGGAGACCTCGAAATTGGCGGCGGAGGCTACGGAGGCGGAGGCGGAGGCGCAGGCGGTGTCTCGTTCGGCGAGATCGACTTGGGGGGCGGCGACGCTCCCGACCTTCTGCCCGGGACAAGCGGACCTCAAGCCGCCATAAGTGGCGGATTTGGACGGGCAGAGGCGCCCCCGGATGCAAAACCCACTCGACCTCGTCCCGCGCGAGCGGAAGGCGGGGGTGGGCGCGGTGTTCGCGTTTTCGCGGGCATATTGGCGCTCTTCGTGGTTGGCGGTGCGGCACTCCAGGCCACTCCCTATGGCGCATTCGGATACCTTGGTATCTCCGACGGCCTCCATTCGGGCGAGTGGAAAAAGACGACCGCTATGGCCGCCACGCAGGCCCGGGCGAGCTTGTCCAAAGACGTCTACGGTGACGCCAGAAAGACCGCGTCGGACCTCGTCGCCACCCAGGCGAAAAATCCACGCGCCCGCCAGCTCGCGGCCTATGCCGCATTGACCGAGTACGCGGTAGCGCTTCGGTTCGGCGTCGTGACCGAGCACGCGGCGAAAGCCTCGTATTTGCTTGGGCAAATTCCACCAAAGACCGAAGTGCAATACTTGTCGGCCGCTCAGGGCGCGCGAGAGGGCGTCGCTGGAAACTTTGCGCAAGCTCGGACATTGCTCGACGCGGCGAGCAAAGTGGACCCGAACGATCCCGTGCAAGACGACATCAAGTTCGTCCGAGGCGAGATCGAGCTCGCGGCCAAAGCCCCGGACGCAGCCATTGCGGCGTTCGCTTCGGCGGGGCAGGGCGCTTCTCCGAGGGCTCACTTCGGTCTCGCCCGCGCGTACATGATGAAAAAGGACCGCGCCAAGGCCCAGCAGGAGGTCGAAGCGACGCTCAAGGGCTCACCGGAGCACGTGGGGGCCCTCTTGGCGCGGGCCAGGCTCGCGTGGGCCACACGGCGGGACGAGGCCGCTGCACTGAAAGACCTGAAGGAAGTGCTGGAGGGGGCCGCCAAACCCAACGCATCTCCAGGGGAGCTCTCGCTCGCGTACTCGTCGCGGGGCTGGGTCCATCTGTCGCAAAACCGCGCTACGGAAGCCCGAGCCGCCTTCGAGGAAGCTGGAAAGCTCGATTCGCGAAATACCTCCGCGCTCATCGGCCAGGGCGAGCTTCTCTACGCCGACGGCCGTTACACCGAGGCCATATCCCGCTTCGACGAAGCCATTCAGAAAACCCCGGACGACCTGGATGCCATTTGTGGCGCCGCGAAGACCAAGATCGCTCTCGAGCGTCTTCAAGACGCCAAAACTCAGCTTACGACCGCGCGAAGCACCTTCAAGAGCGAGATGCTCGTGGCGCTTTGGCTCGGCAAAGCCGAAGAAGCGCTGGGCAACAAGTCGGTGGCCGAGACCGAATACAACGTCGCGATCGAGCTCGCGGATCCGCAGCTTCCCAATGCCGTCGAGCCGTACGCGGCCATCGCGAAGCTGCTCGCCGCGCAAGGACGTACGGCCGAGGCGCTCCAGAAGCTCGAGCTGGCCAAATCGAAGCTCGCCGACACCCCGGCGCTCCAGCGCGCTTTCGGCGACGTGCTCGCCGCGCAAGGCAAGTTCGACCAGGCGATTGCCTATTATCAGAAGGCACTCGCCAAGAGCGAAAACGACATCGCGACGCGCTTTCGCCTCGGGCAGGCGTACCGCAAGATGCGCAAGATCGACCTCGCAGGTGCAGAGCTCACGAAGGTCGCCGAGGCGGACAAAGACTTCCCCGGCCTCGCTCTCGAGCGCGGCATCTTGTTCGAGGAATCCGGAGAGGTCCAAAAGGCTCTCGAGCAGTTCCAAGGCGCGCTTGCCAAAGCCCCTGCCGACCTCGACCTCATGCTTCGGGTCGGCGCGGCGTATGTCGTCATTGGGCAGACCGAAGAAGCGGTGAAAATGCTCACCAAGGTCTTCGAACAAAGGCCGAACAGCGCCGAGGCGAATCACTTTTTGGGACGCGCTCTCTTGCGTCAAGGCGGCCTTCAAGCCACTGCGGCCATGCCCCGTCTCAAGCGCGCCGCCGAGCTCGATCCGAACCGCGCCGAGTACCACCTCTATGTGGCCTGGGCAGCCAACGAAGCCACCACTCCGGACATCGGCTTGGCGCGCAAAGAAGTCGATCGCGCCCTCGAGCTCGACAGCACGTTGGCAGACGCCTATTGGCAACGAGGTATCGTAAACTACAAGCAGAGCGCCGTGAAAGACGCCGAACGCGACCTGCGAAAAGCCCTCGAGCTAAAGCCCAACCGCATCGAGGCCCACGCCAGCATGGCGGAGCTTCTCGAATACGGAAACAACGACGCTGGCGCCCTCGTCGAGTGGTCGATCGCGTGCACGGCGATGCCGAAGAATACCTATTGGCGCTACAAGTTCGGTCGACTCCTCCAGGAGAAGGGCAAGAGCGCCGAAGCCGTGGGGCATCTCACGTTCGCGGTGCAAGAAGCGCTCACCATGCAGCCGCGTCCCGGTTGGATTTCGCTCGCGGCGTTTGCGGCGGCCGAGGCGCAGCGAAAGACCGGCAAGAAGGCCGAAGCCATCGAGAGCTACAAGCTCTTCTTGCAGAATGCACCGTCGAGCTCCCCGGACCGCGCAGATGCGATCGCGGCGCTCAAGCAGCTTGGTGGCGCCGTTCCGGAGTGAGCACTAGAGCACCGAGATTGAATCCCGTCGGTCCCCCGTCGGGGACTTTCAAGGATCGTCGCTCCTCCTCGGATACGAGAGTCCCCCGTCGGGGACTTCCAAGGGTCGTATCCGTCGCCACTCGGTGCACGGTAGCCTCACCGGCTCTCCCCCGGATCCACTCATGGTGGCTCGAGAGAGCTGAAACACTCTCCCCCGTAGAGCACTAGTGCGCGCGGGAGTCGCTCCTAGCGATGCTTGCTAACCCAGCGAAATCCTCGGTCCAAAAACCTGATCGGCTCTAGGGAGGTGAGGCGCTCGCCGTGCTCACTTCGCCGAACGAATCGCCTCGGCGAAACGCTCGAAGTCTTCGACCGAGAGGGTCTCTCCCCGCAGTCCGAGATCGATTCCGGCCTTTTCGCTCGCCGCGAGCACGGTCGCCTCGCCCAAGGCACCCCACGCATTGCGCAGGGTCTTGCGTCGCATGGCGAAGGCGAGCTTCACCACACGGCGGAAGGTGTCGTCTTCGACGCCGCGCGGTACTGCGGTCGGCGTGAGCGCCACGACCGCGCTCGTGACTTTGGGCGGGGGATGGAATGAGCCTGGGGACACACGGACGACCTTGGTTACGTCGAAGCGTGCCTGAGTGAACACCGTGAGCGCGCCGTAGTCTTTCGTGCCCGGCGAAGCCACGAGCCTCGCGGCCACCTCGTCTTGGACCATGAACACCGCACGCGCGATACGCGGGGCGAGCCCGACGGCGAGCTCGATGAGCTGGCCCGTGATTTGGTACGGCAAATTGCCGCAAAGCGCCCGCGGGGCCGGAACGCTGTCGAGCAGCTCTTCGAGGCTCGTGTGCGTCGCCGAAGCCTCCACGAGGCGGAGGCGCCCGGCCTCGATGTCGGTGGCGAGCGCCTCGGTGAGCAGCGGCACGAGGTCCCGGTCGCGTTCGATCGCGACGACCGACTTGGCACGCGTGAGGAGCGCCGTGGTCAACGCCCCGGTGCCGGCTCCGATTTCCACGACCGACGTGACGTCGCGCTCGGCGTCCGGGACCGTGGCTTCGGCGATGCGCTGGAGAACCCCTTGATTCAAAAGGAAGTTTTGGCCGAAGCTCTTCTTCGGAGAAAGGCCGTGCTTGCGAAGAAGCGCGCGCGGATCGGAAGCCTCGGTCATTTCTCTTTTTCCTTGCCGACGGGCTCGAGGGGTTCCCCGGCTTTCATGCGTACGGTCGACGCGCGAAGCTTGATCCCCAAGCGACGAAGCGAACGCTCGGCCCGGCGCTTCGAGGCACGAACACGCGACAGGACGGCGTCGCCCACCACGGCACCGATGGCCCGGTCCTGCGCCGAGGCCATGGCCTCCACGACACTCGGCTCGAAGTCCGGGAGCGTGAAAAGGACCTCAATCCGCTTCTTTTTCAGTCGAGTGAGGGCACGTTCGGTCGCGCCACCCAGAATAGGGGCCTGCGCGAACACGTGGACGACGCTCGGCTGGGGTCGCTCGAGGAGAATCTTCTCGAGCGTCGCCCCGAGCGTGTGATCCGTGGCTTCGCGCTCGCCGTCCACGCGCGGGGGTAGCTCGATGCCGAACGCCGCGCAGTAGTGCCGAAGACGTTGCTCGCGCGAGGTCTTCGCGTACGGCGGTCGTGGGACGAAAGGTGCACGCGAGCGAAGCGAATCGGCCTTGGTGGCAAGGGCGTCCAGGTTTCCACGTCCGACGTCGGCGAGACCCGCCGCGTCGAGGGGACGCGCGTGCTCGGCGACACGCATGGCCACCTCGTGTTCGTCGAGCTCGCTGCGATCGGCGTCGGTCATGTTGGCCGCACTGGCCAGCGCTGCGGCAATTTTTCCGAGGTGCGCGGCGCCCTCTTCGGCGGGCACCCACGAGCGCACGCGCGTGGCCACGACGGCGATGCCCACGAGATCTCCGCGGGTGAGGTAGCGGGTCGCGAGCGCGCCGACTACGTCAGTCGTCGCGTCGAGCGGCGCGTGCCCCGGCTCACCGGCCCACAGCTCGCACGATGCGTCTAGGACGAGCCACGCCACGTCGCGCTCCTCGCGTTCCATTTCGCGTACGACGAGCTTTCGTCGTCTCGCGCTGGCTTTCCAGGCGATGCGCTTGAACGGATCTCCGGGCACGTGGTCACGGAGCTCGCGAAACTCGTCGCTCTCGCCGCGTCCGTTTCCCGAGCGCCCGCGTACGGACAAGCTTCGCGAGCGTCCACCCCGCGGAGACTCGATCGCCGTGAAAAGTCTCGGGGGAAGGACTTCGATTCCGTGAGGGTTCGCGAAGAGAAGTGGCACTTCGTAGAGGCCTTCGCCACCTGCAGGCGTTCCGCGCACTTCGAGTGCGACGCCGTGCACGCCCCATCGCCCCACTCTCTTCGTCTTGATGTGGACGTCGAGCCGCACACGCGAGCCAGCGGGGAGCTCTATCTCTTTTGGATCGACCTCTGCGGAGAGCATGCTGGACACGATGGGCCGAAGATTCACCGCCCGCGCGTCGTCCGTACCTCGGTTCCGGAGCTCCGCCTCGAGCACGATCTCGCCGCCACGTGCGGTCCGCGTCACGCGTCGGGTGGTGGTCCACACCATCTCGAAACCCGAAGACCGAATGCGCGCGACGGTGGCATGCGCGAGCACTCGTCCGAGCGCCACGGCCAGGACCATGGCCCCACCGAATGCACAAATCGCAGCTTCTCGTGCCGCGACGCCCACGGCGACCATCGCCGCCCCCGCAAGGGCGACATGGAACGCGGAGCGTGTGGGGTGAAGCTGCATGGCGACGGATCAGGCCGGACGCGCGCCGCGCCGATAGCCCACCTTGGAGAGGGCTTCTTCGACGATCTGCTCGCGTGCTCTCGAGTCGCCTTCGAGCTCGGCCGAGAGCACCAAGCGATGCGCGAGGACCGCCGAAGCGACGGCGCGCATGTCTTCCGGAACCACGAAGGTCCGACCTTCGAGGAGAGCCTTCGACTTCGACGCTTGCACGAGACCGAGCGTGGCGCGCGGGCTCGCACCGAGCGAAACCTTGGGATGAGCGCGGGTGAAATGCGTGAGTGCCACGGCGTACTCGAAGAGATCTTCTTCGACGTGGATGCGCGCCGTGAGGTGCTGGAGACGGAGCACGTCCTCGGCCTTGAGGAGCGGCCGAATGACCGGAGGATCGACCCCGTGAAGCTTGAGCATCTGGGCCTCTTCCCGCGCCGTCGGGTAGCCGATCGGAACCCGCACGAGGAAGCGGTCGACCTGGGCTTCGGGAAGTGGGTACGTGCCTTCGAGGTCGATGGGGTTCTGGGTGGCGAGAACGAGGAACGGCGCCGGGAGCTCGAAGCGATCGCCCTCGATCGTGACCTGACGCTCTTGCATGGCTTCGAGGAGCGCCGATTGAGTCTTGGCCGGAGCGCGGTTGATCTCGTCCGCAAGGACCACGTTCGCGAAAATGGGTCCGGCGCGAAGGGAAAACGTACCGTCCTTCGGGGAGAGCACGTAGGTGCCCGTGATGTCGGCCGGCAAGAGATCCGGCGTAAACTGGATGCGTCGCGAAGAACATCCGAGGGCCGCGGCAAACGCCTTCACGAGCGTCGTCTTGGCGACGCCCGGAACACCCTCGAGGAGCACGTGCCCACGCGCTAGGATCGCCACCAGCATCATGTCCGGGGCGCGGCTCGACCCCACGTAAATGCGCATGATTTCGCGCCGGAGCTCTTCGACGCGCTCTTTGGCGGCCGCGACCTCGCTGGTCGAGACTTGGGTGCTCATGACGCCTTCTCCGACGCGGCTCGGTTTCGTTCGACTTCTT
>JAYUKI010001249.1:0-2346 GCA_043764595.1 Myxococcales bacterium | reverse complement strand
CCGGAAGTGGACAGCCCACTCGGTTCGAATGGGAGATGGTTCGAATACAACGCGACGAACGAAGAGCACGGTCCATTCAACCTAACGCGGTGCGTAGGGGTCTTTTGAGGCGTCCGGCGCCCTGAAGGGGGACGTCCGTTCACTGCTTTTCGCGATTTTGAGGACCGGACCGAGCCTCCTCGCTCGAAAGCCAGGCTCAGGCCTTCAGGATGTCCCGTCCGAGCTTTGCGACGACGGCGAGCACGACGACGACGAGAACACCCCTAACGAGCTTGTCACCGCCTTTGAACGCGAGCCTGGACCCAACGTAGGCGCCCGTCGCGTTGGCTGCGGCCATCGGGAGCGAGACGTGAAAAAGAATGGTGCCCTTGGCCGCAAAGAACGCGAAGGCTGCGAGGTTCGAGGCAAGGTTCACGATTTTTGCGTTTCCTGAGGCATTCAGGAGCGAGTCGCCGAAGAGGACCACGTTCGCGACGATCAACATGCTTCCCACACCGGGGCCGAAGAAGCCGTCGTACGTGCCTAGCCCGAAGGCCACGCTTGCGAGGGCGAGGCTCGGGTGTTTCGGGATGATGCGTGGCAGCTTGTTTCGAGGCACGAGCGCCGCGACGAGAGCCCCGAGTAGAAGCACGATCACGATGGGTCGCAGGGGCTCGGGGCGGAAGGTGGAGAGCAGCAGTGCGCCGAAGGCCGAGCCGATGAAGCCGGAGAGGAACGCGACCTTGGCCCGGCCGCGATCGACCGCACCGCGGCGCTCGTACGAGGCCGCGGAAGCCACCGCTCCGAACACGGCTTGTCCCTTGTTGGTGGCGAGCGCGATGCGTGGATCGAGTCCCGCTGCCAGCAGGGCAGGTACCGTGATGAGCCCACCGCCACCCCCGATGGCGTCGATCATTCCAGCAAAAAACGCCGCAACGACGAGCGCCGCGATGGTCGCGAGCGACGGAGACCCTGTCACGGCGTGGCCAGGTGCTCCGCCGAGTCGCCCTCGTTCGTCGGGTCGGGGCGTGCGTCGCGCACGAGGACTTTGCGGAAGCGCGCGGTCTCGAGTGGGGAGACGATGTCGCCGTCCAGCATGCCGCCGAGCCGTGCACGAACGACGGCGTAGGGGACGTCTTTCGCTTCGGCGCCGAGCAGGACCTCGCCAACTTCGTGGGCCTTCACGGCGCCGCTTCCCAGGATGGAGACGTCGCACAAGACCGAAACGAAATCGCCCACCAAACCGGCTCGAGCAAGGACCTCTTCGCAGCGCGGATCGGCCACGGTGAGCGTGCGCAGGAAGGCCTTCACGTCGACCCATTTCCCGAGGCCGTCGATCTTGCGGAGGATGCGCAGCTCACTTGCGGAATGCACGTATTCGGTGCGTCGCTCGAGAAAATCCATGCCTCCGGGGAGCGCTTGGGTAGGGAACGCGAGCACGTAGCGGGCCGAGTCGATGAGCTTGTTCACTCCGGCGTCGTTCGGTCCGAGAGTCACTCCGCCGCGGAACTTGATGCCGTCGGCCGAAGCTTCGGAGAGGTTCCGAACGAGCTCCTCGGGATCGGTCACGTCGCAGGTGAGCTTGATGTCGAGGTACTCGTCCAGGCTGTAGACCCCGAGGGAGAGCGCAGGGCTGAACACCATGTCGGGCTTCGGATGGAAGCCGGACGAATAGAACATGGGCACGTCGAGGCGCCGGAACGCGCGTGGAATCGCGCGAATGAGGTCGAGATGGGAGAGGAACGCGCTTGCCCCGAGCTTTTCGTAGGAGAAACGCACGCGCCTCGCTTCGCCTTGAACCATGCGCGGCGGTGCGGCACGGCCCCTAGGCACCTTCGCCGACGCGGCGGCCTTTTCGGCGTCCGAGCGCACACGCTTCGTGTCCGCGCCGAGTCTCGACAGGTACACGAGGCGCTCTTTGCGCATGGCCGAGAGGTCGCACCCGACGCCGCAGTCGTAGCAAACGAGCTTGCGCGCGTCGGCCTTGGCATCTTCGATGTTCGTGTGGTGAATGAACATGCCCGCGGCTTTTCCGCACGGCGGCGAGAGGCGGCTCTTCAGCGACTTTCGGTACTCGCTCGCCAGGAATCCCTCCTCGAGACCCACGTCGATGTGGTCCCACGGGAGCTTTCCGGTGACGGGCAACGTGCCGAGAAGGGCGCCGGGCTCGATGCCCTCTTCGCGGAAAGCTTCTTCCCAGAGATCGAGGCGCATTTGATCTTCCCAGGAGTCGAAACGCGCGCCCTTTTTGTAGGCGCTCTCGAGCACGTTCGCGAGCCTGCGATCGCCACGCGCGAAGACGCCTTCGAGCCACGAGGTCTCGCTGTCGTGGGTGCGCAGGTCGACGCCCGTGCCGCGCACTTCGTC
>JAYUKI010001248.1:0-2346 GCA_043764595.1 Myxococcales bacterium | reverse complement strand
CACAACGTCTGGCAGACCACGTACGAAAAACCCGAGACCACCAAGTGGCTCGTGTCGCGCCAGACCCAGCTCCACCCGAAGTGGGTCCTCTTCCGCACCGCGCGCACCCGCTGGGACACGAGCGCTTGGATTCATGTGCCGGCCCTCGCCCGCTCGGACGCCTGGGGAGAGGTTCGCGCCCACGCCGCCTCGCGCACGCGCATCGATCTCAGCACCACCGGAGTCGCCGCGCTCGCGCTCGATCGCGATCCGGTCCTCTTCGATTCGGAAAAGCCCCTCGAGCTCGCCATCGACGGACAAAAGCTCACGTTCGCGCCCAATGAGCCCATGGATCTCGTGCGTGGGCCCGCCGGCTGGGCCCGAGGAAAGCCCGCCCCAGGGACCAAAGCCGGGCACCTCACGGGCCCCTTCCGTGACGTCTTCCACGAGCCCCTTTTGTTCGTCTACGGAGCCTCGGATCCGAAGCTCGCCGCGGCCAACGAGCGTGTCGCGCGTGCCTTCGCGGCCGTGCGCTTCGGAGTCACCGCCAGCTACCCCATCGTCAGCGACCAAGCCTTCTTGGCCCAGGGCGAGCCCCTCGCGAACGAGCGAGCGCTCTTCTTGGTCGGTGGGCCCTCGTCCAACAAAGTGACGGCCGCGCTCGAGGCCATGAAGCCCTTCCCCGTGCGCATCGAGGGCACGAAGATCCGCGTCGGCACGCAAAGCTACGAAGGCTCGGAGCTCGGAGCGGCGTTCGTGAGGCCGAACCCCGCGAGGCCCGATCGCTACGTCGCGCTCGTGGTCTCGCCGAGCCCCGGGGGCACTCTGCGGGCCCTCTCGCTCCCGGACTTTCTTCCCGACTTCGCCGTGTACGACACGAAGGTCGGCCCGGCGCGCGGCCAGCTCGTCTTGGGCCACGGCGCGCTCCGCGCCTCGGGGTTCTTCGGCGCCGATTGGGCGCTACCCACCGGCTTCTGACCCGTTCCCGTTCCCGTTCCCGTTCCCGTTCCCCCTCCGAGCTCCTCCACGCCTCGGTTCGAGGAGGGAGGATCCCGGAGCGAGCGCGCTACCGACTAGCGGCGGCGCGGAGGGCCCGAGCGGCCACGCGGGGGGCCACGATCGGGACGCGCGTCGGGACGCGACGGGCCACGATCGCCTCGCGGCGGCGCACGATCCGGGCGACCCTCGGGGCGCGACGGGCCACGATCGCCTCGCGGCGGCGCCCGGTCAGGACGTCCCTCGGGACGCGGGCCTCGATCCGAGCGACCTTCGGGGCGCGACGGGCCCCGGTCACCTCGCGGAGCGCCACGGTCAGGACGTCCCTCGGGACGCGGGCCGCGAGGGCCTTCGGGTGCACCGCGATCGCTTCGCACGTTGCGGAACGGCGCGGGCTTCTCGCCGCGCGGAGCGCCCCGGTCAGGACGTCCCTCGGGACGAGGACCACGGTCCGAGCGACCCTCGGGGCGCGACGGAGCCCGGTCACCGCGCGGAGCGGGCCGGTCACCGCGCGGAGCGCCGCGATCGGGGCGACCCTCGGGACGAGCACCACGGTCCGAGCGACCGGCGGGACGCGGAGCGCCGCGGTCACCGCGGGGAGCTCCCCGCTCGGGGCGTGCGGGCGCCCGGCCTTCGTAGAAGGGGCTCCGCTCGGAGCGTCCCTTGGGCTTCGCGGGTGCGCGGTCGTCGCTCGAGGGCCCACGGCCTCCGCGTGACGGTGCGCGGTCTTCGAGACCCGGTACGCGATCGTCCCGCGAGGACGACCGGCCGCCACGGGTCGGTGCGCGGGGACGCGTATCGCGCTCCTCGGTGCGGGGAGCCGAAGGACCGGCGCGGTCCGGACGGCCTTCGGGGCGGGTGCCGGGGCGCTCGGAGCGGGCCTCGGGACGAGCTTCGGGGCGCGCGCCTTCGCGGGCTTCGGGCCGCCACGGTGCGCGGCCTTCGGGACGCGCGCCGCGTGCTCCGGTGATCCGAGCGCCTGGGCGTGCCGGTGCGCGGGCTTCGCCGCGAGCCTCGTCGGAGGGACGGTCTTGGTCGTCGGGACGGGGACGGTCCTCCGCGGGGCGGGCAGGACCGCGCGAGGGTCCACGTTCCCACTTGGGGCGGGACGGATCGCGCTCGAACGTGCGGGCCGCGGGGCTCGAGAAGCCTCCCTCGGCGTCGTCGCGGGGACCGAACCCGCCTTCGCGCTTGTCGGCGCGAACGGGGCGATCGTCGCCCGAGGTGGCGCGTGGACGGGCCACGGCGGGCTTTCGTTTCGTCATGGCAGCCGTTTCTTTGGCGCGCTCGACGCCCTCGTTCGAGGGGAGCTTGCGGGGGACGCCATAGGCTTTTTTCAAGGTGAAGAGCTCTTCGCGATTGAGGAGGCGC
>JAYUKI010001247.1:0-7871 GCA_043764595.1 Myxococcales bacterium | reverse complement strand
CCATCTCGATGAGCCTCCGGCAGAACGGCCCGTCGAACAGGAGGTAGCTCGCGAGGTCCGATTCTTCGCCTGCGCCGATGTCGAGTAGCGAAAAAAGTCGCTTTGTAAGGAGTGGATTCCCTTGGAATTTTCCGCGTCGGACGTGCTCCGCGGCGAGCTTTCCGATGTCCTCGCTCGGGCGTACCGTGACCGCATGGACGTGCCGGTAGGGGCGCGCTCCACGGCGTTCGGCTTGTGCGCTCACGGCCTTGGTGAATTCTGGCCCGTACGCGCTCGTGCCGTCTTCGATGACGTGGTTGACGCGCGAGAGAAGCTCGATGTCCACGTCGACGTGGTCGAGCAAGAACGCGTTCAAGACCTTGCCGAGCAAGAACGCCGCACCGGGCGCGCGAGGCCCTTCTTTCGGATTCTCGGTCGTGACCATGCCGCGCACCTCGCGCGAGCTGCCGATGGCGAATACGTGCGTCGCGCCAAGCGCAAGGGCCGGCGCGATGGGGGTGTTCTGACGAAGACCGCCATCGAGGTAAAGATCGTCGTCGATGCGGACGGGCGGAAAGAGCAGGGGAATGGCCGCGCTCGCGAGGGCATGCACCGGGCCGATGTGCGCCTGGCGGAAGAGCGTACGCGGTGGCGGAAGCTCCGGCATCGCGACGTTTGGTGCAGTCTGCATGAAAACGACGGTGCGGCCGGTGGCCACTTCGGTCGTCGAGATGGCAAGCGCCCGGAGCCTATTTTTGCGCAGAGAGCGGGCCACTGCGCGCCACGAGATTTCACGACCGACGAGATCGGCCATCGGCCTCACGTCGAAGAGCCCTGAGCCGTCCGAGCCGCCGCCCATGACGAGCTTGGGCAGAGCCACGAACTGCCGCATCCCGAAGCCGAGCACGCGCGTCAGCTCGAGCTCGGTCCACAAGTGCACTAGCCGCCGCAGGCCAAGCACGGGATCGGCGAGGTGCGCCGCGAGGTAACAAGCGTTGATCGCACCCACGCTCGTGCCGCAGAGGATGTCGACCCGCGGCGGACCGCCACGCATCCGAGCGAGCTCCTCGAAGACGTACGACAGCACGCCGACCTCGTAGGCTCCCCGAGCGCCGCCTCCCGAAAAGATCATCGCCACGCGCTTCTGCGGCGCTGCGGTCACGGTGGTCGTCATGGATGCTTCGTCGTACTTTCTTGGCGCGAGTGGCGACAGCGTCGCCCGTGGTTGCGCTCGTGGTTGCGCTCGTGGGTCAAGGCGCGGGAGTGGGTCTTCGTGAGCTCGTGCCCGTGTCTTCGAGCGGCGAAGGGGTCGCGTCGAACAGGGCGGCGACCATCGGACGCTCGGAAAAACAGCGCCTCAGACGAGGATCTCGGATGGTCTCCATGAGCGCCGTCGCGTAGTCCACGGTGCGTTGGCGCGTTGTGGCCGCCTGGGGAGAGCCCGCTCGCTTCAAGGCGTCCGAGCACAGAGTACGGATCTCCAGGCCATACTCGGTACCTTGGAGAGTCTCGACCGCCCCGAGCGCCGTGGTGGCGAGCAGCGTCGCCGAGTGCACTTCGCCCGCATCGACCCGCGCCGAGGCTTCGATCGCGAAGGCATAAAAGTGGTACGCGACGAGAGCTTGATTCTCGGCCATGCGACGCGCCTCCATCGCGAACGCGATGGCGCGTTGGGGCTCGCGCTGGGCCCGAGCGATGGCCGCACCGACCACCAGAGCATGCGCCTTGTCGTAGGCGTTCGCCGTGGCCTCGCACAGATCGAGAGCTTCTTTGTGCCACGCGACGGCCTCTTGGATGGCTCCCGTGTCGAGCGCCACTTCGGCGCTCACAAGCAGCGTGTCCGCGCGTCCGTCTTTGTCGCCGTACCGCTCGTGGGCTTCGCGAGCACGCTTCAAATAGGCGGCCGCGCGAGGCATGTCGCCGAGGCGCGAGTAGCTCTGACCGATGTTCGCGAGCGTTTTGGCGAGCTGGAAGCGGCCGCCCACGCTGAGGTCGATTTGGATGGACTCGAGCGCGAGCGCGATCGCATCCTCGTACCGCCCTTGAACGAACATCGCAAAGGCGAGGGCGTTCTTCGCGCGTGCTTCCTGTCGGTGGGCGCCGTGTTTTCGGTAGATCGCGATGGCTTCCACGTAGTCGTGCATGGCCTCGCGGACACGTCCGACACGCCGAAGAAGAACGCCACGCGAGCGGAGCGCGTCGGCACGAAGCCTGGCCGGCACGTTCGGATTCACGTTCGGATCGCAGGCGGCGAGGGCTCGGTCGGCGGCGGCCAGCGCCCCTTGCACGTCCCCGAGCTCGCGAGAAAGCTCGCTCACCAGCGACTCGGCTTCGATTTCGAGCTGCAGATAGCTCCCGCCACGGGCAATTTGTGCGGCTTTGCGCGCGATGGGCAGACCGTGGGGCAACTTGCCTTCGTCGAGATCGAAGCGCGCCGTGCGCAGGAAGGCGAGGCACACGCTGCGCGGAGAAGCCACCTGTCGCGCGCACGCCCGCATGCCTTCGAGCTGCGCCACGCGATCGCGTTTGCGGCCCAGCATTCGAAAAATTCCCTCGAGCGCGTCGTGCGCGGTGAGGCGCCGCGGATCGTCGATCGTGAGCTGGAGCAAGGCACGTTTGTAATACCGAACCGCGAGGTGGGTCTGGTACGTGGTACGCGCCGCCGTGGCAGCCTCGAGGTAGAAGTGCGACGCGCGCTCGCCGTCGTCGCCACGCGCGAAATGGCTCGCCACGATGGCGGCCGAGACGCCGCGTGCGAGCTGGGTGCCCGCGAGGTGCTCGCCGAGCGTCTTGTGCATGCGCGTGCGCGCTTCGGACCGCAACGCCGCGTACGCCACGTCGCGCGTCAATGGATGACGAAAGTCGACCGAGAGCCCTTTGCGGTCGCAGAGGCCCCTCTCGCAGAGCCGAGCGAGCGGATCGTGCACCGGATTTTTGGCCGATGTTCCGTCCGCGAAGAGGCGATCGAGGTCGGCTACCGAAAGCGGCCCTCCGGCAATGGCCAGCCAGTCGACGATGAGGCGCTCCCTCGGCGCGAGCTCTTCGATGCGGTCGGCGAGGAGCTGTTCGAGGGTCTGGGGCAGGAAGAACTCGCGCTCGCCGTCGTCGGCCCGTACGAGCGCATCTTCTCGGATCTCGAGGTGGCCGCGCTCGAGCAGCGCGTCGACGAGCTCGAGCAAGAAGAACGGATTTCCGCCCACGCGGGGGAGAAGCTCGGCGCAGACCGCGCGAACGCCCTCTTTCACGCCGAGCCGAGTCTCGACGAGACGCACCTGCTCTTCGGCCTCCAGACCATGGAGCTCGATGCGCACTTTGCCCTCGAGAAGCGCGGCGAGACGTTCGTCCGGGCGACTCACGAGGAGAGCCAAAATAGGCAATGGATCCGGTGCTTTGAGAAGCTCGGCCAGGATATCGAGGCTCGGCTTGTCGGCCCAGTGCAGGCTCTCGGCGACCACCACGAGAGGAGACTCGACCGCGAACGCCGCGAGCAAGGTTCGCACGGCCGTGACCAAGAGGCGCTTTTGGTAAGCCGCGTCGTCGTTGTCGCCGTGCCCCGACAGGCGGTTCGTCACGAGCTCGGCGAGCCGCGTGACCATCGGGTTTTGGGGATCGCCTTTGGTCTCGCCCCCGCCTGCGCGTGTCACGAGCTCGACGACGTCGTCGAAGCTCTCGTCCCCTTTTGCGCCGATCGCCGATCTTACGAGCTCGGCGATGGATGCGTAGGGAACTTCCATTCGCACGGGCGAGCACTCGACGCGAATGACGCGGGCATTCGGCGGGAGCTCGTGGAGAAAGCCTTGGACGAGCGCCGTCTTGCCGATGCCGAGCTCTCCGATGACCGCGCGCGAGCCGAAGCGTCCTCCGCCAGGAGCATTGACGGCCGAATGGAACGCCGCGAAAAGCTCTGCCTTTTCCGCGTCACGCCCGACGAGATCGCTCGGCGTGCCGACCTCGGATTCTTTTTCTTCCCGCGAGAGGCTCCGCTCCAGCGTGTAGATCCGCATGGTCGGCGGCAGATTCGCGACCTGCGTGTCTTCTGGAAACTCGAGGCTCGGGGCGTCTCCCCAGCGAAAATCGCCTCGAACCAGGCGGTACAGACCGCCCGCGACCCAGGTCGTGTTCTGGGGCGTGCGGCTGCCGAGGACGTCGGCGAGGTACGTCACGGGATCGTGAAGAGTGTATCTTACAAGGTTTCCGTCGCGGTCGCGAATGCCCGAGGCGATGCCACGGACGATGGTCATCGCGGCGGCGACCGGCACGGGCAAGTCGTCTTTGATGGCCGCGATCGCTTCGTGCGTTTCGAGGGCGAGCCACGCCGAATCGGAAGGCGCGCGAGCGTGGCGCGAGGTCAGGCCGAGCACCGCTCGTGCTTGGGTGTCTTTCGTCCACTGCCAACGCGCGCCTCGTTTGTAAGCCATGTCCTCGAGGGTCGGCCGAAGCTTCGCGAGCGCCCGGGTAAGGGCGGCCCGTTGGTCTCCGGTGACTTCGCCTTGTTGCGAGAGCTCGAGGGTGATGAGCGCAATGTGACGAACCTCGCGGGGCTCGTTGCCTCGCTTCGCGAGCTTCGCGCCGTTCGCCGAGCCAGGAGGACGATCGCTCGCCGGACCCTTCGCCGAAGGAGCCGCGGCGTTCGTCATCTCGCCGCTCGCCTGCGACACGATACGCTCTTCGTACTTCGTGTCGGTCGTGGGCTTGCGCGGCAAAAACGCCTGGATGGTCGCCTCGAGCGTGGCCGCGTCGACGAGCTCCTGTTTGGTGAGCAGGGCCCGCCCAATCGCCGAGACGAGCTCGCGGCCGTTGGCGTAGCGCTCGTCGGGGCGTGGAGAGAGAGCCTTCATGACGATGCTCTCGAGCTCGCTCGGTACGTCCATTACGTACGTGCTCGGGGGCTCGACGCGTCCGGTCCGGACGACCTCGAGCAAGCCTTGTCCCGTGGCGCTGCCATGGATCTGGCGACCCGCAAGGCACTCCCAAAGGATCACGCCGAGGGCGTAGAGGTCGCCGCGTCGGTCGACCTTCTCGCCGCGGGCTTGTTCGGGCGACATGTAGCCGTACTTGCCCTTGATGACGCCTTGCTCCTCCTGGAGGAAACGTGCGCTCGCGATGCCAAAATCCGCGATTTTGACGCTGCCGTCGTACGACAGAAGGATGTTTTGCGGCGACACGTCGCGGTGCACGATCTCGAGGGATGCGCCGCCGTCGTCTTTCTTTTCGTGGGCGTAGTGGAGACCCTTCGCCGCCTCGGCGATCACGTATGCGCTCACCCACGGAGGGAGCCTGACTCCCTTGGCTCGCGCCGCGGCCACGAGCATGCCGAAGTCGGGGCCTTCGACGTACTCCATCGCGAGGATGTGCCCGTCCGGGCCCTCGTTCGAGAAATCGTAGACCTGCACGACGTTGGGGTGGTTCAGCCTCGTGGCGAGCTGAGCCTCGTCGATGAACATCGACTGGAAGCGTCGCGACGCACCGAAGCTCGGCAGGATGCGCTTTACGACGACGACCTTATAGGTCCCCTCGGCGCCGCGCTTCTTCGCGACGAACACCTCGGCCATGCCGCCTTCGCCTAGGCGACGGAGCACCTCGTATTGAGCGAGCTGGGGAGGGAACGGGGCTTGGGTCAACGGAGTCTTTGGTGTGAAAGCGAAAGGTTCGCGCCCGCCCCCGGGAAACCAAGCTTTGTGTGGGAGGCCTTCCCCCAGGCGGGTGGCTCCGAAACGGATCACTCCACTCTACCTCTCTTCCTGCCAGAACGACCACCTTGCGACGGTGAGGTGGTTCATCGCAGTTCGAACGGGCCATCTTGCCCCTCCAGCCGGGCAGGTACGATTCGTCCCCACACCTCGACCGGACCTCGAATGCCGAGGCAATCGACGAAACGGTTGCTCGTTCCCGAATGGGCTCGCCTCGGTTCGCTAGGCACGATAATCCTTAACTTCCCCATGGAAGCGTTGCCCGTCCCGACGGCCGAGGGTCTGCTCGCGAAGACACCGCTGGCCCATGTCTTCATCTACGTGATGGAGCGGCGCATGACCGGTTCGCTCGAGCTGCGAAGCCCGGACGGCGCCGCTGGCGTGCTGGTTTTCGTCGAGGGAATTCCCCGAAAGGCGCGCACTCCGGACGGAACGGCCACCCTCGGGATGGTCTTGGTCGAGCACCAGGTCATCACCCAAGAGGCGGCCAACGAGTCGATCGACCGGCGTTTTTCCACCGGAACGCTCCAGGGGCAGGTCCTCGTCGGAATGGGCGCGATTACGGGCGACACCCTTCTCGCCGGCCTCGTGGCCCAGCTCGAAGCCAAAATCCTCTGCCTTTTCGAATTCCCGTTCGAGTCGCACTTTGCCTTCTACGAAGGTCGCGATCTCTTGGAGGGCTACGGCGGCATCGAGACGGTCGAGGCGGATCCCCTGCGCGTGCTGTGGGCCGGCATTCGCCAAAATCCCTCTTGGGATCATGTGAACGTGACGATCGCCCGCGTGCAAAACATGGGTCTTCGTCTCCAGCCTCACGCCGCCCCCGAGCGCTGCGCGTTCAGCGGTGGCGAGCTCCAAGCCGTCGAGCTCTTGGGCCAGCGTGCCGTCCGCATCACCGATCTCACGGCCGCGCGCTACATGACGCCGTCGGTCGCTCAGCTCTTCGTTTACTTCTTTTTGATTACGAAGCAGCTCGAGCTCGTCGAGGCGCCGGCACCGTCCACGCGTCCCGACCGCATCTCGGTTCCGCCCGCGAAGGCCCAGGTCGCACGAGTCCAGCTCCAGGCACGTCAGGTCACACGCGGTCCTGCCATCGTCGAAGAGCACAGGCCCCTGCGTCCCGATTCGCGGATGAGCCCCGTCCCGCAGGCGTATCCCATTCCCGAAGAGCTCCGCGGAGCTGTCGTCCCGGCAGCGCCGCCCGTCCCGCACGACGTTGCCCCGGTATCGTTTTCGTTCGGTGCGAATGGCCCACCTTCCCCGCGACCTTCCGAGATGGAGGAGTCGGGACCGCCCTCGTCGGTCCGACCGCCAACGTCGCAGTCGCGCATGCCTGCCGCTCCCACGTCCGTGCGCCCGTTGTCGGCCTCCCGCATGCCCGTTGCCGCGCAGGACACGGGGCCCAAGTCCGCCCCTCCCGCCAGCGTTCGGGCCTCCCTGTCCGGGGCGGAAGGCGCGCTGCGGTCGAAGATTCTCTCGAAGGCCGAGGCCGTCGATTCGCAGAGCCACTACGAGATTCTTGGAGTGTCCAAATCGGCTCCCAAAGAAGACGTCCAAAAAGCATTCTTTACCCTCGCCAAAGTGTGGCACCCCGACAAGCTTCCTGCGGCCCTCGGGGAAGTGCGTGATGCGTGCAGCAAGGTCTTTTCCCGCCTCAGCGAGGCCCATTCGGTGTTGATGGATCCGGCGCGTCGTGGCGACTACGACAAAGCCCTCCGCGACGGCACGGGCTCCCTGGAAGAGCAGCAAAAGGTGCAAGAGGTGTTGGAAGCCTCGAACAACTTCCAAAAAGCACTCATTTTCTTGAAGCGGAACGACACCTCGCTGGGAGAGGAGCTCGCCCGAAAAGCGTTGGCGGCCGATCCGACCCAAGCGGACTATTTGGCGCTCGTGACTTGGCTCGACTCGCAGAAACCTGCAAACCAGCACCACGACAAGACCCACAGCCTGATCGCGAAGCTCGACGAAGCAATCAAGATGAATGGCAATTGCGAGCGCGCGCACTACTACCGCGGCATGCTCCACAAGCGCGTCGACAACATGAAACAGGCCATGAAAGACCTGAAGCGCGCCGTAGAGCTCAATCCGCACAACTTGGACGCGGCCCGCGAAATTCGACTCCACAGCATGCGTTCCGCCGAAGCGAAGGCGCCGAAGAACGATTCCATCGGTGGGCTCTTCGGAAAGCTCTTCAAGAAGTAG
>JAYUKI010001246.1:0-7878 GCA_043764595.1 Myxococcales bacterium | reverse complement strand
CAGCCCGAGTGCGCCGAGACCTTCTACAACTCGGTCGTCACCCGGCTCCTCGACAGCACGTACCACCAGAACGACTGCATCTTCTCGCGGCCGGCCATTTCCACCGAGCACATCGACGGCGCCGAGCCCACCTACGTCTGTTACTACCCGCGCAGCGTCGACCTCGAAGGCACTCTGCGTCGCATGTTGGTCGACACGGGGTTCGGAGCCTTGGGCGCCCGATTCGAGGACCTCGAGCGCGACACCGGGTACCTGATGCGCGGCGTCGCCGAGCACTTTCCGCGCGGCTGGGATCAGGACCAGAACTTCCAGCTCCACGTGTTGCGGTCCCTCTTTTTCCGCGGCCGGGCGGCGTATCTCGTGGGTCGCTCGATCAAGGGCAACGTGGTGGTGCCGTTCGTCATCCCAATACGCAGAGGCCCGCGTGGTGACCTCTACGTGGACACCATCTTGCTCGACACGAAGGCCGTCGGCCGCCTCTTCAGCCTCGCGCGCGACTACTTCATGGTCGACATGGAGGTGCCGTCCGCTTACGTCTCGTTCCTCGAGACCATCGTCCCGATGCGGGCGCGCTCCGAGCTTTACACGCTTGTCGGCCTCCAAAAGCAGGGAAAGACTCTGCTCTTCCGCGACCTCGGCTGGCACCTCAAGCACTCGAGCGACCGCTTCGTCGCCGCTCCAGGCACGCGTGGCATGGTCATGTTGGTATTCTCGCTTCCGAGCTTCCCCTACGTGTTCAAGGTCATTCGCGACTGGTTCGCTCCGCCCAAGGATGCCGATCGCGCGATCGTCGAAGAGCGCTACCGCCTCGTGAAGCACCACGACCGCGCTGGCCGCATGGTCGACTCCCTCGAGTACGTCGATGTCTCTTTTCCGAAGGACCGCTTCGACGAAGACCTCCTCGCCGACATGGCCAGGCTCGCTCCTTCATCGATCCAGATCACCGACGACAGCGTGCTCGTGAAGCACCTCTACATCGAACGGCGCCTGATCCCTCTCGACATGTTCGTCGCCACTGCCGACGAGACGAAGCTCAGGCAAGCCCTCGGCGAGTACGGCGACTGCATCAAGGACCTCGCTGCCGCCAACATTTTCCCAGGCGACCTCATGCTGAAAAACTTCGGCGTCACCCGTTTTGGTCGCGTGATCTTCTACGACTACGACGAAATTGCCTATCTGACCGACTGCCGCTTTCGCACGATGCCGAGAGCGCGCCACGACGACGAAGAGCTCGCGTCCGAGCCTTGGTTCTCGGTCGACCATAACGACGTGTTTCCCGAGCAGTTTCCAACGTTTTTGTTGCCTCCGGGCAAACCGCGGACCATTTTCTGCGAGATTCACGGTGACCTCGCCGAAGCGAGGTACTGGATCGCCAGGCAAGAGAAGATTCGCGCCGGCGAACTGGACGAGGCCGCCCCCTACCCGGATTCGATTCGGTTCGCGCGCAAATACGCGCCCCGTGTCGAGAACCCGAAATGACCGTGGGTCGGGCGGCGCAAGCACGGTCGCTCGTGGTGGCGTTCGTGGCTCTCGCCTGTGGCTCGTCGTGCACCAAAGCTCCTCCCGATGCGGGAGCGGCGACGCTCGAGTTCCTCGACGAAGGGCGGCAGATCTCGGTCGTGACCCTGACCGAGCTCCAGAAGAGAATCCCTGTCGAGACGCTCACGGCGTACGACCCGTACTATGGCAAGCCGAAGACCTTTCGTGTTCTCGCGTTCGACAAGGTCCTGAAGGTCGGCTTCCCGCAGATCGAAAAGCTCGGCGAGCGCGAGCTCTTGCTTCGCGCGAAGGACGGTTACACCGTGCCGATGCGACCGCCGCTTTCGACCGAGCCGGGTGCCTACATTGCCATCGCGGACGTCGACGCTCCGGGGTGGGAGCCCATCGGGCCGCAGCGTGCGAATCCGGCCCCGTTCTATTTCGTCTGGAAAGAGCCCTCGCAGCAGAACCTCGAGACGCACCCTCGCCCGTGGCAGTTGGCTGCGATCGAAATCGCAAGGTTCGAGGTCACGTTTCCTCACACGATTCCCTCGGGGGAAGGCAACGGGAGCCCTGCTTGGAAGGGTTTTCACATCTTCCGCGACCGGTGCATCCGATGCCATGCCGTGAACCGCGAGGGCGGGCGCGTGGGGCCCGAGCTCAACGTCCCGAAGAACGTCTTGGAGTACCGCACGGCGGCCGAGGTTCGTGCGTACGTGAAGAACCCGCTCTCGCTGCGCTACGGAAACATGCCTGCGCATCCGGACCTCTCGGAGGCGGACCTGGATGGCCTAATCGCCTATTTCACGGTCATGAAGGGTCAGAAGCACGATCCCGCGGCGTCCTCGGACGGAGGGCACTGATTGGACTCGCCTCGCACGAGCGTCGGTCCCGCCTACGAGAGCCTCGCGGTCCTCGAGCGTAGGATTGCGAGCATTTTTCCGACGGTTCGCGAGCTCCTCGCGTGCCCGTTTCCCGAGCGAGCAACGTCGTGCGAGGCGGGCGCGTTCGTGGTCACCGGCGTCGGGGGAAGCGAAGGGCCGGCGCGCCTCCTCGAGTGCGCTCTCGTGAGGTCCGGAAGGCGCGCGCGCTTCGTGCCCATGTCCGCGCTCGTCGAAGGAACGTTCGAGCCTTCTTCGAACGAAGCCTTGTGTTTGTTCTCCCAGGGGCTGTCGCCGAACGCACGTGCGGCGTTGGCCACCGCGGCCATGTTCCGCGACGCGTTCTTGTTCACGAGCGCCCCGCCGGACGCGCCCGTCCTCGAGGCGTTCGTCCGTGCCGGAGGGAACGTCGTGTTCCTCCCGCCTCCGGAAGAATCGGGCAGCCTCCTTCGTGTGGTCGGGCCTGCCATCGCCATGCTGGGCGCGTCGCTCTTTTCGGGTGCCGATCCTCCTCGAAATCTTGCGGACGCCCTCGAGAAGGCCTCCGCCGACGCGACTCGCATCGCGAGCACCATCCCACCCGAACGTCTTTTTTCGCCGCTCGCGTTCGTCACGAGCGGGGAGAACGAAGCTCTCGCGCGGGGCCTTGCCATCAAGTGGATCGAAGGGCTCGCGCGACCCGCTCCTCCCACCTGGGATGCCCTCGAGGTCGCTCACGGGCCGTTTCATGCATTTTACACTGAACCGCTCCTGCTCGTTGCCGTGGGGCCGCCCACGCCGCTTTTTGCGCGGCTCGAAGCTCTGCTCGTTCCGGAGCGCCACACCCTCGTGCGCCTCGAGACGTCGATGCCTTTTCCGTACGCGCGGCTCGAGCTCGAAGTCGCCGTCAATGCGCTCTTTCTGAAGGCGTTCGAAGTCGAGCCCCGCGACCTTTTTTCGTGGCCATCGAAGGGCAAAGACGAAGCTCTGTACGGCATCGCGAGCGCCCTCTCGGGAACTTCTACGAACGGCTCCGGCTAAGGCGCCCGGCTAAGCGCGTCGTGGCCTCGTGGCATGGGCGTCCGATGGGGGTCAGCGCGTCAGCGCGTACCGCGGCTCGATTTGATGGCGGCGAGCACTGCGGCGACCACGGGCGGCGGGATTTGCTCGAAGAGGGCCAGGAGGTCCACCGGACCATCGACGGCCGGGAAGAGCTCTTCGACCAAGATGGCGAAGCGTTCGTACTTCGACAGAAGCTGATCGAGGCGGTCGCGTAGGCGATCGGCCTCCTCTCCCTTCGCGTCGCCGAGCATTCCCAGCGAGCGTCGCGAGAGGGTGCACTTGTCCGCGACCACGCTGCGGAGACGTGTGAGGTATGCACCTATCACTACGTCTGGGTATTTCCCCTTGAGCGCGAAGGAGTCGTGGCGCGAGCCCGCCTCGCGGCGCCTTTCGACGATGCCCGCCGCTTCGAGAGCCCGCAGGTTCGCGAAGACGTTGCTCTTCGCGCGGCCCAAGAGCTCGGCGAGCTCATCCATGCTCATCGTGCCTTCGGCCAAATAGAGCGCGGCGACCACTTGGCCTCCGAGGCGGGTGATGCCCGGGAAGCTTGCGGCAATGTCGCGTCCGACGCCTTCCAGAAGCTCGGTTCGTGCGGCGACGACCCGTGGATCGGCTGGAACATTCTCGGGTTTTGGATCGCCGCCGGCCTCTGCAATCCCCATCTCGTTCGAGCATAACGCGCGACCGCATTGCATTCGCGGGAAAAAGTTGGTGTTTTCCCCTCCCATGACCGACCGCCACGTTCTCTCGGGTACCCCGACCGACGATCGCCCGAAGAATCGCCTCGCGACCGAAGCCTCTCCGTATCTGCGGCAGCACGGGCAAAATCCGGTGGACTGGTTCCCCTGGGGCGAAGAAGCCCTTCGCCGCGCCGAAGCGGAGGACAAGCCCATCCTACTGAGCATCGGCTACTCGGCGTGCCACTGGTGCCACGTGATGGAACGCGAGAGCTTCGAGGACCCCGCCATTGCCGTGAAGATGAACGCGGGCTTCGTGTGCGTTAAGGTCGACCGCGAAGAGCGTCCCGATCTCGATCAGGTTTACCAGCTCGCCGTGCAGCTCCTCGGGCGTTCGGGGGGATGGCCGCTGACCGTCTTCCTCACGCCGGACAAGCGGCCGTTCTTCGGCGGCACCTATTTCCCGCCGGTCGACAAACACGGCCTGCCCGGCTTTCCGAAGCTGCTCGACGCCATCACCGACGCGTATCGGGAAAAACGTGTAGATCTCACGGAACAGGCGGACGACCTCGTCAAGGCGATCACGAAGATCACGCGCCCGGTTCGAGGGGCGGACGAACCCGTTCCCACGATTGGACCGGATTTGCTCGAGCGCGCCGCCAAGAGACTCGGTTCGCGTTTCGACGAGGAGCACGGTGGTTTCGGGCAGCGACCGAAGTTCCCGAACACGATGCCCCTCGAAGTGCTCCTTCGCCACGGCATCGCTTCCGACGACACGAAGTCCGAGATGCGCGTCGCGGCAGCGTTGTCCGGCATGCGTGATGGCGGCATCCACGATCATCTCGCGGGCGGGTTTCACCGGTACTCGACGGACGAAGCGTGGCGCGTGCCGCACTTCGAGAAGATGCTCTACGACAACGCGCTCCTCCTTCGGCTGTACACGGACGCGGCGCGGGCTCTCGAGAGCGAGGACCATGCGGCGACCGCGCGCGACATCGCGGGCTACGTGCTCTCCGAAATGACGAGCCCCGAGGGCGGCTTCTTTGCCACGCAGGACGCGGACAGCGAGGGCGAAGAGGGGAAGTTTTTCGTGTTCTCCCCGGAGGACGTCCGCGCCGCCATTCCGGACGGTGCGCGCGCGGACCTCGTCATGGCTCACTTCGGAATCGACGAGGACGGGAACTTCGAGGGGACCAAAAAGACGGTGTTGTCCATTCAGAAGTCGACCGCGCGGCTCTCGATCGAACGAAGCGTGGCGCCGAGTGTGGTCGCCGAAGAGCTGCGCCTCGGCAAGGCCGCACTACTTGCCGCGCGCAACGCTCGTCCCAGGCCTTTTCGCGACGAAAAAGTCGTTGCCGGGTGGAACGGTCTCATGATTTCCGCGCTCGCCGAAGCAGGGGCGGCGCTCTCCGAGCCGCGCTACGTCGAGGCGGCGAAGAAGGCGCTCGCGTTCGTGCGGGCGAACCTCGTGGCAGAGCGCGATGGAGAGCTCGCCAAGGTCTCGAGGCATGCCCTGGGCGAGCAAGTGAGCGGGCAAGGATTCCTGGACGATTACGCGTATTTGGCCAATGCCGCGCTCGACCTTTACGAGGTCACGGGAGATCCGGAGCTCGCCGCGTTTGCCAGGCGATTGGCGGCGGCGATTCAAGGACGGTTCTTCGAGTCGGAGCTCGGCCTCGTGTTCACCGAAGCCGCCCAAGACGACCTCTTCGTGCGTGCAAAGGACGCCTACGACAACGCGATGCCCAGCGGAACGGCGATGGCTTGCCGCGCCCTTCTGCGCCTTGGGACGCTCGTGGACCCCGAGCTCGGGGCGATGGGCGAGGCCGAGCTCGTCAGGCATGCCGCCCAAGCGCTCGAGAACCCGTTCGGGTTCGGACAGACGCTCTGCGAGCTCTCTCGCCTGGTGAAGGGGTCCGTCGACGTCGTTTTGGTCGGGGACCCCGCGGATCGTCGGACTGCGGAGCTGGCCAACGCGCTTTTCTCGAAGTGGCTCCCGAACCGAACGGTGGCGTGGTCGAACCCGAACGACGCGCGTTCGGTCGAGGTCGCCAAAGCTCTCGTCGAGGGAAAAACAGCACTGTCAGGGCCGGTGGCCTATGTCTGCAGGGATAGGTCGTGCTCGGCCCCGGTGAGCACGGCCGCGGAGCTTTTGGCCCTTCTTTGAGCCGCCAAAAAATCCGTTCCCTTGACCCCTTTTCGGAAGGTCTGATACTCGAAGAATCCGGGTGCGGGTTCGTGTTTGGGGCCCCCTTCCCATCGACGAGACGTCGTGCGTGTAGGGAAAAGTCCCTCTCGTTCGACTGCGTCCGCAAGCGAATCCGCCGATTTTCCGCGAGGACCGCCCGTGATCACGTGCCCGAAGTGCGCCAAGGACAACCAGGACCACTATAAGTTCTGCCTCGGATGTGGGGCTGAGCTTCCCCGCGACGTGGCGCCAAAGCCCTTCACGGGGCATACGCCACCTCATGGCGTCCAGGTGCAGCCCGTGCCGGCCGTCTTTGCCCCGCCGCAGCAGCCCGTGCAACCAGGCTATGCCTCGTCGCCCGCGCAGCCCGCAGCGCCGGCATACGTGGCGCCGCCCGTGGCGCAACCCGCGCCCGTCGTCGCCGCGACGTCGCCGTGTCCGCAGTGCGCACACCCCAACGGACCCCACAACCTCTTTTGCGGCTCGTGTGGCTTCCGCCTCACCGCGGCGAAGTCGGTCGCGGCATCTCCCGCAGCCGAAGCGCCGAGCGCTGGAAGTGTGGTCCTCACGGCCCTTCGCGCGGACGGCTCGGAGGCGGGCTCGTACACGCTGCCGAACCAACCGCACCTCTACATTGGCCGCGAAACGGGGCACATTTTCGCCTCGGACAGCTACCTGTCGCCGCGGCATGCAAGCTTCACCAAGACGGGCGCGCAGCTCACCGTTCGTGACGAAGGCTCGCTGAACGGCGTCTACCGAAAGCTCACGCGGGACGTGCCCGTCGAGCTCTTGCCGAACGACGTGTTCCGTATCGGGCAGGAAATCATCCGCTTCGAGCCCATCCAGCACGAGCCCCCTTCGCCCGACGGCGTCGAACGTCTCGGCTCTCCCTCGAAGGGCTACGTGGGCCGAATCGCTCTCATCATCGGGCGCGAGACCACTGGAAACGCGTTCCCCGTGCCCGAATCGGGCATGCACCTCGGACGCGAGCGCGGCGATGTGCTTTTCCCCGAAGACGGCTACGTCTCGGGACTTCACTGCCGTCTTGCATGGGACAAGGGCAAGCTCTTCCTGACCGACCTCGGCAGCTCGAACGGTACGTTCAGGCGCCTCCGCGAGGAGACCGAGATTCACACCGGGGACGTTCTCCTGATGGGCCAGCAGCTCTTCCGGCTGAGCGGCATCTAGGCCTCATGTCCGACTCGCCCGCGGCAACGCCTCAGCGCACGATCCGCGTGGTCGCGGCGGTCGTCGAGCAGGACGGACGTTATCTCATCACCCAGCGCCGCTCGACCGCGGTGCTCCCGCTCATGTGGGAGTTTCCAGGCGGAAAGGTCGAGCCGGGGGAGACCGACGGTGCAGCCCTCAAGCGCGAGGTGATGCACAGGCTCGGTGCCGAGATCGAGTGCGGGAAGCTCATTTCGTTCGTCAGCCATCCGTACGAGCACTACGCGGTCGACCTTTTTCTCTACGAGTGCCACCTCGTGAAAGAGACTCTCGAATCGCGCGCGGTGAATGCCTTCAAGTGGGTCATGAGCAGCGACTTCGATCAGTACCCGTTCACGCCGGCCGACGAAGCGTCGATGAACAAGCTGCTCGGCGTGTCATGAGC
>JAYUKI010001245.1:0-7883 GCA_043764595.1 Myxococcales bacterium | reverse complement strand
CTTGGCGCTTCATGTCGCCGACGATCGCGGACCCCTCGAGGTCGAGGCTCCACCCGTGCGAGTACGCCGCCACGAACGGGCCATAGCGAAAGTCGACCTCGAGGTTCGCGCCCCCGAGTGCGATGGGCTGCAGGAGCCCCGCGTTGACGGCGAGAGACACCCCCTTCGGGCGGAATTGGCCGGCGTTCCTTGACGCGTCTGACTCGCGCCCGGGCTCGGCGAGGGCGGGAGAGGTCGAGGCGAGGGACGCGAACAGCACGAGAAACCCAGGGATCATGTGGTGCTTCATGGCCTTTACCGTAGGCAACCCGCGCTTCGCGCTCTCGACCCGGCCGGCCTCGAAGTTGACCCAATCGGCCACGCTTGGTTCGAATCGGGAAAAAAGAACCAACCGTACGCAACGTTTCACGAGCTTCTGTCGAGAGAGGTTCACCAAGGCACGGAGCGAACGGTTCGCGATATCGGCCAAGCCCCTCGATCGCCATTGCCCATCAGGGCGTCGCGCCCATCCTCACCCAGAGCAACACGAAGGTGGGTGCAGGGGGTGCGGGAGTCGAAGCTCGGTCGCAAGGTGGCAAGACCCTTCCGGCGTCCCCCGCTGGCGAAAGCGAAGGGGTGAAGGCCCTCTGAGCCATGGATGAGCGAAATCCAGGCTGAACCCTGAATCGAGCCAAAACAAAGGGGCGAGATGTCAAAAGGCGTCTCGCCCCTTTTCGATTTTGACGTGCAAGAGACGGCATCCAGGTTGAAGCGCGCGAAGGCATGCGCCCATCGAGGTCGCCGCGTGTGACCGTATCGGGTCAGGCGAAATATCCAAGGAGCGATCAGGTTGATCCCTCGCGGCCCGTCGTCGAAAAGAGGCTTTTGGGCGAGGATGACAATCAACGTGAACGAAGTCCACGGCATGGGCGGCGCCGTGGTGGAGGTTGTCCTTTTGCTCCTTCGCGCAGAATGGGAGTCTCTGCGAGACGAGCCTCCGGACCGGAGGTGATACGGCACTTCACACACGGCGACCTCGATGGGCCTTCGTGGGCTCTTCGTGTTGCTGCGGGTTAACCTGCGCCCGAATCCACGACGTGGGTGCTCCAGTTGGCCCGTTGAATCGCGGCGTCCAGAAGGCGACCCTCGCGGGCAAAACGGTCGGCGTCGCGTCGGAGCTGGGACACGTCCACGGCAGGAACGTTGCGAATCTCTCGAGCGCTGTAGCGGCCTTGCGAGACGGAGGAGATCGCATGGTCGGCGAGCCCCGATACCAAGAGATGCCGATAGCGAAGCATGTCGCGACGAATGAGCGCGGAAACGAGCGGCGTCCCGTCCAAAAGCTTCGTCGCCGCATTCGCACAGTCGATGCGGGCCACGAGCCCCTCGAACGCGAGCACCTCCCCCATGAGCTCACGAAGGAGCGCGAGCGGCGCCTCCGGAGGGAGAGAGCCCTCTTCCGTTCGGGCCACGGCATAGAGGCGCTTTTTCAGGCCTTCCATACGCGTTTTTGTGTCTTTGCGCTCCATGAGCGCCTCGGAAAGGAACATGCAAAGGGGGAAAGGAGGGGAGGGAAGCGGCCGTGCCCGACGTGGGCTTGGCGGCTTCATGGTCCTTCACCCATGGCGTGGCTACACCCACGGGCGGGACCGATGCGTGGATCGCCTTCCGCGACCCTTGCTGGAGGCGCGATTGGCTCTCTCCCAGCAGGGGCCCTCCCCGCTCTGTCCGAGTGAACGGTGGAGATTGCGTAGAACCGCCTCGCCGACCGTCGCGATTGTGAAGGCTTCTGCACACACTGTGAAGTGTATTGCATCCGAAAACCCGCGCGCGAACCATTGACGCCCTTGCCATTGTGGAGCGCCAATTGCATGGACCAAAACGTGTTGCGTTGGAGTAACGTTCTTGGGCGTCGAGGGGGAACATGGAAAGCGTGGCATCTTTCGGAGCCTCGGAGCTCGAGCACCGGCTCGCACACGACTACGGTGTAGCCGTGAATTTGCGGACCGCCGTGGGCTTGCGGCCGTGGGAGCGTCGTGTGCTCGTCTTCCTGAACGCCGTCCGCGCAAGCCTCGGGACCGACTCACCAGAAGCGTTTGCCGCGGCGCTTCAAAAACCGGAGTACGCAAGCGCGCTTGCCAAATTGCACAATGCCGCGTGTGCGCCCCTCGAGGAAAAGCTCGCCAGGCTTCAGGACCGGCTGAACGAAGGTGAAAAGGACAAGGCGTCGATCCACGGCCAGATCGCGAAGGTCCTCCTTCAGATGGAAGAAGCCGGCTGCGATCGGTAGGGGATTTGCCAAGCCGTCCAGTCGCGTGCCCCTTGCAAGAAATCCTTGCGACCCGGCCCACCATGCGGTCTCTCTGGATCGACCCGACCGTTTTCGGACCGAGTCGATTCGTAGGAGCCCTCTGCATGTCCCCCAAATACTCCGTGGTTTTTGCCCTGTTGCTCGGTGCCTGCCTGCCCACCGTGACGGCCACTCCGGAGGGTCAACGCGTGAAGCTCATGAAAGCGGATCCCCCGGCGAACTGCGAAGAGCTGCGGGACGTCGAGGGCTCCGACACCGGTCTTGTCGAGTCGGGGGCGGACCAAGAGTCGGCCAAGGCACGCTTGAAGAACGCCGCGGCGAGCGTTGGGGCGAACTACGTTCGAATGGAGACCGTGGAGAAGTCCGGCTCGACCGTCCGATTCCACGGCACGGCCTACCGCTGCCCGGAAGCCCTTGCACCCGCTGCCGTACCGGCCCCAGCCCCCGCGCCCGCGCCCGCGAAATGAGCCGCTTGGCCCTTCACTCTCCGCGCAGCATGGCCTCGAGGCGCGGCTCGTCGATCACTTCCGTGCCGTATTTTTTGGCCTGGTCGCGCTTCGATTGGCCCGTTTTGTCGCCCGCGACCAAATAGGCCGTGGTCTTTTTCACGCTGTCGTGGACCTCGCCGCCGGCCGCGAGAATGCTTGCGTGAACGTCCTCCCGTTTTCGGGACAGCACACCGGTGACGCAAAACGACTTCCCGGAGAGCGTGCCGTTCGTGACCACTTCGGCGCGCACGGCGGGACGACCTACGCCGCGTGCGACGAGCTTGTCGAGAATGGCACGTTCGGCCGGATCTTCCAGAGTCTCGACGATGGCGTCCACCATCTTCGGGCCAAACCCCTTTATCTGGCCGACGCGCTCCCGAAGCTCCGCTTCGGGCATCGCGAGCAAGGCTTCCACGGTGCCAATTTCGACGGCGAGTTGCTTGGCCGCCACTTGCCCCACGTGCGGAATGCCTAGCCCACAAAGAAGCCTATCGAGCGGGCGTTCTTTCGAGGCTTTGATTCCGTCGATGACGTTCTTGGCGCTCTTTTTCCCCATGCGATCGAGAGCGGCCAGGGTGTCGACGCCGAGGTCGTAGAGGTCGGCCACGTCTTTCACGAGGCCTTTCGCGACGAGCTGCTCGACGAGGACCTCTCCGAGGTTTTCGATGTCCATCGAGAACCTTCGCGAGAAGTGGATGATGCGTCCCATCACCTGACCCGGGCACGCGCGGTTCGAGCAGCGAATGGCGGACTCTTGGCCGAGCTCGGGCCGGTCTTCCTCGCGCAGCTTCGCCGTGACTTTGGCGTGGCATATTGGGCACTCGGTGGGCGGCGCGAAGGGCGTCGTGTTCGCCGGTCGCTCGCTCAAGATGACCGAGAGCACTTGGGGAATGATCTCGCCGGCCTTCTCGATTTCCACGAGATCGCCCACGCGCACGTCGAGCTTGGCGAGGTGCTCGGGGTTGTGGAGCGACGCTCGCGACACCGTCGTGCCCGCGAGCTCCACCGGATCGAGCTCCGCCACTGGAGTGAGCGCGCCGGTCCGACCCACCTGGACGACGATGTCCCGGACGCGCGTTCGGCCGCGTTCGGCCTGGAACTTGTAGGCGACGGCCCACTTCGGGAATTTGCTCGTCTCGCCGAGCATGTCTTGCTGGCGGTAGGCATCCACCTTCACGACGGCGCCGTCGGTTTCGAACGGATACGCGGCGCGTGCGGCATCGATGGTCGCGATGGCTCCGGCGATTCCCGAGGCCGGCACCGTGGTTTCGCGTCGATGCGTCGGGAGGCCGAGCTCGGCGAGCCACACGAGGGTCTTCGAGTGCGAAGGTGTCTTGGCCGCGCCTTCGACCGCTTGATAGAACAAAACGCGAAGCGGGCGCTTTGCGACTTCTTTCGGATCGAGCATGCGCACGGCACCGGCCGCAGCGTTGCGAGGATTCGCAAAAGGCTCGAGGCCTTCCTTCTCGCGGGCCTCGTTCATGCGCTCGAGGTCCTTCCGGTAGATGACCACTTCGCCGCGCAGTGTGAGAGTGCCCTCGTACGGAATGGTCAACGGTACCCCGCGCAAGGTCCGCGCGTTCTGGGTGATGTCCTCCCCGGTTTCGCCGTCTCCGCGGGTCGTTGCAAGATGCAAGTGTCCGCCTTCGTACGTCACCTCGACGCTCGCGCCGTCGAGCTTCGGCTCCACGGTGAACTCGGGGACCTCGGCGTCCGGCAAGCCCTCGCGAACGCGCCGCAAGAACTCCGAGAGGTCCTCCGCGGAGTACGCGTTGTCGAGCGAGAACATTCGCGTTTTCCGTTTGACCTTGACCGCATTCGGCCGCGCCTCGCCGCCGACTCGCTGCGACGGCGAGCCCTTGGTCGCAAGCTCGGGGTGCTCCTTTTCGATGGCCCGAAGCTCGCGGATGAGAGCGTCGAATTGCGCATCCGTCACGCTCGGATCGTCGAGCACGTAGTAGCGGTAGTCGTGGGCCGCGATCTCACGGGCAAGGGCTGCGTGGCGTGCTTTCGGTTCCATGGAGGACCGCAGCGTAGACCAATCTCGCGCCGCCTTGGCCGTGTACCGCGCGCGCCTGCTTGAGGCAGCGCGTCATCGGCAGGTGCAGGTCACACGTTCAAGGCGATCGGACACGCATGCGCACCGCGAGATCGTACCGTTTTGTGTGCTCGACGTTGCGCAGGGATCGCCCGTCTTGGGGGCGCTCGAGGCCAAACAACCAGCGTCGCCGAGGGCGCGTTGGCAGTCCGAGGGAACGGTGAAGCTGCCAATCACGGCGGGCTCGCCGCAGACGTACATGCCGGTGTCCCCCCCATGGGCATCGGGCCCCGGGGCGGCCTCTCTCTCGTCGTCCGCGTCGACGCTGGAGTCGGCGAGTGCGGCGTCCGAGGCGCTTGCGTCGTTCGGAGCCGCGGCGTCGTCGTTTGGCGTGGTCGAGCCGAACGTGGTGCATGCGCCCAGCATTCCGAGCGCAATGAAGGCCCAGCAGGACGGCGCGAGCCATAGGTGACGTAGAGCCTTCGACGTGTCGTTCGGGGACATCGCTGTTCTCTCGGTTGTGTGAGCGCAGAGAGCTCGACCGAAAAGCTAGGGCTCGGCCAAAACGTGGCCATTGCTCTTTGGGGCCATCGGCTGCAAGCAGGCGCTCAGCGGAGATCGCGGGAGAGCTCCGCGTAGCGTGTGCGCAAGGCGTGCGGGGCCGGCGTTTCGGCACGTTCGAGCATGTGGCAAAGCGACGTGGCGGAGGCAAGACCTACGGCCCTCGCCACGCTGTCGAGACGCAACTCCGGCCGCGACAAGAGCACGATGGCGGTCGTCGTCGTGAAGGACGTCCGGAGGTCACGGAAGTGCTCGAACGGCATCTGGTAGAGGCGCAAGAAGTCGTCGACCATTCGTCGGTTATGGCGGCTCGAACGAGGCAGATCGAGGTCGACGAGGCCCGGAAGTCCGTGGGTCGGCGAGAGCACCCGCGACAACGCTTGGGCCACGGCCACCGCGCTCTGCGGTTCGCTCGGCGCGACCTCGTCGTGGAGCTCCAGTGCCCGGTTGAGGACGTGAAGCTCCGGCAAAGGATCGGGATGGCAAGAGGCGAGCTTGCCGTGGAGGGCGGAGAGGGCCTGCAGATCGACACGGCCCCGACCGACACGACCTACGACGGAGTGGGGCGAGTCGTAGCGAAGAGCCACGGCGCGATGGGTTCCGTTCCCACCACGCGCACCCGTGGCCACGGCACCCACACGATGGATGGCGGCGAAGCTCGGAAAGAGACCCACTTCGCCTTCGCCCAACGTTCCGTCGGGAAGGTGAAGCTGCCCCTCGACCACGGCGTACGCAAACGCTCGTGCGTCCTCACGCGGAGCGGGAATGAGCGACGCGTCCCAGACGAGACCTTGCATCGTGATGGCCGACACCCTCCGCGAAAGAGTGAGCCAAGAGTTGTTCGCGAGGGAGACGGGAAGCCCGTCCGGGGCGAACAGGCGCGACACATAGGGCACCCTGGAAAGCTATCGCAGCGAACCCGAAGCGTCACGCCGAGCACCTTTTCCAGGGAAACGGAGAGGCTGAGGCCTTGGTGGGGAAGTATCCCGATGGGTGGAGCGGTCCGCGGCCGAGCTCGATGGTTCGGGCAGAACAACGCATCGCGACGAAATCCTGCCCTCTTTCTTCTTCCTTGGGCCGGCGCGTCGTACACTCCTTGGGCTCGTCGAGCCATGTCCCGTACTCAAGGTCCATCGCAGCCTCCGCCTCCGTATCTGCTCGACGGCAGATACCTTGCGGTGGAGCATGTCGCGCGCGGCGAGATGTCGAATGTCTATTCGGGCAGCGACACGTGGACCGGCGAGCACGTGGCGATCCGTTTCCTCCGCTCGGACCGTCCGGAGCGCGAGCGCGTTTTTCGTGGCATGGCGGAGCGGCTCTTCGGGCTCACCTCCGCACGCGTGGTTCGTGCCATCCATACGAGCGACGACTGGAAGGGGAAACCTTACCTCGTCACCGAGCTCTTGGTCGGGCGCGGCATCCAATCGCTGGGCAAGGTCCGATGGGAGGTCGCGTGCGAGCTCACGCGGCACGCCGCTCTTGCTCTCCGCGACATGCACTTGCAGGGCCTCTCCCACGGGACGCTCACCGCGCGAAGCTTCTTCGTCGCGGCTTCGGCGGAGACGGGCTCCCGGGTGAAGCTCCTCGACCTTGGCGTCGGAGGCCGAAGCGCGAGCCCACGGCGTGACCTCGTAGCGCTCGCGGTCATCTTGCACGGGCTCCTCTTCGGCGGTCCTCCGCATCATCTCGGTATCATCCCGCGCATTCCGAATGCCCCACCTGCGCTCTCCGAAGCCCTCGAAGGCTGGCTCATGGCCGAGGAGCGCAACACCGAGGTCTCGGTGGTCGAGATGGCCAAAATGCTCCGAGCCTTCATCGATCCCACGGGCGAGGACACAGGGCCGCGACCTCCCATGGCGTCCACCGGCGAGATTGTCTTGCCGAAGCTCTCGCGCATCGTGTTCGGAAGCAAAGAGCCCACCGGCGAAGACGACGAGTGACCTCTTCGAGAGGTCCTCGACTTTTGGATCAGTTTCGGATCAGCTTCGGATCAGCTGGCCTTTGCGCGCTCGCGATGAGCCACAGCCGTCCGAGCGGGCTTGCGGAACGCCGCACAAGCGAGGAGCACCATCGCCGGAGTGGCCACTACGTGGTAGCGATCTTCTCCGAAGAAAAGGGCGTGTGTGAGCGCCGTAGTGCCTAGAAGACCTGCAGCCATGGCGATGCCCGCGCGAAGCTCGGGGCGGCCGGGGAATGGCAAGAACGGTAACGTGAACGCCACGATCGCAAAGGGGTAGAACATGGGCTCCTTCGCCGAAGTCGCCAAATAGACGCCCAGCGCGAGGGCACCCAAAAGAGCCACTTGCACGCGCCTTCGCGGAGCGAACGCGACGGCCCCGAAGGCCGCGCACACGAGCAACACGCGGTGCGCATTGGAGAGAAGCTCGCGTCCCTTGGCCCGCTTTTCTTCGGGCCAGAGGGCAGGTTTGGCTTCGTGCAGATACTCGACCTGGAACGACTCGTGGTCGAACGTGTAGCCGAGCTTTTTTGGCACGAGGCTCAAGAA
>JAYUKI010001244.1:0-7889 GCA_043764595.1 Myxococcales bacterium | reverse complement strand
TCGTGGTCTTGCAAACGGTGTTGCCGGTGGCGTCACGGACACGGACCCAGGTGCTCTTCGAGCCGCGACGTCCGAACGGGTCGACGAACACGGTCCCGGCCACGGCGAACTTCTTGTCCGAAGCGGGGCCGGTGGTGGAATGGCAAAGGTTACAGGGCTGACCCTGACGATGGTACTGACCGCGCGGGATATTCGGATCTTCGTCGCCAAGCGCCTTGATCGCGCCGTTCTGGACCGGATCGAGCGAACAGCCCCCGAAGAGCGCCGTCAGGAAGATGGCCGCGCCGAGGATGGTGGTCGAGCGTTCGGGGTATCGGGAAGATCGCATTCGTGGTCCGACAATGCTTGGTGGGCCCAGTTGGGATGCGGGTCAATGGAGAACGTAGCGCTGTCAGAACTCGGCGTCGAACGCGACCGTTCCATAGACGCCAGTTCGGGCGGTCAAAAAGAGAGCTTTGAAGTACCTCGAATACATGAGGTCACCGACGAAGCTGAGCCCATATCGAACGTCGCCCTCGAGCGAGCCAAGAGCGATACGCATGCCGCCACCGAGGGTGGCCGTGACCATCGGAGAGAGCTCACGATCGCTCGAGCGGTACGTGAAGATGGTCGTGGGCTCGTTGCCGCCGGCGATGGCCCCGTAGGCCAAACGGTAGAAGTTCGTCGCAGTCTGACCGTGGAAGCGCACGTGCGGCCAGAGGCGCAAGCGGCGCGTCATGTCGATCATGTAGCGAACGTCGGTGGTCGTCGCCTTCGACTCCCACGTGTCGAAGTAGAGGCGCTGCTCCAAGCGGAGGGTCGAGTTGCCGATGCGCTTGTTCAAGCGGAAGCCGAAAGCGTAGCGGTCGCGCTCGGTCGGCAGTTGCTCGAGCGGTCGCAACGGCTGACGGTACTTGTTCACGAGATCGATGGTCGCGCCGCTCGGGATGAACGGGGCCACTGTGGTCGGATCGAACGTCGGGATATAGCGGTAGGGCTTCGATTGGTCTCCGCGCTCGAACTGCGCGGTTCCGCCGACGAGCAACACCGCCGTAGGCGACAATACGAAGGTCACACCCACTTCGAATTCGTGGGTCTGGAAGAGTCGGGAATTGCCCGCGTCTCCCGTTTCCGAGGGAGGTCCCCGGTAGATTCTGTCGCTGCTGAACGAATAGCCAATTCGCGGCGTGATGAGCTTGTCGTTCATATCCGCGGTGATGGCTCCACCCGCGGTCACCGAGAGGTAGTCCGGCTCGGACGACACGTTGGTCGAGAGCTGCACGCCATAGAGTCCGGGCTTGTAGCCACCGCTCAGACCACCCGCGTAGCGACGCTCGCGGAAGGGGGGAGAGGCCGTCGACACGATGTCCGGCGAAGCGGCGCTCACGGCGTCGATGAGGAAGTTGCCGCCGATGTTCCAGCCCGAAGTGGGGGACACGACCGACGCATTGATGCCAGGCGACACGACGTAGACCGAGTTCGTATCGGCGTATCCGCTGAAGTCGAGCCCGAGGCGGATGACGGTGTTTTTCGTGTTCTGGGGCAGGCACTTCTGCACGTCCTCCTGGCTTTTCGCCTGGAGCATGCACTTGATTTGCGACGGGCTCACCGCGCCGCCTTGCGGCTTCAAGGTGATGGTGACCGTGATGAGCTCGCGCTCCTTGATGTCGACTTCTTGCTCGAACGTCGCGGGAAGACCGTTGACCAAGCCTTCGGCGACCACCTGGTGCTTGCCAGGGTTCACGCTGAACTTCTTCGTCAACGACTCGGTCGGGACCGGCCGCTCGTCGAACTTCACGACGAGATCTTGAACGCCGACGGGAGGTTGGAAAGTGACGTGAGGAATGCGGTCGAGGAGGTCCTTCACCCGTTGCCGGGCGGCCTTCATCACCGGCGCGTCGCGCTTCTGGAGTCCGACTTCGAGCGCCTTTTGCGCATCTTTCGTGGCTTCGACGAGCTTGCCTGCGCGGTTCTCGCACGAGGCCAGGTGGAGGCGTGTTCGCGGTTGCTCGTCGAGCTTGAGCGACTCTTGATCCTTCGCAATGCACTCTTCGAGGTTGCCCGCTTGGTCGGCCTTGAGTCCCTCCAGGGCGAGCTTGAAGGCGTCCTTGCTGGACCAACCCTCGGGAATGCGGCCGTCGTCCGCAGCCGGTGCCGGCGTGTCGTCCCCGGCGGGAGTGGGCGCGGCGGTCTTGGCGGCCTCGTCCCACTGCGAGCGAATGTTCGGGGTCACTCCGGTGGATGGCAGCTTCGCGTTCGAATCCAACTTGATCGCGGACGCAAACTGCGCTTTGGCGTCGTCGCCTTGTCCGAGCTGCGACGCTACCTGCCCGAGGGCAACGTGGACCTGCGCTTTGACGGGTCCACTGCAGCCCTTTCGAAGGCAGAGCGCGAGGGCGTCCGACAGCTTCTTTTTGGCCGGTCCAAGGCTACCTGGGTAGTCCTCGGACATGGTGTCTTGCACGATCTTCTGAACGGCGGCGTCCTCACCTGCGTGGGCCAAGCCCGGCGCAAGAAGCAGAAAAACCGCCGCCGCGAAGGGCAAGAGCTTGTGCAGGGCTCGCGACGTCACTCGGGTACGGTACACGATGGGCGCCTCGTCATGCCTTGCGAAAGTCCTCGGGTTTCCACGAAAGGGAGCAGCATGTTCCGCCGACCTCGTTGAGGTAGAGGGAGGTCCCCCTGCCGCGAGCATTACCATATGCTAACGGTGGGCCGAGCAAGTGCAAAGAGCGCACCGTCCCTCGAGCACACCCCGTATCTGCGCGAAACACAAGCATCTACTGGGAAAACCGGGCTGGGGGCTCAGCCGTACAGTCGGGGGGGACGGCCCCTGATGGATCTCGCATGGCTCGGTGTTGGGCGGATCAGTAAAAGTCCATCCACGTGGACCGTGGGCAAAAAGAAGCCGCACTGGACGTTAGCCCGTGCGGCATTCGTTGCTGGCTCGATGAAGTGCTCTCGCGAGCGCGAGAGCGAGATGCTCAGTTGCAGCCGCAGCCGCCACCACCACCACCGAGACCGCCGGAGGCACCCTCGGACACGCCACGAACGTGAGCATCGACACCAATGGCCATGTCGTCGGTGGTCATCGTTGGATGCGCGAGCGTGCCGCGCTCGTAGGGGGCGACTTTCACGCAAGCCGTGGTGGACAGAGCAGCGAGTAAAAGTGCACCCGCAAGCAACGTTCGTCCGAACCCTTGGGCAATCAATCGACGAGCCGACATGGGAGCCTCCAACCCTTGGATCATAACGTCGTCTCCGAAGATTTCCACCCCGAATTCGGATCCATTCCTTTGGGAATGGATCGCGTCGCACCTGGTCGACGCAGATCCATGTTCCGCGTCCGAACACCGAAAAAGAAAGGGCGAAAGGCTTGCGCAGGCCCGTTCGATGCGCCCACAATATCGGCATGAAACGGCTCACTTGGGCTCTCCTTTTCGGCATCGCCTGCGCCACCACCACGGCCGTCGTTGCCTGCGGAGAGACCGACTACACCGCCGGTGTCTACGACAAGCGCTACGGCCAACCCGACTCGCTGCGTGGAGCGAGCCCTCCCGAGGGCTACAACTCCGCGAGCGACGGCGGCGACGCGGCGACCGGCGGGAATCCGTCCGCGCTCTGCCAAGGCAAAGGCCCCGTCGACGGAGGAACGTGCAGCGTGAGCTTCAAGACGACGCTCTTGCCGCTCTATATCGCCAGCTGTGGAAGCGTGAGCTGCCATGGCGTCCCCAACGGCGCAAAGCCTCAGATGGACCCGGCGAGCCCAGACATCACGTGGGCGAACTTCGTGTCCCAGAAGCCCATCACGGGCAAGCCTTACGTCAACCCGTGCAGCACCGACAAAACCTCGGCGAGCATCGTGTGCAACATGGCCGCCGCAGGTGCGTCGTGCGGCACCGGCATGCCCCTCTCTTCCCCTGGCTCGCTCGCCACGATGCCCATCGTCACCCAGACCGACACCTGGCTCGCCTGCGGCTCTCCGAACAACTGATTCCCCGCCATCGTTGGTCGAAATCCGCAGTCACGACCTTCGGGCAAGTCCGCTGAGTTTCACGGGCGTATCGCCGTCCTGAGCCGCCGCTGTGCCCGCAAAGGACATGCCTGGTTTTGGGTCCCGAATCCGAAACGACCGCTTCCGCGGGTCGAGAATCGTGAAAGGTCCCCGTAGACCACTCGTGCGAGCAGATCGCACACCCCCTCGAACTATGCCGGTTCGCCAGACTCCGCGTGCCGCCCGAGCCGTGCTAGCCAGGCCCAATGGAAAGCGTGCTTTCTCGACTCGAGCGACGCTTTGGTCGCTTCGCCATTCCGAACCTCACGACCTACGTCGTCGCAGGGATGGCCATAGGTTTCGTGCTCGGCACGCTGAAGCCGGAAGTGCTTGATGCGATGGCGCTCGACCTCCGCGCGGTTCGTTCAGGGCAGGTGTGGCGCCTCGTCAGCTACCTCTTCATTCCGCGCAGCACGAGCCTCATCTGGCTCGTGTTCCAGCTCTCGTTCACGTGGTTCATCGGCCGCACGCTCGAGGCCGAGTGGGGCGCGTTCAAGCTGAACCTCTACTACCTGCTCGGCATGCTCGGCACCATGCTCGCGGCGGTCATCTCGGGTGAATCGGTCGGGAATCTCTACCTCAACACGACGCTTTTTTTTGCTTTCGCGACGCTCTTTCCGGACTACCAGCTCACGCTCTATTTGATCATTCCGGTCCGTGTGAAGTGGCTCGCGCTCCTCAGCCTGGGGGCGCTCGTGTTGGAGGCCGTGTTCGGATCGTGGGGCCACCGCGCGGGCATTCTCGCCGCGATGAGCAGCTACTTCGTCTTCTTCGGCGGCGCCCTCATGCAGAAACTTCGTGCGCGTGGCGCTCGCTCGAGCGCTTCGCACCCTGGTCGCTCGGGCTCCGAGCCCGTCGCGAAGGTCGTCTCGGTCCGCGCCTGCTCGTCGTGTGGAGCCCTCGAGGCCGATGGCGCCGACATTCGGGTCTGTACGTGCGAAAAGTGCGGAATTCCTACGCTTTTTTGCCTCGAACACGCCCGCAAACACTGAACGTGGACTCCGCTCTGAGTGGTCGTTCCAGCTGTGGTTCTCTCGACCTGCCGCTGGCACCGGCATGAAGCCTGCCGGTGGCTCCGGCCTGAAGCCGCGAGCACTTCGGCGTCGAAAAAAAGATGACGGAACAACGGGCGAGCCACCAAGCCCGTTTCGTTGCACACTTGGCTTCACATGGGGGTAGTCGCGAGGGTCGTCGGCGCGTTCGTTCGAGCGAGCCTGGTCGCCTATATGGCGTCGAGCCTTCTTGCGTGCGAGCCAGGCGATGCGGCACGTCCGGTGGGCCAGCCGCCCACCTCGTCGGCCAGCACGCGACTTCGCCGTTTGAGCCCGCGCGAGCTGCGGCTCGCGCTGGTCGATCTCACCGGAGTGGCCGTGTCCGAGGCCCAGCTTCCCGATCGAGCGGACGCCGTCGGGTACGACAACGGTCCGGCGCTCCTCGACTTTTCCTACGACGACACACGGCGTCTCGCCGAGGTGACCGAGTGGGTCGTGGACCAAGCAGGGCACCGAGACGCTTCGTGGCTCGGCGCCGATTGCACGTCGAACGTGAGCTCCGTCCCGGCGTGCCGCACGAGTGGCCTTGCCTTCGCGGCCCGCGCGTACCGCCGCGACCTGTCTTCCGAAGAGACCGCGGGCCTACAGGCACTCTTCGATGCTCGCGTCGCCGAAGGGCTTTTGCCCGCTCGTGCGGCCGCGACCGTCGCTCAAGCGGCGCTGTCGAACCCGGGCTTCCTTTACCGCGAGGAGCTCGGCGCGCCGGTGAGCGGCGATGGACCAAGGCGACTTCACTCGCGCGAGATCGCCGAGAGTCTCGCCTTTTTCACGACCGGTAGCGCTCCCGACGAGGCCCTCGTCCGCGCGTCGCGCGAAGGCGCCTTGGTCGACGGAAATGCACGCCGCGCCTTCGCCTCGCGGCTCTTGGCCTCGCCTCGCGGGAAGGCCCAGCTTCGTGCCTTTCTCGAGCAATGGTTGCAGGCGAACCAAGTCGTGCACGTCGCCAAAGACGCCACTATCTACCCCGAGGCGGTTCCGGAGCTCTTGTCCGAGATGCGCCGCGATCTCGCGCTCACGTTGGACTTCGAGCTCGCGAAAGAAGGCTCCCTCGAGTCGCTGCTCACGACCCGCGTCGCCTTCCCCGGCAAGCGTCTCGCCGCGGTCTATGGCGTCGGGGTTGCCGAGCCGTTCGGACGAGTGGAGCTCGACGAAGCCACGCGCGCGGGAGTCCTCACGCGCGCGGCGCTCTTGTCCGTGCATTCTGCAAACGATGGCTCCGGACCCATCTCGCGTGGGCTCGCCGTCCGCGCCTCGTTCTTGTGCGCCAGTCTTCCCGCTCCGCCCCCGGGCGTTCCACGCGCCGTGCCCTCGGCGAAAGCGCGCACCACCCGCGAGCGCTTCGCCGAGCACACGGCGGATCCGCGCTGCCAGGGCTGCCACGCGCGCATCGACGGTGTCGGGTTCGGATTCGAGGCGTACGACGGCGTGGGGCGCTTTCGAACCAAAGAGGGCGACGCTCCCGTGGTCGACGATGGCCATCTCTACGACGCGGACGTGGCCGACGGTCCGTTTCGAGGCGTGCCCGAGCTCGAACGCAAGCTGCTCGCGAGCGCCGCCCTCCGAACGTGCTTCGTGACCCACGCGCTCCGGTACGCGTTCGGCAGCGGTGAGACCCGCGCCGATGAAGCCTTGGTGCGCGAGCTGTCGTCGCGGTTCTCCGTTTCTGCGCCGCTTGCGTCGCTCTTCGCGGACCTCGCGGCCCACGAAGCTTTCGTCCGAAGGACTGCGCCATGAGTCAGCCCTTCGGACGACGTGCCGCGCTCCTCGGTGGGGCCTCCGGGCTCGCGTCGCTTCTCTTCGGCAGGGCGCTTCGCGGGGATCCGCGGCCTGGCCCGCAGCCGCGAGTCGTGCTCGTGATGCAGAACAACGGAACGCAGCAAAGCAACTATTGGCCGAGCGCGACGAGCTTCATGTCGCCCATCCTGGAGCCCCTCCTGCGCGAGCCCACGCTGGCCAAAAAGTGCCGCTTCGTGAAGGGCGTCTCGATCCCGGCCGATGCGAATGGCACCGACGGAAACGAGCACGACATCGGCTTTGCGCGCATGTTCACGGGCGCCAAGCTCCTCTCGATTGGCGGTCATCCTTTCGGCGGTGCACGTTCGGTCGACCAGATCGTCGCGCGCGCTTTTCGCGAAGACTCCCTCGCTCTCGCGGTGCTCGCGTCGTCGGTCGAGCCTTTTCCGAAGGTCGGATTCGACCACAGGAGGAGCTTTTCCTATGTCGCGCCCGGCGTGCACAACCCGCCGTTCGTCGACATGGTTCAAGCGTTCGAGCGCTTCTTCGCCGAGCCTCCCGCCCTCGGACCCGACGTCCGATCGCGTCTCCTCGCGAAAAAGAGCGCCCTTGACACGAGCTTGGCCGATCTCGCGCGACTCCGAGCCCGAGTGCCCGAATCCGAGCGCGAAAAGCTCGATCGGCACGCCGACGCCATCCGAGACGTCGAACGTGGGCTCACACGCGACCTCGAAGGCCGCCGGGGGGTCGGCGCAACGTCACCGCATCGTCCCGAAAAGCCGAGGGATTTTAGCGCCGACCCCGGTGCGCTCGTCACGGGTGAGCCTTGGGTCCCGGAGCTCGTCGGAACGGCGATGGACCTCGCGGCTGCGGCTCTGATCTCCGGGGCTGCGCGCGTTTGCACTGTGCAGCTCGGGTACGGCGGCGGCAAATGGAAATTCGGTTGGGAGGGGTACGACGTCGATCTCCACGCCGAGGCCGCGCACCGCGACACCAGCGACGCAGGCTCGAGCCCGGAGAACACCGCGCATCTCGTGAAGGCCAACCGTTGGTACGCCTCGCAGATTGCA
>JAYUKI010001243.1:0-7892 GCA_043764595.1 Myxococcales bacterium | reverse complement strand
CGACCGCAAGCTCCTGGGTCTCTTCGGGTTTGAGCAAGGGATGGCGCTGCACCTCGCGCAAGTACGCCCCCATGGGGTCCGTGCGCGCGAGCGACGTGGGCTCGACCGACGCAGGCTCGTCGTCCTTCGTGGTCGCCTCGTCCGAGTCGGCATCGGCGGGCTCGTCGTCGTCGGCCACTTCGGCTTCGACGACCTCACCGGCCGCATCGAGCTCTTCAGCGCGCTCGTCTGCGTCGCCTCCGTCGCGCTCGTCGTCTTCGCCACGAGTGCCATCGGCCTCGTTTTCGGGATCGTCGGTGCCCGACGGGGACTTCCCGCGAGCGTCTTTGGGGCTGCCTTTCGGCGCGCGTGCCCGCGTCACGGCGGGGTTATCGTTCTTTTTGCGGGGCAAGCAGTCCTCTTCGGGCGCGTTTCTATCACATCCGAAGGTCCACGTTCCGAACGTCTGGGGTGACTTCGGAACGGGCAGAGCATCTATGACGCGTTGAGCCACCAAATGTAGCCGACACCCCAGAGACCGAGGCCCCAGAGCGCCGCCACGAGGAGCTCACCGACCGTTTGTGCGCTGGGAGAAAGCACGTGAAAGGACGGTTCTTCGAGGCTCATGAGCCCGAAGGTAGGGCGGCTAGCGCGGCGCGTCAACGGGTGGCGCCTTGTATTGCGCAAGGCGTTATTCGTTCCTCGCCCGTCAGGTCCTGCGTCGAAAAGAGCCTGCCCACCTTGGGAACCGCCGATAAGCTCGGCCGAATGTTGTTCTCCCTGGTCTCGCGGCGCGATGACGCGCCGGCCATCGTGCGCTCGAACGGCGAAAAACTGAGCTACGCGCAGCTCTTCGCCAAGACGTCCCGCCTCGCCGAAGCCCTGGTTGCGAGCGGTGCCGGGGCCGGCAAAGTCGTGGCCGTGGCGGCAAAAGATCCGTCCGAGTACGTGACCCTCGCCCTCGCGGCGTGGCAGGCCAAAGCCATCGTCCTCCTTCTCGATGCGCGTGCCGGAGAGAGCCTTCCCCTCGCCGGAGCGCGTCGTGTGGGCGTGACCACCCTCGCCACGGGCATCACCGAAGAGGGCCTGCCGAAGACCCTCGAGACCGGGGTCCCGGCGCGCACCTTCGACGAGAGCCTTGGTCTCATCCTCTTCACCTCGGGAACGTCGGCGCTTCCGAAGGGCGTGCTTTTGCTGTCGAGCGCCATCGCGCACAACGTGCACGCCATCAACGCGTATCTCCCCATCGCCGAGCACTCCACCACCGGAATCGTGCTCCCGCTCTCGTACAGTTACGGCCTCGTGGGCCAAGCGCTGACGACCCTCGCCGTCGGCGGAACCATGGTCCTCCTCTCGGACGTGATGTACCCGGCCAAGCTCGTCGAAGCGATGGTCACCTACGGCGTCAACGGGCTCTCGAGCGTGCCCCCTTCGCTTCGCCTCATTGCCCGTGCGTGCATCGCGGCGGGACCTGAAAAGACGCCCAAGCTCGGCTACGTGGCCTCGGCCGGAGGCTTCCAAGACGCTCTCACGCGCGAGCTCGTCGAGAAGGCGTTTCCCACCGCGCTTCGCTTCAACCAATACGGTCTCACCGAGGCCTCGCCGCGCGTGACCGCGCTCTCCCACCACGAGCCCGCCTATGCACGTGGCTCGGTCGGCAAAGGCATCCAAGGGGTCGAAGTGTTCGCCGTCGACGAGGAGGGAAACCGCCTTCCGCCCGGCGAGCCCGGCGAAATTGCCCTGCGTGGGCCGTCGGTCATGGCGGGCTATATGGACGATCCCGAAGCCACCGCGAAGGTGCTCTCGGGAGGCGTGCTTCGCAGCGGCGACGCCGGCTACGTGGACGCCGAGGGCTTCGTGTTCGTCGAGGGACGCAAAGACGGCGTCGTGAAGTGCGGCGGCGAGCGCGTCAGCGTCGAAGAAGTTGCAGGCTACATGCGCACGGCCGAAGGGGTCCGCGACGCCGCCGTGCTCGCCGTTCCCCACGACGATCTGGGCCATGCTCTGTGGGCCTTCGTCGAGGCCGACGAGTCGGTGATCCCGGCGCTCCGTGCCCTCGCCCGCGAGAAGCTCCCGCCTGCAAAACGGCCGCAGAAGTTCATCGCGCTCGCCGAGCTTCCACGCACCATGAACGGCAAGGTCGCCTTGGGCGAGCTGAAGAAGCTCGTGGCCGCGGCCTCGGCACCGGCTCCTCCGACCTAGGGCACGCAAACCACCGTTCTTCGTCGACTCCGCGCTATCGTATTTGCGTGGGGATAGGACCCTTAGCTCTGCGGATCGGCCTCGTGGTGCTTGCGGCGACGGTTCCGGTCGTGCTCGCGCTCGTGGCCTCGAAGGACCTTCGCGCGTGGGTGCGAGGGAAGGGGAGTGTTCGACAAACGCTTTCGAACGCGAGCGTTGGCCTCGTGTTCTTGGCCTCGCAGATCGTGCTGCGCGGCGCCCTCGTCGGCGTTTTCGCAGGCGCGGCGCGCCTCGTTCCGTGGAAGCTTCCCGACCACCCCGCAACGGTGGTGCTCGCGTTCGTGCTGCTCGATTTTGCGTACTACGTGCAGCACCGTCTGGAGCACGCCGTGCCGCTTTTGTGGGCCATCCACGCCGTGCATCACCAGTCGCGCGACTACAACCTGTCCGTCTCGTTCCGCGTCGGGGTGCTCGCTTCGGTGTCGACCGCGTTCTTCCACGTGAGCCTCGCCCTGGCGGGCCTCTCGACCGAGGTGTACGCCGCCGTCGTGACGGTGCACGCGGTCCTTCTCTTTGGTCTCCACGCGCGCACCAAGCTCGTGCTCGGCCCGGGCCGGCTTTTCAACGCACCGGTCTTCCACCGCGTCCACCACGGCGCCGAACGGGCGTACGTCGACAAGAACTTCGGCGGAGTGTTTCTTCTCTTCGACCGCCTCTTCGGGACCTTCGCGCCCTACGAGAACGAGCCCACGTTCGGTGTGGTGGGCGAGGCCTCGCCCGGGTTGCCCCTCGAAGCGAACGTCGCGCCGTGGGTGCACCTTGCCTCCGTCGTTCGCCTCGAGCCTACGCTCGGCCGCCGAATTCGAGCCTTGTTCGTGCGGCCTAAGTCGAGCGAGCGCGAACGAAGCCCCTCGAGCCATCCACCCGATTGACTCGTACGGAGTCTCCCGTATGTTCGGTCGCAGGAAGCCCCGACGGGGCACGACGACCGCCATGAAACCCTTTGCCCTCCTCCGAAGCGCCACGCTGCGCCTTCAGGACGAGGACTTCGCCGCCACGCTCCCGCAGGCCCCTGCGAAGCCCCGGAAGTCCATCGAAGGACGGCTCGTATCCTGGGCCGGAAACGTGGCCACTCGGCTGCCCTCGCGCTTCGGCGCGTTCGAGGTCCACGCCGTTCGAGATCCCGACGGCGACGGCACGGGCGTCGTGTTCGTGCGCGAGCGCTTCGCCCGCAAGACCCTGGAAGAGCTCGCCGAAGAGACACGCTCGCTTCGCCCGCGCATGGGCGAGGCCCCGTACCTTCCGCATCTTCACGTGGCCGTGGTCGTCTACTTCGAGGCCGTCGAGCTTCGGGTCGACGTTCCTTCGCGCGCCTGGGTCGACCTCGAGAACCTTCGCGCGCGCATCGCCGACCCTTCGGCCCTGCTCGAGCTCACTTCGGCCCTCGAGCTTTTGCCCGAGGCATTCGAGATTGCCACTCCGGGCATCGAGCCTATTCCGGCCTTCCGAGCCACCGCGGACGAGCTCCGCGAACGCTGCGACAAAGCCCGTGGCGACCAGACGTCGCTCCGGGTTCGATGGCGCATTCCCAAGGCCGTGGTCGTGGGCTTTCCCGAGGACTTGGGAGACGCGCTGGAGGATGCGCTCTACGCCATTTCGTCGGTCATGAAGCTCATCGCCTGGGCGGAGGACAACGACGTGCTCGGTCTCGTCACACGCTGGGAAGCGCGCCGCGAGCGCCGCTTCCGCGAGCCCGAGCACGAAGCCCCGGTTCCGAGCGAGCGTCCAGTGCGCCGCCCGCGCGACGACGAAGCCAAACAACGCTCGGCCCGCCGCGAAAGCCGTGAAGCCGGGAGCGCCCTCACGCCATCCCTTCCGCCTTCGCCCGAGCCCACGTCGGCGCGCGCGCTGCCGCCTCGGCTCGAGCGAAAGATCCCTCGAAAGGCGTCCCGCGTGTTCGACGTCGATCCGAACGGCACCATCGAAAAAGGCACACGTGTCCAGGTGTTGTCCGGACCCTTCGCGGGGCGCGTAGGCCAAGTGGTCGAGCTCTCCGCGACGGGGGCCAAGGTCACCATGGGCCTCCTCGTCACGCGGGTCGCGGTCAGTGAGCTCGTGGCGTGTGGACCCAAGGGCGCGAAGCGCTCCCCGCTGCCTTCGTCGCACCGAAAACTCAGTCCGCGCTGACGAATTCATTCATGGTTTCATTGGCTTGACGGATGGTCGCTACCTTTTTTGAAGCGGCGCGGCCGGGCGGGGAGTAGAAGACACCGGATTGTGCCCGAGGCTGCCGTCGTGACACCGTCTGCACCGTCCGCCCGCATCGCGGAGCGCTATCCGCGCACCCTCACGGGACAGCTCGTTCGAAAGGTCCCGCAGTATGTCGCGGGCACCATCATGTTGGCGATCTTCCAGCTCTCGATGAACCGCATCGACTGGCTGTCGAAGGCGACGGTCGACCGCATCTTCGGAAACGCCGCAGATTTTCCGTGGGGTCCGTCGGTCGCCATGTTCGCCCTGGCGATCGTCGCCCTCGTCGCGCGCGTGGCGAGCCGGTGGTGGATTTTCAACGCGGGTCGCGACGTCGAGTACGAGCTCCGTTCGGCGCTTCTCGAGCACCTGCACTCGCTCGGCGCGGCGTTCTACCGGAAGATGTCCGCCGGCGAGATCATGAGCCGTTCCTCCGGCGATCTGCTGCAAGTGCGGCTGCTCTTCGGCTTCGGCATCTTGAACCTCGTGAACGTGGTCTTCGCGTTCGCGAGCGCGCTCCAAGTCATGGTGTCGATCTCCGGCAAGCTCACGTTGGTTTCGCTCACCATGTTGCCTCTCATCGTCCTCTTGGGCCGCGGAGTGAGCGGGCAGCTCTACTCGCGCACCAAGACGAACCAAGAGACCCTCGGCAAGCTCAGCGAGGTCGTCCAGAACAACTTGGCTGGCGTGCGCGTGGTGCGAAGCTTCGCCCTCGAGCGCCGCGAACGCCGTCGCTTCGACGAGGCCAACCTCGCTTACCTCGACGCGAGCTTGGGTCTCGCGCGTCTGCGCGGCCTCATGGGGCCTTCCATCGGCGCCGCGGCGTCGGTCGGGCTCTTGGCGTTCTTCTGGTACGGCTCCACCATGCTCCTTCAAGGGGCGCTGTCGCAGGGCTCCTTTTTCGCCTTCTGGCTCGCCTTCGGACGCATGACGTGGCCCATGATCGCCGTCGGATTTTCCGTGGCCATCGTGCAGCGCGGTCGCGCGGGGTTCGCGCGCCTCGACGAGATCTTCCGCGAAGTGCCCGAGGTCGTCTCGGGAACCGAAAAACCAACCGAGCACCCCGAGGGCGCCCTCTCGGTCAATGGCCTCTCGTTCGCCTACGTTGCCGGCGGCCGCGAGGTCGTGTCGGACGTCACGTTCGAGCTCCCCGCGGGCCGCTCGCTCGCCATCATGGGGCGCACCGGCTCGGGCAAATCGACCGTCGCCATGCTGCTCGCGCGCCTCTTGCCCACGCCCCGTGGCACGGTCGCCATCGACGGCCAAGACCTCTGCAATTTGCCACTTTCGTACGTGCGGGAAAGCGTCGGCTATGCCCAACAAGACGCCTTCTTGTTCTCGACCACGGTCACGGAAAATATCGGTTTCTGTCTTCAAGAGTGCGAGTCCGAAGAAGGCCTCGAGCGGGTCTACGCCGCCGCGCGTGACGCACAAGTCCACGAAGAAGCTCTGGCTCTGCCCGACCAATACGACACCGTGGTGGGCGAGCGTGGCGTTCAGCTCTCGGGGGGGCAAAAACAGCGCATCGCGCTCGGTCGGGCGTTCGCACGCAGCCCGCGCATCTTGGTCCTGGACGACCCTCTGAGCGCGGTCGACGCAAAGACCGAAGAAGCCATTCTGGACACCATCGCGCGCCACGCCCAAAAGTGCACTCTCGTCCTCGTCACGCACAGGATTGCCGCGGCAGAACGCTGCGACAGCGTGCTCGTGCTCGACGAAGGCCGTGTCCTCGAACGGGGCACTCACGCCGAGCTTCTCGCGAACAAATCGCTTTACGCCGCTTTTGCGGCAGAGCAATCCGCCGAGCGCGAGCTCCAGGACCTCGAGCTCGACGACGTGCCGACCGAGAGCGCGCCACCTTCGGGAGGTGCCTCGTGAGCGAGCCTCGCACTCCGTACCGCTCTCCCACGAGCCCCATCGGGCCGTCGCAAAAGCCAAAAAAGGAAAAGGCCGGCGAAGGCGCCAAAAAAACCGGTCGCGCCTACCACGAAGAAGAAGCCATTGGACGCGTCTACGACACCGACCTTCTTCGTCGGATGTGGCCGTTCGTCCGCCCGCACTCCAAGTTCATCGTCGTGTCGCTGTTGCTGCTCGGGCTCTTGGCCACGACCCAGCTCGTCCGCCCGCTTCTCATGGGACGAGTGGTGTCCCACGCTGCAAAAGGCGAGGGAAACGCCCTCCTTCGCGACGGCATGTGGCTCGCGCTGTTCGTGATTGGCGGACAGCTCTTGAGCTTCATGCAGACCTACATCATGCAAGTGGCCGGCGCGCGAGCCATGGCGGATCTGCGTGGCGAGGTCTTTGCGTTTTTCCAGAGGCTCTCGCTCCGCTACTTCGACAAGACCCCGGTGGGGCGTCTGGTCACGCGGGCCACGGGCGACGTCGACGCCGTAGGTGAGCTCTTTGCGTCCGGCGTCTTGAACGCGGTAGGCGATCTCGCGGCCTTGGTGGGCATCGTGATCATGATGCTCTCGCTCCACGTGAAGCTGTCGTTCATCGCGTTTGCAGCGCTTCCTTTCGTGGGTCTGGTCGTGCGCTTCGTGCGTCGCCGCAGCCGGGACGCCTTCCGCGAGATTCGCACCAAGACTGCACGCTTGAATGCCTTCTTGAACGAACAAGTGGCCGGCGTCGCGGTGGTGCAAGCCTATGCCCGCGAAGCCAAGATGCAGGCCGAGTTCGACGCGATCAACGACGCTTACCGCGAGGCCAACAAGCGCTCGATCTTCTACGAAGCCGTGCTCGACGCCGCCATCGAGATGGTCAGTACGGTGTGCGTGGCGAGCGTCCTCTTTTGGGCAGGGTTCTCGCGCGCGGGGGACCCCACCATCACGTTTCCGCTCGTGGTCACGTTCACGCAGTACATTCGGCAGTTCTTCGAGCCGGTGAGCCTTCTCGCGCAGCGCTACACCATCTTGCAGAGCGCCATGAGCGGCGCCGAGCGCATCTTCCGCTTGCTCGACGAAGACGATCTCGAAGCGGGGCCCACGGCGAGCGCCGCCTTGGCGAACGCGAACGCAGAGGAAGACGAGAACAGCCCGGCCATCGAGCTCGATCATGTGACGTTCGGCTACAAGCCCGGCGTCCCGGTCTTGAACGACGTGAGCCTTCGCATTGCGCGTGGCGAGAAGGTCGCCCTCGTAGGCGCCACCGGAGCTGGAAAGTCCACCGTCGCGAGCCTCGCGCTTCGTCTTTACGAGGTCGAAGAAGGCACGGTGCGTGTGCTCGGTCGGGACGTAGCCGCTCAGGACCGCGTGACCATGCGCGAGAAGTTCGCCGTGGTTCCGCAGGATGTCTTCCTGTTCGCCGGAACGGTGCTCTCGAACGTCGCCATTTCGGACGAGACCCCGAGCCGAGCCCGCGTGGAAGAGTCCCTCCGTCGCATCGGAGCCCTCGAGCTCTTCGAGCGTCGCGAGGGAGGCCTCGACGCCAAAGTGGACGAGCGAGGAGCCAACTTCAGCGCGGGGGAGCGTCAGCTCATCGCG